>JASHQQ010000313.1 GCA_030039035.1 Acidobacteriaceae bacterium | reverse complement strand
TTTGGGAAACCGGTAATGACCCTGTACGTATCGCCAAGGAATTCAACCGGCTTCATTGTCTGAGTATATCCGTTTCGATATAAATGGCAACACAAATGGAGAGCTTTGATAGGTTTGATTTATGTTGAAGTCCGCGCCGCCCACTACTCCTGGAAGCATCGTTTCTCCCGACCTCGACTCCCTCGCCGCCGACGTCGTGGCCCTTGCCACGAAGGCCGGCGCCAGCGATGCCGAGGCCGTGGTCCGCGAAGGGGACGAGTTCTCTGTGACCGTGCGCATGGGCGAGATTGAAACGCTAAAGGACTCCGGCTCGCGCGGGCTCGGGCTGCGCGTGTTCCTGGGCAAGCGGTCGGCCTCGACTTCGACGAGCGACCTGACCGCGGATGGCATTCGCCAGCTTGTCGACGGAGCGATTGCGCTGGCCAAAGTCACTGAAGAGGACCCTTTCACCGGATTGCCGGAGACAGAAGAATTCGGCTCGCTCCCCGGCGACCTTCACCTTTATTACGACGACGTTTACTCGCTTCCCGGGCCGGAGCGCATCGAGTGGGCTCGGCGCTGCGAAGCCGCGGCGCTGGCGGCCGATCCGCGCATCACCAACTCCGATGGCGGCAGCTTCGACGCTTCGACCGGACGCAAGGTGCTGGCCAATTCGCGCGGCTTCGTGGGCAGCTATCGCACCAGCTATGCGGGCATCTCTGCCGCTCCAATCGCCGCGGACGGCAACGGCCATATGCAGCGCGACGGCTGGTGGTCGAGCGCTCGCCGGCTGACCGACGTGGAATCGCCCGAGGCGATCGGCAAAGAAGCCGCGCGCCGCACCCTTCGCCGCCTCGGAGCGCGCCGTGTGCCCACGCAGCAGGCTCCCATCGTCTTTGCGCCGGAAGTTGCGCGCACGCTGGTCGGATCGGTATTCGAAGCCGCATCGGGCGACGCCATCTGGCGCCACGCGTCGTTTCTTGCCGGCAAGCTCGGCGAGCCGATCGCCGCGTCGGCGATCGGGATCGTCGACGACAACACTATGATCCTGCCTGCCGGGATCGGCGGATTCGGCACTTCGCCCTTCGACGGCGAGGGACTGCCCTCGCGGCGCACTCCCGTCGTCGAAAACGGCGTGCTGAGCAACTATCTGCTCAACACCTATTCCGCGCGAAAACTGGGCATGAAATCGACGCACAACGCCTCGCGCGGCCTTGCCGGAACTCCGGGTATCGGTTGCGGCAATCTCTATCTCGAGCCCGGCGCGCTCGCGCCGGAAGAGATTATCTCGGGCGTTTCCGCGGGTCTGTACGTCACCAGTCTCATGGGCTTCGGGACCAATCTCGTCACGGGAGACTACTCGCGCGGCGCGACGGGTCTTTGGATCGAGAATGGCCAATTGACGCATGCGGTCGAAGAAGTCACGATCGCGGGCAATCTCGCCGAGATGCTCCGCAACGTGACGGCTCTCGGCAACGACCTCGTCTTTCGCGGGTCGGTGGCGTCGCCGACGATCCGGATCGACGGGATGACGATTGCGGGCGTTTAGCGGAGTTAGCGGAGATAGCTGGGCTGGCGGAGTCAGGCGCGTGAATCGGCAGTTGGCCGGTCGGCGAAAAAGTTCCGCATTCCCGCCTTGCCGCAAACGGCTCGGTAAGGATGAGGCGCTCACGTGGCCGCAGATCGGCGAGCCGTCACCTAAGATGGGGTTGATGGAGCAGATCCCCTTCGATCCGGCCAACGCCGCCGACGCGCTCGCGAAACTGCCGCGCAGCGCCGCGGTCTTCGCGCTCTATGGCGCTGATGCGCATGCCGAGCCGTACGTGGGCCGCACGCCCAACCTGCGCGGCCGGCTCGAACGATTGTTGCAGCCTTCGGCCAGGCATCCACGCCGGCTGCAACTGGCCGGCCGCGTGCGGAGCATCAAATGGCGTCTTACCGGCTCCGAGTTTGAATCGCTGCTCCTTCAATTTGAGCTGCTCCAAAGCGTATACGGCACGAAGTGCCTCGATCGCATGCACCTGCGCCATCCGGCATTTGTGCGCTTTCTTGGCGGCAATCCCTACCCGCGAGTCACCGTGACGAACAAGCCCAGCCAGCGCGAGGCCGAGTGGGCCTACGGGCCGTTTCCTTCGCGTGCGGCGGCCGAGCGCTTTGCCGACGAGATGCTCAAGCTCTTTTTGTTGCGCCGATGCACCTTCGAGCTCTCGCCCGACCCCGGTTATCCCGGGTGTGTCTACTCCGAGATGAAAATGTGCCTCGCGCCCTGCTTCAAGGGCTGCAGCGACGAGCGCTATGCCGAAGAAGCGGCCGCCGTCCAGAGCTTTCTCGCCACGCGCGGCGAGAGCCGGCTCGTCGTGTTGCGCGGCGAGCGCGATACGGCCTCGGCGCAGCTCGAATTCGAATCGGCCGCCGCCCTGCATGCCCAGGTGCAGCGGGTCGAGACGGTGCGCGCGCTGGCCGCCGAACTGGTACGGCCTCTGAGCGAGCTCCGGGTGGTGATTCTGCAAGCTTCGGCGAATCCCGACGAGGTTGCGGTCTTTCTATTCGAAAACCAGCGCCTGCGCGGCCCGGTGCTGTTCTCAACGCTCGGCATGCGTATCCCGAATGAGCAATCGGGCTCGACATCGCTTTTCGCCCAGCCGCTGGCGATTGAGCCGGTGCCGGAAAGCGAGGGATCAGAGGTCAGGGATCTGGGAACAGGGACTAAGGGACCAGAGACTGAGGGAGTAAGAACAGCGCGGCCAGCGCGCGGGGTGCTCGAGGCGCGGATGGAGGCGGTGCTGGCTGAGTTGACAAGGCCGATAGGGCTGCCCAACGCAGTTGTGCGGCAGGGGCATCTGGCGCTGCTCAAGCGCTGGTTTTACCGGCCGGAGGCGCGGCGCACCGGCGAAATCTTCTTTCCAGACGGTGAGGGACGCTGGCCGGTGAAGTCGATCCTGCGCGGAGCGGGACGCGTGGCCTCGAAGATGCTGACCGGCGATAGCGCGCTGGCGACGAGATGAGCCGGGCTGGGCCGTTATAATCGCGAGTTCGAAATCCAGCACAATTCCGGGAGCAGATCATGCGGACCCTCTTGCGTTGTTTCGCACTCGTGTTCGTGATGGCATTGGCGGCAGATTCGTTCGGCCAGGGTAACGATGCGCCGGCCAGCGACAAGGAATCCGCCGCGGCGATTGCTGCGCGCGTGAAGCATTTCATCGACGAGAAGACCGTTGCCGGCGCGGTGACGCTGGTGTCGCGGGGAGACGAGGCCGTTGAGTTCGATGCGCAGGGTATGGCGGACATCGAAGCCGGCCGGCCCATGCAGAAGGACTCCATCTTCCAGATCATGTCGATGACCAAGCCGGTGACGGCGATCGGCATCATGATGCTGGCCGAGGAGGGCAAACTCTCGGTGCGCGACCCGGTGGAGGAGTATCTGCCGGAGTTCAAAGGGCTGCGCGTTCGAGTGAACCAGGGCCCGGATGCCGAGCGCCTGGGAATACCCAACCACGCGATTACGATCCGCGACTTGCTGACGCATACAGCGGGCTTTACGGACTCGGCGCCGGCGGCGATCCCGGACTACCGGCAACGGATGAACGTACCTCTCGATGAAGTGGTGCGGCAGCTTGCCAGAGAACCGCTGCTGTTTCAGCCGGGCACGGAGTGGAGCTACTCGAGCGCGGGGATTGAAGTGCTGGGGCGGATCATCGAAGTGTGCTCGGGCATGAAGTACGCCGATTTTATCAGCGAGCGCATTCTGCAACCGCTGGGAATGAAGGACTCCTTTTTCTTTCCACCGCCGGACAAGGTCGACCGCATCGCTATGGTCTATGAGAAGAGCGACGGCAGGCTGGTGCGCGCGCCGGCGAGCATTCTGGGCGGCGATCCGGCCAGACACCGGCAGGGAGCGGTCTTTCCCGCGCCGGGGTGGGGACTTTATTCGACGGCCGAAGACTTACTGCACCTCTACAGGATGATGCTGAACGACGGCGTGTACGCAGGGCGCCGTTATCTTTCGCCGTTTTCGGTGCATCTCATGACCGAGTCGCACACATCGGGGATTCGGCCGGTAGGGTGGATGCGAGGCTCGGATTACGGGCTGGCGTGGGAGATTGTCACCGATCCGCTGGGCGAACTGACCGGGCACTATGCGGGCTCGTTCGGCCACGGGGGCGCATTCGGTACGCAGGGTTGGATCGATCCCGGTGACAAGCTGATTTCGATTTTGCTGATCCAGCGCTCCGACGGGGGAACCGATACGCTGAGCGATGTGTTCATGACCATGGCGGAGTCGAGCTTCGGGCCGCAAGCGAAGTGAATCTGCGTGTTCAGGCCTTGCACTGAGGAAACGCCGTGATGCGCAGCTTGGCCGCGGCGTATGGAATCAGTGTGACGGTTTCCTCCGGCTGGCTGCTGGCCACGGGGCTCTGCGGCACCGGATTCGCGGCGCCATCCTCCGCGCGCCAATCCGGGACTTTGCGCGCCTTGGCCGAAATGCGCACCGGCGC
>JASHQQ010000312.1 GCA_030039035.1 Acidobacteriaceae bacterium | reverse complement strand
AAGTCGAAGATTCTCAACATTGGCATCGAAGGATACGCAAATGCGGCGAGGTAGCGTCCGTCGGGAGACCAACGCACCGACCAGAATCCGGCTGAACCCGGGACGGCTTGAATCTGCCCGCTTTTGAGCTCGATCATTCGCAAATCACGCGTGTCTGGTTTGGCAGTCAGCGTTCCCGCGTCGAAGACAACTTTGTTTCCGTCAGGAGACCAACTCGCATCCCTGGAGTCGATGCCTTCCCCGGGGATGAGCTTTCTCGGGACACCGCCTTCCGCCGAGACGATAAAGGTTGTACTGTGCCGGCCTCCGAAGGCATCGGTCCAGAACAGGATCTGTTTCGAATCGGGCGACCATCGAGGGTTATAGGCCTGGATTGGAGGTATGCTGAGCTGAATTCGGTTGCTCCCTTCGAGGTCCGCCTTCCATAAAGTCCCTTCGGGAAACAGCACGTATGCGACGGACTTTCCGTCGGGAGAAAACGAAACAAATTCGGCCGAAATCCCGCCCAGGAAAGGCTGAAGGCTTCCGGTCCTGGGGTCGATCCTCGACAGTTCGCCGCGCGGGGTTATGCCTTCCACAAAAATGCTTTTGCCGTCCCGGCTCGGAATGGGTCCTCCCCAAATGGATCCTCCCCATTGGATCGGCCCGGTTGTCAGTCGAACGGGCGCGGCGGATCCCGGCCGGAAGAGCCCATGTCGCTCGTCCAACGCCCACACGTTGCTCTCTATCGGGGATTTGTGCAAGTGGAAAAGATAGAAACCTCCGTCCGAAGTCCACCCGCCACAACACAGAAATCCCTTCTCTGTCCAGTCGGAGAGGAGTCGATGAATGGCCGATCCATCCGGGTTCATCTCCCAGAGAGAGCCGTCGTTCCTGGTAAAGCGAATCGTCTTGCCGTTCGGCGACCACTTGAACCAATAGGCCCGGGATCCCACGTTTGCCAACCTTCGTTCTTCCGTCCCATCGATTCGGGACAGTAAGATATCTCCCTCGTCGGTGGAGTAAATCACTTCCGATCCGTCGGGACTAAAATTCCCGCTTGCGCCAGTATCGAGACGTTTCGCAGATCCCCCAAGGATTGGAGCAACCCACAGGGACGACGCGGCCTGTTTCCCTTCCTCGCCTCCGGCGAGCTCGATGAGCGCGTTGGAGCCGTCGCGCGATATATCCATGAGGGCCAAGTAGAGACCCCTCTCCGGCACCGCAACGGGAACCTCCGCGATCTCGCCTCCGTTTACGCTGACCTGCGCGATCTTATTCGGGGAAAACTGGGTGAAGTAGAGGCGGCTGCCATCCGTACCCTCCAGATCCTTGGTCCGGCCGTCCCGGGTGATCTGCGTGTAGGCGGAGATGCGTGGCGGCGGCAGCGGCCGGCTCAGATACCAGTAACCACTCGCCAGCAGGATCAGAGCTATCGACCCGGCGATCGCCGCCCACACCCATCGTGCTTGGCCGGCTCTGCCGTGCGAGTCATCTCCGGCGGATGCCGCTGCGCTTCCTGCATTCGCCGCCTTGATCGATTCTCCGGGCGCACCCGGCTCCGGCATCGAAGCAACGGCTGAGGGATCTTCTGCAGCTTCCACCGGACAAAGCCAGCGATAGCCCACGCTCGTCACGGTTTCAATGAATCGCGGTTCGCGGGCGTCGTCGGCGAGGAGCTTCCGCAGCAGTGCGATGGCGCGCGTCAGTGAGTTCTCGGTGACAGCCGCGTCGCCCCAGACGGCGTTGAGCAGCTCCTCCTTGGGGATCAGCTTCTTCGAATTGCGCAGCAGGATCAGCAGAACGCGGAAGGCCTTGGGTTCGACGGCGAGCGTCTCGCCGGCTTTCACCAGCGAAAACTCCCGCTCGTGGGCCTCGACGTCGGCGAACCTGAAAATAAAACACTTACCTGCCATCACACTTCCATCACACCCGCATGTCCCACCCTCAGAAAGGAATCACGCGCGCTCAGAAACTGATCAGCACGTGTTCAAGACCATGTCCCGGCATGCGCCCAGATTCGCCTCAGCCTACCCGGCTGAGGAGATCGGGCAATGTCAATCACGAAGCAGTTCGCAGCATTCGTTCTCGCCGCCACCACCACAACAATTCTGGCTGAATCACGGTGCCCGGGGAATGTTGAGAGTCTACCGTACCATTTGTTGAACCGCCACCAGATGGTGGTTGCGGTGAGCATCAATCATTCCGGACCGTATAACTTCCTGCTCGATACGGGCACCCAGATGACCATGATCGATCCGGCGCTGGCCCGTGAACTCAACCTGGCTTCGAGCGGCGAGGCCGGCGTAAGGAGCGGGGGCGTAAATTCGACAGCTACCATGGCGCAGGTCGATGCAGTGGAAGCGGGGTCGCATCGGGTCGAGGGTTTGAAAGTGCTGGTGTTCAATCTTGGAATTCCGCAAGGCCAAACACGCAACCTGCGTGGCGTGCTGGGGGAGGATTTCCTGGAGCGGTTCGATGTGCTGATCGACAATGCGCACAGCATGGTTTGTCTCGACGAGACGGGCAGGATGAGCATGGAAGTGAAAGGTCGCCATGTCGAACTGCTGGGGCCCGCTGGTAAGCCGGGCGATGGGTTGGCCGGGCCGCCGGTGATCGCTGTGAAGCTCTCCGACGGGATGCGGCCGGTGCATCTGGAACTCGACTCGGGAGCGGACGTCTCCTTGCTTTACAACACCCAGGCCTATATGGCGGTTGGATTGTTCAGGGGAGCCTCGCTCCAGGGGACCGGGGCTTCAGGAACGGTGCGGACGCTCACGGCACTTCCGCCGCAGACCATGACGATCGGATCGGTTGCGATCGAAAGGGTGCCGTTCATCACCTTCCAGGGAGGCCAGAGCGCGGTGCATTCGTCCGATTTCGACGGACTGCTTTCGATGGGGCTATTCAAGCGGGTGTTCATAAGCCATGCAGAACGGTTCGCGGTGCTGGAGGCGTGGTAGAGAGGAGCATAGTGCCTCTCTACCTGCGCAACTTTTTGGTTACGGCTGTGCGTTCCGGGCGAGTCACCGCCATTCCGGAACATTCGGAGCCGGGAACCCGGCCGTCGGGCGGGCGAAACTTCCGGAAAGCCGACCATCCGCCCGGAATGCGGAGTGTTGGTCTGCAATTCTTCAGGCTGCTAAGCTACATGCAAAACGCCGACTACGAACCAGGACGCAGTGACGTTGGAGACTGGGGAGATTGGTGGAGCGGATTGCGAAGATGGCATGCGTTGTGACGTTGAGTGTCGCCTCCCTAAGTGCGGCTGCACAGAGTGCGCCTGTGGCCCCTGCGCCAAACGCTGCTGAAGGTGAGCCAACGTTTGAAATCATTTCAGTGAGGCCTGTCAAGAGCGGTGATAGTATGCAGACCCGGATCTCGGTTACGCCAGGCGGAATCTCGCTATTGGGGTTTCCTCTGAAAGTCATACTGCGCGATGCGTTCGGGGTGTGGAATGACAGGATAATCGAGGTACCCGGCTGGGTAAGCTCATCGCGGTTTGATATTGAGGCCAAAGTCGCAACGGAAGATGTTCCGAGGTTCAAGAGGTTGAAGCCGACCGAAATAATGGCGATGTTCTTGCCCGTGCTTCAGGATCGGTTTGGGCTGAGTTTTCATCATGAGACCCGGGAATTGACGGTGTACAGACTGGTAATTTCCAAGGGCGGATTGAAGATGAAGGAGGCAGACCCGAATAACACTTATCCGAACGGATTTGGAACTCCAGATGCTTCGAGCGGCGCGGGAATCATGCGGATGATGCCAGACGAATTCGTTGGACAAGCGGTTCCCATCGCGGGTCTTGCGCAGTCGTTGTCTTTGATAATCGACAGAACGGTGGTGGACAAGACGGGACTGACGGGGAGGTACGACTTTGACTTGAAATGGGAGCCGGACGAGGCAGCGGGATTGTTTCTACGTGGGCCGGACGGCGAGGGACCGCCTCCAGGAGCTGAACCAGCTTCCCAGGGAACGGGCCCGTCGATCTTCACGGCCTTGCAAGAACAGCTCGGACTCAAGCTAACGGTGAAGAAAGAGCCGGTAGATCTGATCGTGATTGATCACATGGAGCAGCCGACAGCGAACTGAAAAGCGCGGTTCAGGGCTCAATGACACTGAATCGGGTTCCGGTCGAATGACCGCTATTCCGGTTACCGCCGACCCTTCCCTTTGCCAAAGGTTCGCTACGTCGGTTCCGGTTCGGCATCCCGGCTTACTCGAAACCCTCGCATGAGTCTTGCGCCGAGCGGCTACTTCGCGGACGAGGCTCCGCGTCTTCGGCCTTGGGACGACCGCCAACCCCCTTGAGCCTTTGCGCGGTGGCGACCAGTTATTGTGCGCTCACTGGGTCGAACTCGCTCCGGCTTCGCCACCGCCGCCACGATGCCGATGACTCGCCAGTAATGTTGCATGCAACGGGATATTCAATTGGCCACTTCGAGGCAAAGACGGAGACACAGCCGGAGTTCAGCGGTCCATTCCGTGCCTCGGTCGTCATTCCCTGTCTCTCTGGAGCGATCATCGTGCATGACGGATGGAGCAACGAATCGTTCGGGCGCGCTGATGAAGACTTCGTCGTTCTCGAAAGGCACCCGGTTCAATCATTGGCTCTTTGTTACTCGTCTCGGCGAATCCATTGGACTCGGTGGTTGTCGAGAGGCACGAAGCCCTTATCATAGATGGTCTCTTGTCCTTCCAATGTTTTGCCATCGGCGGAGAGCCCGAAGTTGACGGCGACCGTGGAGAACGCGAATCCGGGGTCGCGTACCGAAAGCTTGAAAGAGAGCACGCGAGCGTGGACCGTTATTTTGTCGATGACCCAGCCAGGACGGCCGCAACCATTTTTGATCGTCCATCTTCCCGATTTTTGGCTGACAAAGTAGTCGCATTGCGGATTATCCAAACCACCGACAAAATAGTCACCCTCGCTGGGGATCTCATACCATCTACCCTCCACAGTGCCATTCGCGCCTTGTGCCTCGGCCATCTGCTTTTTCTTCTGTTCCTCGACGATTTTCTGTTGTTCTTCTTTCTGCCGCTCTTCTTCCACTTGCTTCTTCGCCTCGGCATCGGCCGCGATCTGCGCGAGGGCCGAGAGCCGGTAGATTTCGTCCTGGGTTTCGCGGGCGTCGCCAGGCTGAAGGAGCAAGTAAAGGTTCAGGGTAGCAATGGCGTCATCATACTGGCCGGCGGCTTTCTGGATGCTGGACAGCTTCCGGTACGCCTCCCCCCACCAGGGAGCGATAAGCAAGGCCGCCTTGTAGTCGTCGATGACGCCTTTCTGATAGGAAGGATTGTCCACAGCGGCATCGCCGAAGACATCGGCCCTCACATAATATGAGCGAGCCTCTTCGGGAATGTCGGGCGGAGGGTCCATGGCCAGGGCGCGGCGAATCACCTGCTGCCGGGCGGCGTCGGTGGGATTGGCCCTGAACTGCTGCAACGCCAACTGAAACTGCTGATCGGCTCGCTGGTGTTCGAGTTCGCGCGCGAACTGCTGGGCATTGTGGGGGTCAAAGCCAGGGCGCACGGCAGCCTGATAAAGAGCGAGGTTACGCAGGGCCTCCTCGAAGTCGCCGGCCTGCGCGTAGGCGCTGGCGGCGCCGTAATCGGCCTCGGCGAACCAGGGAGCCTGCACGGCCACCTGCTCATAGAGTTTGGCGGCGGCTTTGAAAGCATCCGGAGTGGTTGCGACCCTGAGTTTCGCCGTGGTCTGAGCGTAGTCGTTCTGCGCGGATTGGGGAATCGGCGGGGGCGCATTCATGCTCTTGGCCAACGCAACAATCTGGTCGCGCAGGGCCGTGTCCGTGGGATTGGTTTGGAATTCCGCCAGGCAGGCTGCGAGTTGCCGCCGCGCTGCGGCGTCGGCAGCAGACTGCTGGCGCGAAGCGGAAGGTTTGGACGACCCCTGCGTTGAGGCAGTTGATTTGGCTGTCTGTGCCGGCGCCGGAAGGGCGACGGTGCCTGCAAGCGGGAAAAGCATGAGCCTGAAAAGAATCGATTTTGTGTTCACAGTTTCGCTCTCCCTGGCACCCAGTGGTTCGATACGCGGATACGCAATCGTCCGGTTACGAAGGATGAGTTGCCGCCTTTGCCTTGATTTGTTTTTGCCACGGAAGAGCCCCAAATGTACCGCGAGCCAACCACTTGCAGGTTACCGGAGTAATGAAAGCTCTTTTTCCCACCGGCGGCAGGATTGGACCTGGACGGCGCTGTGCGGTTCGCCGAAGAAGCTGGCTGCTTCGGACTGAAGACGGCAATCGAGTATATGAAATCGTCAAGCCATCCGCTCTTTTCTTTGAGTCCGGGAGCCCAGAGCCAGAATGGGCATATTCCAGGTCGGAATGTGAACCGATGGAACCCAATGGAGTGGATGAGGACGAAAACGAGGACGAGGAGAATCGGAAGTCAATGCCCTCCTCGGTGGTGGCCGCCCCAAGGAAAGCCAGTATGCACGAACCAAACGATTTCTGGCACGCTTCCCCAGCCTTCGTCAGGCAAGTGACACCAAGGGAATTCATTTACGCGGCTGGCAAAGGAATCAGAAAATGCCGAGATTGTGAGCACTTTCGAGACAGATGCGGACCAGGGTGAATTTCTGTCGCTGAATCACCTGCCGCAGCGCGTTCAAAGTGGATGACCGCCAACTCGTAAAATTCGCGACCGGCACCCGGCTCCGGCGCTGCCGGGCTGACGAAAATTCCCAGTTGCCGACTACTCTCGCTTCAACGGTTTCATGCTCAAGCGGGAGCGTCAGATTGTTTCGAGATAGCCTCGCAGTTCGGCTATCGGCGTCAGTTGCACCGCAATGAGAGTGAAGTTCTTGGTCCGGTAAACGAAGACCCAATCGTCTATCTGCTCAATCCGGAATGCCGGACCGAAGGATGGGGCTACAATGTTGGCGGTTTCTGTCTTGATGGCAATTACGGTTCGTTGCCAGCTTCCCTTGCCAACTCCGAACCGGCAATCAAACGCAACGATGCGTGTGCCACGAGGTTCGCCGTCGATCACGTTCCACACGGTCGTTATCGAATCGAGTTGCGGACCTCTGAGCGGGACGCTACGGGGGAGCGCGTCGCCAAGATAATGGAATCCGCAAGACTCGGCCAATGAACGAAGCTCACGCGCTCTGACCCGGCTTCGCCACCACAACCAAATGAAGAGCGCCACAATAGCGACAATCGGAGTGTATTCGAAGGCGCTCATGACAAAAAGTCTAAGCGATGTCGCGTTCTACCCTGACTTTCTTGGCGTATTATCGCCATTCCGGAACATTCGGGCCGGGAACCCGGCTCCGGACCGCTGGGCAGGCGAAACTTCCCAATTGCCGACCATTCGTCCAGTTACGAGCCGATTCCGCGCTTATGAGCGCTATCGCACCCTTTCGTCAACAATGCGGGGGGACGCTAAGCTAGTGTTTCGACGCAGACGGGGAACCGTGCGACGTGGTGGCTTAGGGTTTCGTTTCGCAGCGCGCACCGGCCGTCAGTATCTCTGCAACCGCATTGCGGATGGACTCGACAATGGCGTCGTTAGCGTGATCTAGATAAGTCGCAATGTAGGCCACGGGTCTGTTCGGGGGATGGATCATGGGAGTCAACATGGCAACAATCCTGTCGCCCCGCTTCACTTCGATCCGAGCACCCCCATCAGCCTCTTTGCCAGGCCTGTAGGAAACGACATACGAGGCTTTGTGCTGATGCCCGAGAACAACCTCAACCAGTTTCACCCGCACCGAGCAATCCACTCTTGTGGGGCGGTTGCACGTCGGTTCTTCGAGTGCTTCCACGACAGCAATCTCGAAATCGCGCGGCCATTGCCCAATGAGATAGCGGGATTGGTCTTGCACGGAACCCTCGATGCCGATGTGATCCGGCGCGGCCCGGACCGGCGCTAAAGTTTGCGATTCACAACGCAGGGCTGAATGTTCAAAGAACAAGGTCAGAGCAAGCACAACAAAGATCGGACGAACCATGGATGGACACCTCCTAAGGTTTCGAGGAACTCCCAACCAGATTAACCCCTCCCACTCGTGGATGCATTGGGTTGATCAGTCTCAGGCCGGGTGGCAAGAGCATTGTCTATAGCATTTCTAAATCCAGACTTGATCTCTGGATGCTACAGGGCTATCGTCAGCCCGGCTGGCCGGGCCGCCTCTCCGGCATTCTGAATTAGCTCAGGAGTTCTGCATTCTCGGGATGCGGCTGGCGATCTGTCTGCGGGTTCCGGGCGGATTACCGCCTTTCCGGAAGTTTCGTTCGCGGCAATCCCGTGGCGCTTCAGTAGCCGTGGTAAGACGAGATCTATGCCGCCTTCAGCACCTTCAGGACCGTGTTCGTGCTCAGCCTCAGTTCAGCGGCGATCTGCCGGATACTCTTGCCCTGGTCGCGCAAGCGGCGGAGAGCCCTGACGATCTTCGGATCGTCGACCTTTGCTGGCCGGCCTCCGACACGACCTTGCGCTTTTACGCGTTGTAAACCTGCCAACGTGCGCTCACTCAGGCGGACTCGCTCCTGCTTCGCGACCGCGGCCAGGATGCCGATGACTGCTTCTTTGAAGATGCCGGTGCTGTCCAGGTGCTGTTCGGTGAAGTAGTGGTAATTAGCCCCGTAAGACGTGAGGCGCTGAAGGTGGTTGAGCGTCTCAAACACTCCCTCGCGGCTGAGGCGATCCAGGCTCCAGAGCAACAGGATGTCGAACTCCCGGCGAGACGCGGCGGCAAACATCCTCTGGAACTGTTCGCGATCGCCGCGCTTCCCTGAGACCCTGTCCACATGCTCAGCGGCGACCTTCCACCCTTGGGTCGCGGCGAACCCCCTGAGCTGGCGCAACCGGTTTTCCGTGTCCTGTCCCTTATCCCTCGTCGATACCCTCGCGTAAAGCGCCGTTTTCATTCCTTGATTCCCCAGGGAAGCGATGTAGCATCAAACGGCTGTTTCTTGCTACACAGATTTTGAGCCTTGAAATCCACGCCAATTGCATCCCCGAGAAATACACTTTTCTGAGACACAGCTCGCGCTTGGAAATCAGTCGAGCATCCGCGCCCCTTTCTGGAAGGACCAGGAGGTAGGATGAGTCTGAGGTGACGAGATGAGAATTGCAGTGGGGTGGATTGTGTTCGCCGCGGCTTCGGCATGTGCGTTTGCGCAGGATGCGTCGAACCCGGTAGTCGCGAGCGCCAAGGAGATCTTTCAGCGCCAGTCCGGCTATATGGTCGCTGCAGCCGAACAGATGCCGGCGGACAAGTACGGATATCATCCGACACCGGATCAGTGGACCT
>JASHQQ010000311.1 GCA_030039035.1 Acidobacteriaceae bacterium | reverse complement strand
GTGGCAATCGCGCTCTTCCAGGGACTTCGAAGCGGAGCGGAAGGCGGTGCGCCGGTGACGACGATGATGGACGAATGCCCGGCCGTGGCTTCGGCGCTGGCGGACTCCTGCGACATAGCTGGGACGCTAAGCGTCGCTGCCGCAACGGAACTTACGAGACTCGATTTGAGAAAATCGCGCCGGCTTGGATTCGTTTGGTTTGGAGATTTGGGATCGGCCAGCTTCGAACCAGAGCTCATTTCTTGCTCCTTAACGTTGACTCCCTTGCGAGAATAGGAACAGGTCACTGCCGCCTTTTCCCACTGCGTAAGGCATTCTGTTCTTTGCTAGAGTTGAACCACATCAATCTCCATTACTGGAGCGCTATCTTCAACCTGGCGCGACGGAAGATGAATCACGAGCCTGTTGCCGGCCGGGTCGTTCGCCCAAGTGCTCGTCGCCAAGTCGGGAGGCGCTGCCGCGGCCTTAGGCAACTCTGCGCCATTTAGTGTCACGGATGCTGCGGAAGACGTGCCATAAATCAGCAGGTAGTTCATCTCGGCAAGATTCTCCAGCTTCCATCCAATAGCTCCGCCCTTGGATCGCACGGTCACCTTCGCCGCTTCACCCAGCACGTTAAGAAGAGAAAAATCCCCATCTTTATTGGGAGGCGTAACGACCAGCGCATCGACGCGGCCGCTCGTCATGCTTTTGCCGAACCGTAGCTCCGGGCTTAGTTGCACCGGCACAACGGCGCCTGGTCTTAAGTAGACGGGAATCGTGTCGAGTGGCGCGTCAACCTTGAGCGTCACCGGTCCGCTGACTGTCTTGCCATCCCACAGGCTTGTCCATATACCGGATGGGAAAGCAATCGTTTTAAAGGTATCTTCACTGACTACCGGCGCAACTAGTAAGTCGGGCCCAAACATGTATTGCCCGGCAGTGGCGGGCACCTCCTGCTCGCTGGGAAACGCCAGGGGCATCGACCGCATGATTGGGGTGCCCGTTTCATGTGCGATCACGGCTGCGTTATGCGTGTAATTCAAGATGTTCTCACGCGTCCAAGCAAGAAACTTATAATTTGTCACCGCCGCATCACCGAAATACCAGGGATCGCGTGGCGCCGTTCCGTGAGGGCGCATCCAGGGGCTGAAACATCCAAATTGGAACCAGCGCATATATACAGCGGGCTGCGGATAGCCGAAGTATCCGCCAAGATCGCTGCCCCAGTTAGAGTAACCGCAGGCGCATAAGTTCAGCGCTCCGGTCAAAACGTGTCTCAGTCCGTTAAAGTTGGCCGGATGGTCGCCGGCAAACTGTCCGACCCACCTTTGTGTGCCCGGTGCGGCCCCTCTGGCATACAGAACAAAATCGTTCCCACGCTTCCCTTGGAATACCTGGCTGATGGTCCGATGGTAGTCGTAGTAGTAGAAATTGTGCATTTCGGCCCCATGTTGACCGTCGTAAAACACGGCCTCATCCGGAACCATGTCACCAAAATCCACCATGCTTCCCGCCTCGCCAAGGTCCAGGGCCTCCCGCAACGCTTGCCGGCAGAGCTCCTCGGCGTTGGGATTGGTGAAATCCACATACGAAAGCGCACTGTCCGAGAGCACGTCGGTCTCGCACTCGGTTCCGCAATGCATAATTGGAAGTTCGTCGGGTTTCAGCCCCGGCAGCAGCGAATGCTGCCGTGACCTTGCGATCTCCGGCCAAAAATAGCCCAGCACCCTGATTCCGCGCGCTGCCATGAACTGATTCAATTCCGGCGAAAGCGCCGACGGACCCTCCGCATAAATTGCGGAATGGGGAATGTCCAATTCCGCAAACCGAAGGGCTGTACTTTCTTGCTGCGCCACAGGATCGTGGAAGCGGTCGCTCGCCCAGGCACCCCCGCCTCTGCCCATCCATGGTTCAAATGCCCATTTGGGCGGAACCGGTGTCCTTCCAGTCAGCGCGGTATAGGATTCCAGCGCCTTTGCGGGCGTACCAACCCATATGTAATAGTCAAGAATCGGGCCCGCCTGCGTAAGGCGATACTGGTCTGAATCCGTCCTCCCAATGTCGGCTCTCAGGCGATAAGACGAATTATCGAAAACCATATAGCCTTTGGAGCTATGAAAGATAGGCAACGGTTTGTAAGTCGTATTCGCCATGCCCTCGCCGTTCCCGACCCAGTCATCCGTGCCCCACAGCGTAAGCACATCGCCATTGTGATTGAAATGATCGTACTTTTCTCCGAAGCCATAAATCATTTCGTCGTGGTCGAGACGATGCCTGAAATCCACGCCGAGTATCTTGCCATCCGGGTCGAACCGCAAGGCAAGGCTGTTGGCCCCGATTTGCATCGTCTCCGTGCCGGCCGCGTCATAAATCGATATCGAAAACGGATCCCTGTGGATCACAATCTTGCCATCGGCGAAGTCGATCGAACAGGAACTGGATGTCAAACTGGCCGCTGGAGGCAGCAGGTCCGCCGGCCTCCAGTATCCCTCCTTGTTACCGTAAATTCGTATACCGCCCGTCGACGGCAGAGCAACGCGCAAGTCGACTTTCTGATCGCCTGCCACGCAATGCATCAGGAGCGTCTTGCCCTGCACCTCAAGGCTCTCGGCCCTTTTCACCGGTTTCCATTCGTCGTTCAGCAGGTTGCCGGGCGAGCCATCGGCGTACCACCATCGCGACATCTTGTCTAACTGGCCCAGATAGGTATCAACTAAATGGCACGCCTCATCCAGTTCGTTCTTCCGGAGCGCGTCGTTCACCTTTTGCCGGAAAAAGGCCAACGTCAGGTCGTACTTGAGAATTCCCCAGGCCCGCGGAAGAGGCGTGAATCCTTCCTGCATCATTAAATCCATCCAGCGCTGCGTCAGAAACAGCCGTTGCCCCAGATTCTCCTTATCAGTAGAAGTGGTTAACGATGACTCCATTTGCCAGATTTGCTTGCAGGTTCCGGCACTCGGATACGTCCTCAGTGCCGGCCGTTGCCAGCGGAGTGAACCGGAAGGCAGTCGGCACAGACAGCTTTGAGGATCCTCCATCTGTGTACTACCGGAAAAGTGGGCCTCAATCAGCAAGTCAACGGGCATACCTTCATTGATATCCATTGCGACCGGACTGCTGAACTCTCCATCACGCCACCGGGTCCGCATCGGAAGGAAGCCGAATCCGGACCCTGCTTTGCCCCCCAACGTTTTCCAAGGTATTTGAAATAAAACCAGCCACTCGGTATCTTTCCGGTCAACAGCCGTTTGGAATTCGCCTATGTCGCGAATGCGCTCTGAAGAATGACGCGCGGCCGCCGCTTCGTTGGCCGATATCGCGGCACTAACGCCCAGTTCCCGGTTGCAGCCAAACTTCGACCCTTGAGGTGTTGCTGCAAATTGATAGTACGAGGAAATGGCTGTATCCGGCTGAATCAGGATATCCACTTCGTCGGGATTCGGAGGCCAGTTGTTTGCAGCAGAGGGTAATCCACGCAACGAATGCCAATTGGCTTCGCGCCACAAACCCGCATCCAGATTTGAATACGGGAAAGACATGTCGTCTTCCGTGCACCGGCACATGATAATGAGTGCATCGTTACTGTAAGCAATATGACATTCCGTCGGCGTCGCCGGTCGATCCTCTCCGCCGACGCGATAAAACCGGTTGATAACTATGGTATGTTCGCGGTCGGCGAGCATTTCATCGATGGATGGCACTTTCTCCCAAGGCGACCTGAGAAGGACCGCGTTAGTTCCCCAAACAACCTTGCCTTCATCCTCCGTCTCATTCAGCGCATCTCTGCGTGAGTCGTCCGGCAGCACCGGACTGGGCTCCCAAACGCCTCCGTCGGCTTTCAATACCCCCGTATACGCTCCTGCAAGTGTTCCTATCCCAAGTGCGGATTGCTTGAGGAACACACGTCTTTGCATTTTGTCTCCCACTTCTTACTGGTGCAGTCCAAAGCGAAAGCGGCCGACAAACGCTGTTCGGACTCAATGGCTGGCGGACCCCGCGATGTCTGGTGACACTGTAAAAGTGTTAGCGCATTGCGGGTCTGGTCATTGGGCCCGAGGTTTGACTCCCGGTCCAGCGCTTGGGAAACGCGGAGAGTTTTCCGCTGTACGGGGACCTGTCAGCTTCGAATCATCACCCTCCGGCTCCCGGCGGGATGGCGTCGATGCGGGCACAACTGCGCAGCCACCGGCCACTTGCGAACGGCGTCACCGCTCCTCTTCTATCTCAGCGTGATATATCAAACATGGACGCTTTGTCAAGGCCTCTTCCTGGCCGGCAGGGGATCGCGATGAATTGTGGTCGTTTGGGACTTGTAATCACGGATGGGCATGTTCGACGAATCCTTTTGGTCTGCACCTTGACAATCTCATTAGTTGTGATATATCACAATGCTGGGTCTCCAGTCAGCGATGTTGCTTGGGGAATAAGAATTTGAAAAGGCGTGAGTTCTTGAACCTCTCTGCGGGATCAGCCGCCTACGGCAGCCTTACAAGGCTCTGGGGAACGCGGCCCTTTGTGCTGGACGCGAAGAAGAATCCCGCCGCAGTGCTTCCCGGGACAACCCCCTTGATGCTTGAGGGTGATCTGGCACAGCAGATGGTCGAGGACATCAGGTCTTACTTGTTGAACGAGACCTCCAGGCTCGCTGCCGGGCGTGAACGGCTCTGGAAACGCGATTTCACCTCGGCAGAGCGCTATGAGGCATCCATAACACCGAATCGAAAGCATCTGCGGGAAATCATTGGAGCTGTCGACTCTCGTGCAGCTTTTGAACCGACCAGCCTCTCGGCGAACGACTGGACGCAAACCGAAGTTGGACGAGGCCATGGCTTTCACATCTATGCAATCCGCTGGCCTGTATTTGCAGCACCAACCGCGGACGCGGACGGTATGGAAGCAGAAGGATTGTTACTGCATCCGGACCACCCGCCGGTGGCTCGCGCCGTTGCCATTCCAGACGCAGATTGGACGCCGGAGATGTTGGCCGGAATTGCCGATGGGGTCCCCGATGCGTCCCAGTTTGCCCGCAGGCTCGCAGAAAACGACGTACAGGTTATCATTCCGCTTCTGATGAATCGGGACGATACATTCTCGGGCATTCCGGGAATCGGCATGACCAACATGCCGCATCGCGAGTGGATTTACCGCATGGCTTTCGAGGTTGGCAGGCACATTATCGGACTCGAAGTGCAAAAGATTCTGGCCGCTGTCGATTGGTTCGAGAGGAAGGGTGCAACAGAGTCTCTTCCCATTGGCGTCATGGGCTACGGCGAAGGCGGTCTGCTGGCGCTCTACAGCGCATCGCTCGATCCAAGAATCAGGGCTGCAGTGGTTAGCGGATACTTTCAGCCGCGCGAAAATGTCTGGAAAGAGCCAATCTATCGCGATGTATGGTCGCTGGTCCGGGAATTTGGCGACGCCGAGCTGGCGAGCATGATTGCGCCGAGAGTCCTTATCGTAGAGGCTTGCCGGGGGCCAGTGGTGGATGGTCCGCCGCCTGTGACAGGCGAACACGCGGCGTGCGCATGCCCGAACGGGAAACTGACGACTGCGCCATTGAATGAAGTGCAGCGCGAAGTTGAGCGGGCCAGCCAATTCTTCAAGCAACTGAATGCCGAGGCCAATCTTCAGTTGATCGCCGCGAACGGCGCCATGGGATCCACGGGATCTGAACCCGCGATCCTGGCGTTCCTTGGCGCATTAGGAGCCGGGAAAGGAAGTATCTCCGCAATAGGTTCGCCTCCAAAAGCAACGATCAGTTTCGATCCGGCTTCACGTTTGCACAATCAGTTTGATCAATTGGTTGCCTTTACCCAGGCCTTGATCCGCAAATCTCCTGACAACAGGGCCGAATTCTGGAAAAATGCAGACGCTTCTTCCTTGAAAAGCTGGCAGGTTTCAACCCAAAGCTGCCGTGACTATATATGGGAGGAGGTTATCGGCCGATTGCCGGCGCCGACTCTGCCACCGAACCCGCGAAGCCGGATGGTTTTCGATGAACCAGGCTTCCGGGGATACGAAATCGTTCTCGATGTTTGGCCAGGCGTCTTTGCCTATGGAATTCTCCTTGTCCCGACAAGCTTGAAGCCGGGAGAGAAACGGCCGGTCGTCGTCTGCCAGCATGGTCTCGAGGGCCGCCCAAACGAGATAACCGATCCGCATATCGACAGCCATTTTTACCATCACTTCGGAGCGAGTCTGGCGGATGAAGGGTTTGTTATCTTCGCGCCGCAGAATCCTTACATTGGCCAGGATAACTTCAGAATCATCCAGCGCATTGGCCACCCCATCGGACTTTCGCTCTTTTCCTTCATTTTGGGCCAGCATCAGCAGATTCTGAAGTGGCTGTCTGCGCAGCCGTTTGTTGACTCCGATCGAATCGGATTTTATGGCTTGTCCTATGGCGGCAAGACGGCCGTTCGGGTACCTCCTCTTATCGATGGGTATTGCCTTTCGATCTGCTCGGGTGATTTTAACGAATGGATATGGAAGACAACCAATGTTCTTACGGCCAAGACCTATATGTTGCTGGGCGAGTATGATATGTACGAATACAACTTTGCCAATATCATGAACTACTCGGACCTGGCCAACCTCATGGCTCCGAAACCCTTCATGGTGGAACGCGGCCACGACGACCCGGTCGGTGCGGATCAATGGGTGTCCTATGAATACGCTCTGGTTCGTGAATTCTATGACAAGTTGGGCATCGGGGACAGGACAGAGATCGAGTTCTTCAATGGACCTCATGAGATTCATGGCGTCGGAACCTTCCAATTTCTCAGGAAACACCTGCGTCCGCCGCTTGAATCGAATCGATCGTGACGGATATTCAAAGGAATGCGGCTCGCGACGGATTCCTTTGCGGAATCAATCGGCCACACAAATGAGATAGTCAATATGAGCGTTGTTCGTCTGTTTCAGCCATCGAAAAGCTCCTGACACCACTGCGCAAGGATCCGGTCAAGGATCCCGCGGCAAACTTCCGCATCGGGAAGATTCCGTCCGCTGGCCAATCATGGAGTGCAGTCCGGATTGGCATCTGCCAGCTTTCTGCACTTGGCGAGATCGCGGGCAAACTGGGCCGGGGCGAAGGTCTCATCTCCAAAGAACATGCCATGGCGCCTTTGCATAGGTCATGCCCGCAAGCGCCTGCCCGGGAAGCGGCTGGCCAGGATGCAGAGCCGTTGTCTCTCTGCACCGGGTTTCGTTGCTTCGGCCACTTCCATATAGTCATCGCCAACATCTCCCTTTGCCGCCGCAAGATTCATGCGACGGCTCGGACTTCGAGGAGCTGCCCCGGAAAGCCGGACCGGAATCGACAACTCGCCAAGGTAGGCCAATGCCTCTTTGGGTCTCTCTTGATTCCGCACGATATCGCCGATATAGGTTGCGCGGCACCCTCCATACCAGCACATTCCCTCTGCCCGAGGCAGCCGCTCTCAGACTCTCGCGGATCGGATCGCTCATGG
>JASHQQ010000310.1 GCA_030039035.1 Acidobacteriaceae bacterium | reverse complement strand
CGATACTCGAAACGGCATGTATAAACGGATTGTTCTCAAGCTTTCGGGAGAGGCTCTGGCCGGCGAGCGGGGTTTCGGGCTCGACGCCGATCGTGTGGCTGAGATTACCGGTGAAATTGCCGAAGTCAACGCCATGGGAGTCGAGGTCGGCATCGTGGTGGGCGGGGGCAACTTCTTCCGCGGCGTGGCCAGCCAGGCCCGCGAAATGGACCGCGTGAGCGCCGACAACATGGGCATGCTCTCCACCGTGATCAATTCCATCGCCATGCAGGACGCTATCGAGCATCGCGGCGTGCAATGCCGCGTGATGACGGCGGTCTTCATGAACCAGGTGGCCGAGCCCTACATCCGCCGCAGGGCCGTACGGCATCTCGAAAAAGGGCGCGTCGTAATCTTTGCGGCCGGCATCGGCAACCCTTTTTTCTCTTCCGATACAGCCGCCAGCCTTCGCGCCATGGAGATCGAGGCCGAAGTGCTGCTGAAGGCGACGAAGGTAGAGGGTGTCTACAATGCTGATCCAATACTTTATAAAGATGCCGTAAAGTACGACCAAATCACATACATGGATATCCTGAAGCAGGGCTTGAAGGTGATGGACCTGACCGCCGTCAGCCTGTGCAAGGACAACAACATCAAAATGATTGTCTTCAATATGAACGAGCCGGGAAATATTCGCCGCGTGGTACTGGGTGAGAAGGTTGGTTCGCTGGTGACGTCGTAGTGATCCCAGGCCTCAAAATCGAAGGCCTCCACCCCGGCAAGCAAAGACCGCTTGCCGGGGACCCATGGAACCTGGGCACACCCAACCCGATAATGAGGGATTGAGGGAACGTTGACCGAATGAGCTCCCCCGCGATTCACATCGAAAGGGCTGCGCCGCGCGCGCGCACTCTGGCGTCTAATCACGCAGTGGTGATGCGCAAGCCAGCCCGTCTCGACGCCCTCACCGGCCTGCGGTGTCTCGCGGCGCTCAACATTGTCTTCTTTCACTTCTCCAATCCGCAATGGTTTGGGTGGTTCGCGCCGGTGGTCAATGCCGGCTTCGCGTCGGTCAGTTTTTTCATCCTGCTCTCGGGATTTGTACTGGCCTACAACTACGCCGGGCGTTCGCGGGAAGGAAAGCTCGACAGGGGCAGGTTCTGGACGGCTCGCGTCACCCGGCTCTATCCGATTTATCTGGTCAGCCTGGCGCTCGGGTTTCAGATGCTCCCCGTGGAGCACGGCGCGCACACGCAGGGCATGTTCTGGGCAGGCGTGGCGCTCACTCCAGTGCTCCTTCAGGGCTGGATTCCCGAAATCGCGACCTTCTGGAACACGCCGGCATGGACGATGTCCGCCGAAGGCTTCTTCTATCTTCTGTTTCCCTGGCTGGCGAGCTGGAAGCGGGCGGAACGGTTGCGGGGTCTGCTGATGCGCATGGGTGCGGTCTGGGTCATCGGCATGATTCCCGGCCTGCTCTACATGTTCCTGAAGCCCGACGGCATCGCGCACCCGGATCGCTGGAGCTGGGGTCCGTGGCTGCAGGCGCTCAAGTACACTCCCCTTCCGCATATGGCGAGTTTTCTCTTCGGGATCCTGCTCGCCGACCTGGACGAACTGGTCGGACGCGCGGCACGCCTGCGCCTTTTTCTCGGCGCCGGCGGCATAGCGGCCATTCTGGCCGTCCTGGAACTGGGCCAGCTCGTTCCCTACCCCATTCTTCATGACAGCCTTCTGATGCCGCTCTTCGGTTGCGTGATCCTCGGGCTTGCCGGCACCAATCCGCTCTCGGCATTCTTCGGCCTGCGCCCGCTGGTCTTCGTCGGCGAAGCCAGCTATTGCCTCTATCTGCTCCACTTCAACCTGTGGAACATGATCCACGATTCCCACATCCTCGAACGGCTCAATCTCAGCCAGTTCGACCCGTGGCTCAGCTACGCCCTCCTGATCGCCATCGCCGTGGCGGCGCTGCACCTGATCGAAAAACCCATGCAACGCTTTCTGCGAAAACGCATGATGCCGGCGCCCATTCCGGTAACCTCCTGAACACAACCAATCGCCGGACTCCTCCATCTGACCCTGTTGGCCGTGTGGCTGCGCAAAAAATGAGCGGCGCCGGCCGACAGCGTTCGAGGAGTTCACTACTGGGGCTCATTATGGCTATACGGCACAAAGCGGTTTTCGGAATCTATACGAATGCCAACATCGCCGAGAACGCCGTCGACCAGCTTCTGGCCGCCGGCTTCTCCAACTCCGATATTTCGGCTCTGCTGCCGGACAACGACAGCACGCGCGCCTTCGCTCACGGAAAGAACACCAAGGCGCCGGAAGGAGTGACCACCGGCGTTACCGCCGGCGGCATCATCGGCGGCGCGCTGGGAGCACTGGCCGGAATCGGCGTACTGGCCATCCCGGGAATCGGACCGCTGATTGCCGCCGGGCCGATCGTTGCCGCGCTGGCCGGTGTTGGTTCAGGCGGAATCGTCGGCGGAATCGTCGGCGCGCTGGTGGGAATGGGCATTCCGGAATATGAAGCGAAGCGCTACGAAGGAGCGGTGCGGAGCGGCGGCGTGCTGCTCTCGGTGCATTGCGATAGGTCACAGGAGATATCAAAGGCCAGGCAATTGCTGCGCGACACCGGTGCGCGTGATATCTCCGTCGCCGGCGAAGCCGGTTCCCCCGTTCGGGGCGAACCGGATCGCGCGCACGCCGATTTCGCAGCGGAAGCCCACCGCGAGCCGGCTTCGGTCAAGCCCGCGCAGGAGGAAAGCCGCCGCGGCGCGTGAGCCTGATTTCCCGCCAGCGGAGGCAAACGCCGCGGGTACCCGCCCTTTCGGCTCCGAATGGACGCGCGGATCGCGCGCATCTCGACAAGCCGGAGGGGCGGGATCCAAAGCCGGCGAGGGCCCGCCCTTTCGCCAGTACTGGCGAAAGGGCAGCGGCAACCACGGAGAAGAACCGGTTCACGATACCGCGATTACATCGCGCGCGTGGCGCAGCGGCGTTCGAATCGGCAGGCCAGGAGTTCGTATCCCGGAAACCCTGCGAGAGCCCTGTGGATTGCGGCGGAGGCCGGCTCCATTGAGGCATCATCGGCCGCCACAACGAGTACCGATGGCCCCGCGCCGCTGAGCGCAACGCCGAGGATTCCATCATGACCAGCGAGGGGCAGCAGGCGCTCAAGCAGAGGGCAGATGGGGGCGCGATACGGCTGATGGATGCGATCGCGCATGGCCGTGCGGAGCAGGTCGCCGCGTCCCTGGGCAAAGGCGAGCCCGAGCAGGCCAACCGACTGCAGATTGGCAACGACGTCTTCGCGCGAGTAGGTGGAAGGCAGAACGTCGCGGGCTTTCGTGGTGGCGAGCGGTTTTTCGGGCACAACGACGATGGGTCGCCAGCCCGCCGGCGGAGTGACGCGCACAACATGGACGGCCCGGCCTTCGCAACTCGCGATCACGAATCCGCCGAGCCAGCATGCGGCGGCGTTGTCGGGATGACCTTCGAGAAGGCACGCTTCTTCGAGAACGCGTGCGGAACTCCATCCCAACTCGCCGAAGTGGTTTGCGAGCGCGACAGCGGCCAGGCGGCCCGCGGCCGAGGAGCCGAGTCCCATGCCGAGCGGGATGCCGTTGTCCATCTTCAGAGCCAGCACAACGACGGGACGGTCATTCCGGCCGAGGATGCGCTTGTAGACCTCGAGGATCAGGTTGTCTTTGATCTGCGAGCAGCGCTCGGCGTCGCGCCCGGTGGCGTGAATGGAGAATTCTGTCGCCGGCTCGGCCTCAATTTCGAGATAACGGTTGAAGGCCACTGCCGCCGCATCGAAGCCGGGACCGAGGTTGGCAGAGGTCGCGGGCAGGCGCAGCCGCATGGGCGCGGCCGTGACTGGGCTGGCGTGGCTCATTGCGAAAGGCCTTTGACGGCGGCGAGGACGGCCTGGGGAGCAGCTTCGACAGCGTGCGCATCGCGGCGCAGCGAATCGATTTCCGCTTCCCTGCCCTCGGCTTCCTCGGCGGAAAGCAATGACCCGCGATGGAAGTCGATGGTGTAGTTGGCGTCCTTGAGCGTGTGGCCGGTGAGGATGAGAACCACGGAGTCGGCGGCGCCGATCTTGCCGCCGCCGCGAAGCTGCTTGAGACCGGCAAGGGTTACCGCGGACGCTGGCTCGCAGCCGAGACCTTCGGCTCCGAGTTCGGCTTTTGCGATCGCGATCTCGGCTTCGGTGACGTCGATGCACCAGCCGCCGGTCTCCTGGATGACGCGCGCGGCCTTGCGCCATGATGCGGGGTTGCCGATGCGAATGGCGGAGGCGCGCGTGTGCGCCTCGACCGGTGTGAGGCTCGCGCCATGCGATTCGGCGAGGCTGCGGACCAGCGGATTGGCGCCTGCGGCCTGAATGACCGAGATGCGCGGCAACCGCGCCACAAGGCCCAGGTCGACCAGTTCGCGAAATCCCTTGCCGAGGGCGGAGCTGTTGGCCAGATTGCCTCCGGGAACGATGACGTGATCGGGAGCAACCCAGTCGAAGGCTTCGGCGAGCTCGAAGGCCGGCGTTTTCTGGCCTTCGAGGCGGTATGGATTCACCGAGTTGAGCAGGTAGACCGGCGCCATGCGGACGATCTCGGCCAGTACGCCCACGCAGCCGTCGAAGTCGGTGCGGAGCTGGCAGGTCACGGCGCCGTAATCCATGGCCTGCGCCAGCTTGCCCCATGCAATCTTGCCTTCGGGAATGAGAACCAGGCTGCGCAGACCGGCGCGCGCCGCGTAGGCGGCCATGGATGCCGAGGTGTTGCCCGTTGACGCGCACGCCACCCACTCGAATCCGCGCTCTTTGGCAACGCTGAGAGCCGCGGTCATGCCCGTGTCCTTGAACGAACCGGTGGGGTTCAGGCCCTGGTGCTTGGCGTAAAGCTGATCGATATCGAGCGCCTTGGCGGCACGGGCAAGATGGTAGAGCGGCGTATTGCCTTCGCGAAGCGTGACGGCGTGGCCGAAGCTTTCGAGGATGGGAAGCAATTCGCGAAAGCGCCAGACGCCGGAGTGGTCCAGCGACTCGCAGGAGCAGCGGCGCTCGCGCCAAAGCCACTTGAGCGCCCCGGGATTGGGTCGTTCGTGCCCCTGGCGCTCGAGCCAGCCCGGGTACTCGACCTCGAACAGGTCGCCACAGGCGGCGCAGCGAAAGTCGGCCACAGCGGCCTGGCCGGAGAGCCGCGCCCCGCAGCCGAAACAGCGCAACCGGTGCAGATTTTCGCTCATCGCTGATGCTAGCCTACCAGCATGGAACGCGTGAAAGCTGTTGAGCGGCGGATGGGCGACAGAGACCGGGTCTCATCCACGATGAGGCCGGGCATGTGGACACAAAGACGATGGAGCCCGCCGATCGGCGTTTTGATTGCGGCGGCCGCCATCGCGGCGTCTGGACTGCCGATTCGTGGCCAGACACCGTTGCGCGTGGCCGCGGCGGCCGATCTCGGGCCGGTGCTGCCGCCGATTCTCGAACAGTTTCAAGCGGCCACCGGCATTTCGACCGAAGTGACCTACAAATCTTCGGCGGTGCTGACCACGCAAATCCAGAATGGCGCGCCGTTCGACGTGTTCTTCTCCGCGGACATGGGCTTTCCCAAGCGGCTGATCGACGCCGGACTCGCCGATGCGGCAGGAAGCGCGGATTCGACGACAGCGATCCTGTACGCGAAAGGCACGCTGGTGCTTTGGGAGCGAAAGGGCACACAACTGCCGGCGCCATCGCTCGACCTGCTGCGCAGGCCGGCGCTGAAGCGGCTGGCCATCGCCGATCCGGAGCGCGCGCCCTACGGGCGTGCTGCCGTCGCGGCGCTAACCAGTTTGCATCTTTATGACGAGCTCAAGCCGCGCATCGTGACGGGAGAAAACATCGCGCAGGCCGCACAGTTTGCCTACTCAGGCAATGCGGACGCGGGGCTGATCTCGATGACCTCAGCCGTCACGCCGCAGATGCAGTCCGCGGGCGAGTATTTCGTGATTCCGCGCGATCTCTACCCGCCCATCGAGCAAGGCGTCGTGATCGTCAGCAGCACGAAGCAACGCGATGCGGCGCACAAGCTCATCGATTACATCCTTTCCGCTCCTGTACAGGCGGAGCTGGCAAAGAGCGGGCTGACGCCGGCGAAGTAACCTCGCGCGGAGAATCCTTCCTGAATTCCTTCGATTAAACTCAGTTCTACATGGATTGGCAGGCGCTCGCCCTCACCCTGAAACTCGCCGCGATTACCACGGCGATTCTGCTCGCGATCGCCGTGCCACTGGCGGCACTGGTGGTGCTGGGGCGCAACCGATGGCTTGCGCTGCTGGAGGCATTCACGGCATTGGCGCTGGTCTTGCCTCCCACGGTGCTGGGATTCTTTCTGCTGGTGCTGCTGGGGCCGCGCACTGCCGTTGGACGCGCGATCATCGCCGTCATCGGGCATCCGCTGGCGTTTTCATTTTCCGGCCTGGTCGTCGGTTCGGTCATCTACAGCCTGCCGTTCGCCGTTCAGCCTCTGGTCGCCGGGTTCGCTGCGGTTGAGCCGGCCCTGGTGGATGCGGCGCGCCTGCTGGGCGCGGGCTCGATGCGGATCGTCCTCACGTTGCTGGTGCCGTTGGCCCAGCGCTCCCTGCTCACCGCCGGAGTGCTCAGCTTTCTGCACACGGTGGGCGAGTTCGGTGTTGTGCTAATGATGGGCGGAGACATTCCTGGCGCGACACGGACCCTGTCCATTGCCCTGTTCGACCAGGTGGAAGGCTTCCATTACGCCGCCGCGGACCGGACGGCCGCGATCCTGCTCGGCATCAGCGTAGTGGCACTCACGGCTCTTTACGCCAGCGGATGGTCGCGCGGAGGGCGCCGTGCTTGAATTGGCTCTCGATGCGCGGCGCGGCAGCTTTCAATTGCAGGTGGAGTGCGTCTTCGCGTCGGAGTGGACGGTGATCTTCGGGCCGTCGGGGGCCGGCAAGAGCACCTTGCTGCGGCTGCTGGCCGGGCTCGAAGACGCGCACCGCGGGCGCATTGCGCATCGTGGCCGTCTGCTCACCGACACTTTGCGCGGGGTGCGCGTAAGGCCGGGCCGGCGCAAGACTTCGATGGTTGCGCAGCAGCCGGCGTTGTTCCCGCACCTGGGCGTGGTGGCCAATGTGGCTTATGGATTGGCCGACCTCGATCGGGAGCACCGCAAGGCGCGCGTAGACGAGATGCTGGAGCTGGTGGATGCGCGGCAGCTTGCGGCGCGCAGTCCGCGGGATCTTTCGGGCGGCGAGGCGCAACGCATCGCTTTGGCGCGGGCACTGGCTCCGCGGCCGCGCCTGCTCCTGCTCGACGAGCCGTTCTCGGCGCTCGACGGCGCCGCCAGCGATGCGTTGCTGGCCCGGCTGCAACGCTGGGTGACGGCCAATGGCGTCCAAACCGTGATGGCGACGCACGACGCCACCGACGCGCTGGCCATTGGCGCCGAGGTGGCGATGCTGCGCCAGGGACGGCTGACGGCGCTGGGCCCGGCGGCGCGGGTGCTGGCGCTCGAATGCGAGCGGCTGATGGAGCGGCTGGGGCGAGCGTGATTGAAACTGCGCCGACCGCCGCTGCAGATTACTGAAAGCCGACCAATACCGGCTCCATCTCCAGGTGAATGCCGAAGCGGGTGTCGACCGCGGAACGGATCTCGGCGGCGAGGGCGAGGATGTCCGCGGCCGTGGCGTGGCCGCGATTGACGAGGGCGAGCGTGTGGCGCGAAGAGATCCCCGCCGCGCCTTTCGCGTAGCCTTTGTGGAATCCGGCCTGCTCGATCAGCCAGGCCGCGGGAAGCTTGACCTTGCCAGGATTCTCGCCGCCGGCGGGAAAGCGCGGGGGATCTTCCTCGGCAGCAGCCGCAATCCGCCGCGAGTGATCCTCCGTCACGACGGGATTCTTGAAGAAGCTGCCGGCGCTGCGGCAGTCCGGGTCGCCTTCGACGAGAAGCATCCCTTTCGATTGCCGGATATGGCGGACGGCGGCTGCGACCTCGGCGAGGGACGGTTGCGAGGCGGATGGCGAACGGCTGGCAAACGCCCGCTGCAGGTCGGCGTAATGCAGGGTGGGCGCGGCGCCCATTTCAAGCCGGTAGTCGACGCGGGTAACGATGAATCGGCCGGCATCGGTGGAATTGAAGCGGCTGCGCCGATAGGCAAAGCCGCATTCAGCGGCGGAGAACTCGACGAATTCGCGTTTTTCGCGCTCGAATGCGCGGACCAGCACGATGGTGGACGCCACTTCCTGGCCGTAGGCTCCGACATTCTGCACGGGCGTGCCGCCGACGGTGCCGGGGATCCCGGCCAGGCACTCAATGCCGGCGCAGTTCTCTCGCGCGGCGCGTTCGACAAGGGAATCCCAGTTTTCGCCTGCGGCGCACGAATAGACCCGGCAAAGCGGCAAGCCGGAAACGTCCGAGACCCCGATGCCGCGCAGGGCGATGTGCAGGACCAGGCCGTCGAAACCGGAATCGGAAACGAGGAGATTGCTCCCGCCACCAAGGACAAAGAGATCGGCGCCACGCTGGTCCGCCCAGTCGACGGCCTCGACGATCTCCTCTTCGCCGGTTGCATCGACGAACCAGCGCGCCGGGCCGCCGATCCGGAGTGTTGTGAGCGGGGCCAGAGGCCGGTTTTCCTCGACGCGCATGGGAAGAAGGCTATATCAGAGGAGTCAGTTGGGCGCCGTCCTTTTTCGGCTCCGCGCCTCTTCGAAAGAATTCAGATTCAGCGCCAGCTTACCGCGATGTGCCAGCGTAGGCCGCGATGGGCTGTCTTGCGCAGGACGCGCTCGTACTCGCGCAGTTCGCCCAGAACGGGATGCGTCTCGGATCCGAGCGCGGCGGGATCGGCGGCGAGAAAATCAATCAGGGCGCTGACCGAATGCAGGCCTTCGCTGGCGCTGAACCACTGCGGTCCGGGGAGATGATGGGCCCATTCGGGGTTGCCGGCTCCCTGCTCGAGAAGAAGGGCCATCGAGTTTTCGTCGGCAGAGAAGTATTCGAGCAGCGGACGGACATGCAGCCGGTGCGCCAGACGCTCCAGCGCGTCTTCATTGCGGGCCAACGCCTGTCCATTGACGAAAATGTCGTATCCGGGGTCATCGCCCTCGACCACTATGTAAAGGCAGGCGGCCATCAGTTGAGAGTCTAGCGAAGGGAAACGGGATTGGAATTCGATAATGGAAGAAACGTCACCGATCGATTACGGGTGGCCTGCGGGCTGGGACGGGGAGTTGGCGTTTTCGAGAATTGCGATCAACAAGTCCCGCTTTTTCCTGATAGTTACCGAAGTGTCACCAAAGGTTATGACCCGACGAACGAATTGGTGATATGAAACCACGCCAAATCAACGATTCTATTAGAGCGGTATTGCGAGACTTTTGAGGCTGCCTTGGTGAATTGGAGTGAACTGCCCGATTTGACAGCAGTTGCGCTGCTGTCGTGCGCCTTTGCGTCGGTGACGCGACGCAATCGGACGCCTGTTTCAGGGCTTTGGCTCACCGGCTGGATCATGATCGTGCTGCACTTCGGCGCGTCCATGCTCTATACGCTCCCGGGAATCTGGGGGTCCATGGCAGAGGTCGCCGGTCTGATCTCGCTGGTATGGGCCGGAATTCTCTTCATGTGGGCCTCGGTCCCCTATCGCGAGCAGATTTCCAGCCGCTGGATGCTGGTGGCCATGGTGTCCAGCAATACGATCTACCTTCTCGCGATCAACACCGCGCCAGCCGGGTCGCGCTTGCTGGTTGCTTCCGCGGCGCTGTTTGCGGCTCTTCCCTTGGGCATCGCCGTCGTTGCGCTGCGCAACTTCAATCATCCGCTGCGCTGGGTCACGGTCTCTCTCTATACCGGCCTCTCGATTTTCCTGCTCAGCGTGCAGAACCGGTCCGGCAGCGGACAGGATCTTGCCGTGAACGGCATACTGTTCACCGTCTATCTCGGCTGCTGCATTCATTTCTGGTGGATGTACCGGCGCGCCACGGCGGGCGCGTTCATCACCATCGCCGGATTCCTGGCCTGGGCAAACGTCTTCACCGTCGCTCCCGTCATGCAGACGTTCTGGCCGAACGTCCACGTCGAGAGCGAGGTGTGGAACCTGCCCAAATACGTAGTCGCGGTGGGCATGATCCTGCTGCTGCTCGAAGACCAGATCGAGCACAACCGGCACCTGGCGCTGCACGATCCGTTGACCGGCCTGCCCAACCGCCGTCTCTTCCAGGACCGGTTGGCCAGCGCCCTGGAGCGCGCGCGCCGCACCGAGACGCAGGCGGCCCTGCTCGTCATCGACCTCGACCGGTTCAAGCAGGTGAACGACACGATGGGTCATCACGTGGGCGATTTGCTGTTGCAGCGCGTGGGTTCGCTTTTCACGGGACGCGTGCGGCGGTCCGACACCGTGGCTCGGACTGGAGGCGACGAGTTCTCCGTGGTGCTGGAAGAGCCCACGAGCCGCGACGAGGCCTTTCACGTGGGCGAGTCATTGTTGCAGTTGCTCAAGAATCCGCTCGACCTGGGCGAGCACTCGGTGTGCATCGGCGCCAGCGTCGGCGTAGCCATTTTCCCCGAGGACGCCGCGACGATGGAATCTCTCTGCATCGCCGCCGATCTGAGGATGTACGACTCCAAGCACGGCTCGCCGAGAATCGGCGACGAATCGGCGCCGATCCTGTCGGGGACCGTCGGCCCGTTGAAGCTGCAGCCGGAGTCGAGATAGAGAACAAATCAGATTCGGAAACATTGATGATCCCGGATGCAATGAAAAGCCGGAGAGGCAACGCTCTCCGGCTTTTCATTTTGGAAGCAATGAATGAGGAGAGCTACTGCCCGCCCGGCCCGCGACTTCCGCCGCGGCGGCGCCGGCGCCTGCGATTCCCTCCGCCTCCCTGCGAACGGCCGACGGCCGCCCCGACGGGCTGGGCCGACGGAGCCGGGCCGCCTTCGACACGGTTGAAGTTCGGCTCGCTCTCCTCGTCGAACTCCTCGGAATCCTCGTCGAAGTCTTCGCCGCCTTCGATGAGAATCGTGCTCTGATTCGAGCTGGGCTGCCGGTCGTCGAAGTCGTGGCGAGGCCTTTGCGGCGCGGCATGCGTCTCCGACGCCGCGATCTCCACTGCGGTGGAATCGGCCGCTGCCGCGGCGAGCTTGGCCTTTTGTTCGCGGATGAGCGCCTTGCGGCTGAGCTTGATGCGATTGCCCTCGATAGCCAGCACCTTCACCATCACCTGGTCGCCTTCGCGCAGCTCGTCCTTGACCTCCTTCACGCGATGCTCGGCAATCTCGGAGATGTGCAGAAGACCGTCCGTGCCGGGGAAGAGCTCGACAAAAGCGCCGAATTCGGCGAGACGAACGACCTTGCCCAGGTAGACCTTTCCGACCTCGGGAACGGCGGTGATGTTGCCGATGATTTCGAGCGCCTTCTTCAGACCCTCGGCGTCGGCGGAGGCTACGCTCACCTTGCCGCTGTCATCCACGTCGATCTTGGCGCCAGTTTGTTCCACAATGCCACGGATGGTCGCTCCGCCCTTGCCGATCAGGTCGCGAATCTTGTCGGGCGGAATCTGGATGGTCTCGATGCGTGGTGCGAACTTCGAGCGCTCCTGGCGCGGTCCCGGCAGGACGGCGTCCATCTTGTCGAGCAGGAAGAGACGGCCGCGGCGCGCCTGCTCCATAGCTTGCTGCAGGATTTCGCGCGTCAGGCCACCGATCTTGATGTCCATTTGCAACGCGGTGATGCCGTTGCGCGTTCCCGCGACTTTGAAGTCCATATCGCCGTAGTGGTCCTCGGCGCCGGCAATGTCGGTCAGGATCGCGGTATCGTCGCCTTCCTTCACCAACCCCATCGCAATGCCGGCCACTGCGCTTTTCAAAGCGATACCAGCGTCAAAGAGCGCCAGGCTTGCGCCGCAAACCGAAGCCATCGACGAAGATCCGTTGGACTCGAGGATGTCGGAGACCACGCGGATCGCGTATTGCGATTCCTCTTCACTCGGCAGAACGGCGGAGATGGCCCGCTCTGCCAGAGCGCCGTGACCCACTTCGCGCCGTCCCACGCCGGTCATGCGTCCTGTTTCGCCAACGCTGAACGGCGGAAAGTTGTAGTGCAGCATGAACCGCTTCCTGAGCTCGCCCTCGAACGACTCGAGGCGCTGGCCTTCGTCGGCCGTGCCCAGCGTGGCTGTCACTAACGCTTGAGTTTCGCCGCGGGTAAACAACGCCGACCCGTGAGTGCGAGGCAGAACGCTGGTTTCGATGCTGATGGGCCGGATCTCGTCGAAGGCGCGGCGATCGGGGCGGATGCGGTCCTTGGTGACCTGCTCGCGGAAGAGCCTCTCGCGAAGAAGCTCGTAGTAGTGCGAAAGCTTCTTCTTTGCGCCGGTTGTGTCGTCGGCGGGGATTTCGGCGGCGAGCTCATCCTTGATCTGCTTGACCAGCGCGTAGCTCTCGGTCTTGCCATGCGCCCTGGTATCGAGCGCGTCCTTGAGCCGCTCGCCCACCCTGGACTTGAGTTCGCCATAATATGCTTCATCGAACTCCGGAGCCGTGAAGGCATTCTTGGGCTTGCCGCCGACAGCGGCAAGCTCATCGATCGCCGCAACGATCTTTTTGATCTCGGTGTGGGCAAACTCGATAGCGCCGAGAACGACCTCTTCGCTCTCTTCCCTGGCCCCGGCCTCGATCATGACGATGCCGTCCTTGTGCCCGACGACCATGATGTTGACCGTGGTCTCCGCGCGCTCAAGATACGTCGGGTTGATGACGAACTGGCCGTCGACGCGGCCCACGCGCACGGCGCCGACCGTGGCGCCGAAAGGAATGTCGGACAGCGCCAGCGCAGCGGCGGCGGCGTTGATGCTGACCACGTCGGGATCGTTTTCCTTGTCGGCGGAAAACACCAGGGCGATAATCTGCGTCTCGTTTCGAAAACCGTCGGGGAAGAGCGGACGGATGGGGCGATCGATCATGCGCGAAGTGAGGATTTCTTTCTCGCTGGGGCGGCCTTCGCGCTTGATAAAACCGCCGGGAATGCGCCCGCCGGCGTAGGTGTACTCGCGGTAATCCACGGTGAGGGGAAAGAAGTCGATGCCTTCCCTGGGATCGGGCGACGCCACGGCAGTGGCCAGAACGACGGTGTCGCCCAAGGTGACCAGGGCGGCGCCGGAGGCTTGCTTGGCCAGGCGTCCGGTCTCAAAAACCAGCCGCTTGCCGCCGGCAAGCTCGACGGCTACTTCATGCTTCGACATAACAGGGTCCTCGTTTCACTTTTTTCGATTGGGAAACTTGTGGGTGGGCGCCCGCGGCGGCGCATTGGCCGGCGGCGCGACGGCGACGCGTGCCCTGGTAGCTGACGCCGCGGAAGCGATCTGACGCTCCCTTTGCCCGATGAAGCCGACAACGCTGCGCAGGTCCCGGCTTCTTGTGCAGTTTGCCAGGTACACCATGGCCCCGCGGTAAGGTTGGGATCGGGGCCGTGACCAAAATCCGGTCTGGGCGCTTCCGGGTCAATATGGGCTTTCTGGTCTACTTGCGGAGCCCGAGTTTGCCGATCACGTCGCGGTAGCGGTCCGAATCGTGCGTCTTCAGGTAGTCCAGCAGGCGGCGGCGCTTGCTGACGAGCATGAGAAGTCCACGGCGGGATGCGTGATCTTTCTTATGGGTCTTGAAATGCTCGGTCAGTTCGCCAATCCGCTCGCTCAGAATCGCAATCTGGACCTCGGGGGAACCGGTATCCGTATCGTGGGTGCGGAAGCGTCGAATCAGGTCAGTCTTCTTTGCGGTCGCCAGCACGGCGGGTGTTGCTCCTCTTTCGTCTCAGTCCACTCTCAAGTGTCTGGATTGAGAATAACATGAATGCCTGGGCTGCGGGAACCGGCGCCCTCTCGGGGCCAGGGCTCAAACCCGACTCCCTCAACCCGACGCAAACTGGTGTAAGAAAATCGACCCCTGTGCGTTTACCCGTACAGACGCCATCGGCGACCCAAGGAGAACACCATGAAATATCGGAATTGCCCCTGCGAACCCGACTGTGACTGCCCAATCTGCCCCTGCAAACTCTTGAGCTAACCCTTCAACCCCAACACCTGGGCGGGAAGATACGACCTCCCGCCCCGCATTTCCTATGACCGAAACGCCTCTTGATCTTCTCCTCGCTCAGCGCAAACAATTCCTGTCGTTCGTCGAGCGCCGCGTGCCGGACTCTGCGCTCGCCGAAGACATCTTACAAACCGCCTACCTTCGCGCCTTCGAGCGCCGCGACAGGTTTCAGTCCAGCGAATCGGTGGTGGCCTGGTTCTATCGTCTTCTCCGCAACGCCGTCATCGACAATTACCGCCGCCACGCTTCCAGACAAAAGGCCCTTGAGGCCTTGACCCGCGAGCTGACGCAAGAGTTGGAAGCACCTGCCCGGCCCGATCTTCGGGGCGAGGTCTGCGCCTGTCTTCACGCCGTGCTTGACTCGCTCAAACCGGAGTACTCCGAGGCCCTTCGCGCCATCGACCTGGGCGAGCAGCGCTTGCGCGACTTCGCCAGACAGCACAGCCTCACCGCGTCCACCACCTCTGTCCGTCTCCATCGCGCCCGCGCGGCCCTGCGCAAACAGCTCCTGCGAACCTGCGCGACCTGCGCCGAGCACGCCTGCGTCGACTGCACCTGCAAAAAGCGTCCAATTTCCGCGCGCAATCAGCGGCGGTAATGCTGGTCTGGACCAGAAAGCTGATCCTTCGCAATGGCGTGAAACCGGAACAGCCGCAAGCGCAATCGGCAAATCTGTGACCCACGACAACGCCCGCACATCTACCAGTAGCAGTTGACTCGCCTGGAGGCTGGCGCCGGTCACGGATCGGGTCGTTCCGGTCCGCGCCAACCACGCCCCGAAAAGAGAGGAAGAATTGTGAGCACGACAACACCCGGCATCTTGAAGAAATCGATCGGATGGGGGATTGCCCTCAGCATTCTCATGATTGTGGCCGGAATTCTGGCTATCCTGGTACCGCCCCTCGCAGGCATCGCCGTGGCGGTGCTGATTGCGTGGCTGCTGACCCTGAGCGGCGTCTTCCACCTTGTCTTCGCCTGGCACATGCGCTCGACCAGAGGCGTGGTCTGGGAAATCCTCATCGGACTTCTGTACCTGGTGCTGGGTATGTACCTCTTCATGCGCCCGGTTTCGGCGTTGGCCACCCTGACGCTTTTCCTTGCCGGCTATCTGTTCGTCCGCGGTGTACTGGAAATCATCGCCGGTTTCCACCAGCGTGCCCTGCGCGGTTCGGGATGGCTGATCGTCGACGGCATCCTGACCCTGGTGGCCGGCTTGATGATCGCGCTGAGCTGGCCCTCCAGCAGCGAGTGGGCCATCGGAATCCTGATCGGAATCAGCATGCTTCTCGGCGGCATCTCGCGGCTCTCGCTCTGTCTCGGTGCAGGTCGCGTGACGACAGCCTTTCCATGAAGGCCTGCTGCCAGTGAATCGCCTTGCGCCGTCATGGCTCAAAAAAGCGCGAGAACATCTTGCAGATGGATGGCGTGACGGATCATGGCGGGCTCCGTTCCTACGTGAGGAGCAGGAACCGAGAACTGCGTGATGCAAGCGCCTTGTCGAAAGGCACCAGCGTTCCTCCCGCTTCCTGGGCGAATGCCAACAGCCAGGCATCGGCCCACCACTTCGGCGATGCCGACGGGATGCATGCGGCTTTACGGAACTGCATCCCTATTCCTGGGAACTCCTCCGGGAAAATCGCTCGATGATCCTGGTAAATGCGGTCGTGGATTTCTATCGCCTCGGCATTGGTAAGAGGCCTTCCTTTCATGATGGTTGGCGAGGTCATCAGACGTAATAAACCGAGCTGCGCAAGACGGATGAACGCGATCGAACCGGACCTGGCCGACCACCAATGCCTCGCGATTGCTCCATGAACGTGCGCGATGCTGCAGAGGGCCAGTCAACCGTTCACATCAGGGAAACTGAATCGCTTCATAAATCTCTTGGTTCGTCGGGTTGATGCGCCGGCCTGCCGGGGGGATCAGGGACTCTTCAAGCGCTGCCGCCTCGCGAATACTCCGGTGCAGCTCGCGGGGAAGATCGATGAAGGTCCTGATGGTGGCCGATTTCATGCTTCGATCGTGAACCGGCGACTTAAGTAAGTCAAATTGCTTGTTCATTCGGGCGCTTCCAGCCAATAATCAGCGCGGGCAACAACGCGCGCGCCGTAGTCCTGCGCCGTGCGCACGCGAATCGTGTGCAATCCGGGGGTGGCATCGGAAGGGCTGAAGGTGATGAGGTACCGGTTGCGGACGTGCCTGGCGGCGTCGGCCACGCGCTCCTCGAATTTCTTGTCGCCGGCGAAGGTGGTGTACTCGCCGCCGCTCATGCCGGCGATCTCCTTGCTCACATTTTTCCTGAAGGCCTTCACCACCATGGCCAGCGCAGAGACCATGTTGAGCGTAGGGTCATAAGGATCCTTCACATCGTGGGCGAGCTCGGCTCGCGAAGGCGAAAACGAAACGCTCAGCACCAGCACGTCGGTCTGGCCGATCTTGCGGACCAACTGCTCCGGACGCGTGTGCCGGCTGCCGTGGTCGCGCCTTTCGCTGATCAACAAAAGAACGCGGCGATACTCCTTGGGCTGGGTCTGCAGCAGGTCGACCGCGTAGCTCGCGGTGTCGAGAATCGCGGCGCCGCCGTCGCCGGGCTCGAGGTGTTTGAGCGCGTTGTCGAGAATGTCGCCGTCGTGCGTATAGTCGACGATGAGATGCGGCTTCGAATCGAAGCCAACCAGCGCGGCTTCGCCGCGGCCATCGGAGAGATAGAGATCGAGGAGCGGACCCATCTTGGCCAGCTTGCCGAATTCGAGCGCGCTCGCGCCGCCCTCTTCTACAGCGACCACAAGCGCGACGGGAGCGTTGTCCATCTCCTCCTGGACGCGGATCTTCTGCGGGACGCCGTTGTCTTCGAGGATGAAGTCGTTTTGCTTGAGACCGTAAACGATGGAGCCGTCGGATTTTTCAACGAGGGTCGGCACCAGGACTTCGCGCGCGGTGACGCGGATTGTGGGCTGGTTGCCGCTCGCCGGGGGCATCGGCCTGGGCGGCTCGATGGGCGGCAACTGTTGGGCGGCGGCGCTGGATCCGGCCAGCGCAGCGAAGAGGATTGCGAAGCTTGGAAGGCGCATGGAAAAAAGGAGGCCCACAAAGATGATTCTAAGGATTGGACGTGTGGTTTCTCTCAGGGGATGAAAAGCCGGCGCAGCTTTTTCGAGGCAAGTAATTTACGGGCCGAAGCCCGCACCTTCCCAAGCGGCTTAAGGCCGAGCTTCGACTCCCGCTCATTTTTGGCGAACGGTCACGCGAATATCGCGGTTCAGCCGCCCCACCCAGCCGAGAAAACTCACGAGTTCCCAGCGCGAAGCCCAGACGAAGGCGAACATGTCGCGCGCGGTGAGGGTCTCGGCTTTCTTGCCAGAATAGGTCTCGACGCGCCAACGCAGGTACTCGCTGCGCCAAGGGGCAAAGCGATGGCCGCGGGTGGAGTTCCAGAAAAAACGAAGGGCGGCGAACAAGGGGCGTTTCCTGGAATTGAGTATAGTTGGCCAAAGGCCTTTCCCGCCGCCGCAGCGACCTACACACTGGGCTACCCTCCGCACTCCCTCCGGAGCGTTTCCGAGCAGCGGCCCATGTCCCATTCTTTCGAGTTACGGCGCCAGCTATCCGCCGACCGGCAGCTTGTCGAAGAGGCTGTTCGGGCCAAGCTGCGAAATTACGTCTTCGAGCGCGGTCTGCTGGGTCTCAGCCAGCGAAAGTTGCGTGGAGATGCTGGGCAAATCGGCCTGCATCAGGTTGGTCTGCGCGGCGGTGAGCTGCGTCTGCTCGCTGGTGACGGCGTCGGAGGCTGCGCTGACGCGGCTCAGCGAGTTGTCGAGGATGACGCGCTGGCCGGAGACATAATTGAGCGCGGTGTTGAGCGCCTCGGTGTCGTTGACGGCCGCGCCGATGTTGCCGCCGCTCGAGTAGTCGGCGACGAGATTATTGAGAGCGGTGAAGACGTTGTTGGCGCCGGAGCCGCTGAAGATCTGGTCGCCGGGAACGTTGAGCTGGATGCTCTGGCCGTTGGGCGTCTGCAGGTAGTTCACATCGTCGTCGCCGTTGTAGGTGGTCGTGGCGGGGGATGTGGCATTCGAGGTCGAGAACGGGACGGTCGAGGTTTGGCCCCCGGCAAAGATGTACTGGCCCTGGTAGCTGGTATTGGCCAGCGATTGCACCTCGTCGCGGATGCCGGCGATCTGGTTGGAGATCGACTGCAGATCGCTCGAATTCAGCGTGCCATTGTTGGCGCTGGTGGCCAGAGAGACGGCCTGGGTGAGTTGCGAAACCACGCTGCCCAGCGCCGAGTCAGCCACCTGGAGCTGGCCCTGGACGAGGCTGGAGGTTTGCGTAAACGAGTCGTCCTGGTCGATCTGGTTGAGAAGCAGAACGTTTTCGCCGGCAGCCTCGGGGTTCTGGCCGAGCGAGGTGACGCTCACGCCGCTGGAGAGCTCTTGCGTGAGTTGCTGTTCGGTGGCCTGCGTCTGGTCGAGAGAGCTGGCGAGATTGGTGACAAAAAATGGATCGACGCGCATAGGAATCACTCCGCAAAGATGGCCCGGCGCCTCGTAACCGGTCCCGAAACACTTGCAGACCCGCCGAGGATCAAATCGCAGATCCTGCAACTCCATTTCCCCGCAGTGGCGGGCGAGAGTCGCTTCGTTGGAAACGGCGCACGTTTCGGACGCCCCTACGGGGCTTGCAAATCATTTATCGCTCACTTGCCAGGGTTCCGGTCGCCGCGGCGACCTTCACCCTGGGCTGACTTCCTCGCTCCTTCCGGGAGCGTGTCAAAGCATTGACCATTCTCCAGTCGTTCCGAGGAAGCTCGCTTTAACCCACGCCCGGAGACTTACGACACCGTGGCCTGCTCGCCCAGGTTCAGCACCGAGGCGATCACGGAATTGATCATGGTGAAGACCTGCGAGGCCGCCTGGAAACTGCGCTCGAGCTCCGTCATGGAAGAAGCTTCGTCGTTGAGATTGACCGCGGAGAGCGAGTCATTCTGCGTTTGCAGTTGGGTTACGGACGCGTTCTGCGCCGTGTTTTCGGTCTGAACATTGGACACGGTTGCGCCGAGCGTGCTGACAAAGTTCGAGTAGTAGTTGCTGGGCGTCTGTCCGTTCACGATCGCCTGATTGCCCAGGTTGGCCATGGCGGTGGCATTGGAGTTGTCGCCCGTTCCCTCTCCGAGCCCGGCGGCGGCGATGTGGTTGGGGTCGGTCATCACCACCGACATGGCGACGGCGCTGCCCGCCACCTGCGCCGGTTCGGAAAAAATGTCGCCGGCGTCGCCGTTGTCCCCGTCAAGATCGGTTCCCGCGTTGTTCTGTTTGTTCACGCTGGTGGAGATGCTGTAGGCGAGCTGATCGAGCGAAGCCAGCGTGTCGGGAATGTCCTGGTCGCGCGCCGTCAGGTAGCCCCCCAGTTGGCCGCCGCCGGTTTCAAGCTGCGAGGTGACGTCGGTTGTACCCACGAAGAAATGTGTCACCCCGCCGACCAGGCTGTCGGTCAGAGGAAAGCTCGAATCCTCCGATACGAGCAACTGTCCCGAGGTGGTGGTGACGGAGAGGCCATTGTTCTCCGTGGTGACCTGGTTGATTCCGATCAGTTGCGAGAGCTGACTCAGGTCCTGCTGGCGCTGGTCTTCGAGCACGCCGGCATCGGCGTGCGGCGAATTGGACTGGATCTCCTGGTTGAGTTGCGCAATGGAGGCGGTCAGCGCGTTGATCTGGCTGGTGGTTCCGGCGGCCTCCTGGTCGAGCGCCGCTTGCTGGGAGTTGAGGCCGGCGGCGGCGTTGGAGATGTCGCCGGCCAGCGTGGTCGCAGATGAAAGAACCTGCTGTCGCAACGCATTGTCCGTGGGGTTGGCTTCGAGCGACGAGAAAGAGTCGAAGAAACTGGTGATATCGGCGCCGATATCGCCTGCCGAAGCGCCGGAGCTGCCGGAATCGGGCGTAAAGAGGGCTTGCATGGTGTTGAGCGCGGTCAGCCGTGAGTTGGAGGCCGCCGCCAGTTGCTGCTGCTGGTCAAGCCGCTCGTCAAGGACCCGGTCGCGGACGGAGGTGGGACCTGTCTGCGTCACTCCCGCGCCGTAAGCCACGCCGTTGATGGAGATCGGGGAGTTTTCGGCCCAGTTCGGCTGCTCTTCGGTGTAGCCGGGAGTGGTGGCGTTGGCCACATTGTTGGCCACAATGCTCAGTCCGGACTGATCGGCCTCGAGCGCCTGGGAGATGATGTTGAGGGCCGAATTAATGGTCGCCATGAGTCGTTCCCGAACGCGCATCGAATTCGCTATAGGCCAGGAACCGGCCGGCGCGGAGCGCGTGAAGGCGGTTCATCACGGCGAGGTTGGCGCGCGTGGCCTCCAGCACGCGGCCGAAGACGGCCAGATCCGCCTGGGTATCCCGGGCCTGACGGGCCAGGTCCGTGCGGCCCACAACGCCTGCGATTTCAAGATCGCGGTTGAGAGCCTGGCAGGAGAGCGCGAGTTCCTCGAGCCTCCCGGCGTCGAGGCGGGCAAGCGCGCGCGAGGCCTCCACAACGAGTTCTCTCAGCTCCGGATGCACCCGCCGCGCGGCGAGCGCCTGGATGGGCCCTTGCATGGTGCCTTGTCCTTTCGTGGCTGCTGCGGGCCGGGCGACCACGCGTTCAGGCCAGCATCGACTCGATCAGCTTGCCGGCCACGGCCGAGGCGGGCACGTTGTAGGTGCCGGCGGCAAGCTGCGCCTGGATGCTGGCGACCTTGTCCAGCCGCACATCGGAATCGGCCGCGGTAAGCGACACCTCGCTTGCGGCGCTGCTGAGTGTCGCCTGGTCGCTGCCGAAAGCGGTCGAACTTGTCTTCTGGCCGGACTTGGCCTGCGGAGCGGCGGGAGCCGCCGGCGTGGTCCCGAAGATCGATTTCAATCCGTCCAGACTGCTGCGAATGTCCATATCTCGTCCTTCCTGTCGCTCGCGTAGTTCCTTTGCGGAGCCTCCTCGATTGGCTCATCGGCGGAGTCGCTCCGTACCTTAGTCATTGGTGGATTCTCATCACAGTATTGCCGTGTACCTTTGCGGTTACGGGCTCAGGGCCTTTCTTGTTACTTTCATGGGAAAGCTGGCCGACGATTCGGTCGGCGATCCCAAAGCCGCCGTGGTCGCTCAGCGCGCGGCCCAGCGCCTCGGCGGCGAATTCTCCCAGCGCGCCGCCGGAGCCGGAAGCGGAATCTTCGTCTTCTCCCGTCAGCGAATCGCTTTCGGTCAACGGCTTGAGCAACTCCTTCATCATCTGGCCCTCGAACTCGTGCGCGGCGCGGACCAGGCGCGGCTCCGCGCGGGCCTGTCCGTCAGTTTGCGTCGGCGTATCGAGAGCGAGTGGCTGCATCGGAAAACCCCGTTTACAAGACCTCGAGATCGGCCTCCAGCGCGCCGGCCTCTTTCATCGCCTGCAGGATCGAAATCACGTCGCGCGCGCCCGCTCCGATTCGTTGCAATTCCTGTACCAGATCCTCGACCGTCGCGCCCTCCTTAAGATCGATGCGGTTGACGGGTTTGTCCTGCGCCTGGACAGCGGTCTGCTGAACCACCTGGGTTGTGCCCTGCGCAAGCGGGTTGGGCTGCGAGACCTGGACCTGGCGGACGACGTTGACCGAGAGGCCGCCATGCAGGATCGAGACCGGCTGCAGGCGAACCTTGCCCCCGATCACGACGGTTCCGGTGCGCTCGTTGACGACGACGCGCGCGCGCGGATACACCTCGATCTGGACACCCTCGATGCGGTCGAGCAGCGCGGCCAGGTCCTCGTTGGGCTCGGCAGCGATCTCCACGCGCCGGCTGTCGACGGCGTGCGCGCGCCTGGCGCCGAGAACGCGATCGATCGACGCCGCCATCTGCTCGGCAGTGTGGAAGTCGGCATCGTTGAGAACGACACCGACCGTGCGCAGTTGCTTGAGATCGAAGGGCGCGGGCCGCTCGACCAGCGCGCCATCCGGCACGCGCGCAGTCGTGGGATGGTTGAGCTGGCGCGTGTTGCCTCCCGCCGCGGCAACATACCCGCCGAGAACAAGCCCTCCCTGAGCCTGCGCGTAGATCTGCCCGTCGGGGCCGTAGAGCGGCGTCATCAGCAGGATGCCGCCTTCGAGCGAGCGCGCGTCGCCCGCCGAGGAAACCGTGATGTCGATGCGATAGCCGGGCCGCGCGAAGGGCGGCAGCGTGGCCACGACGAAGACCGCCGCCATGTTTTTTACCTGCATGTTGCTGGCGCTGTTGGAACCGGTCTGCGGCACGGTGACGCCCATGCGCTCCAGGGCCGAGATCAGCGTCTGCGCCGGAAAGACCGTCTGCGAGCTGTCGCCGGTGCCGCGCAGGCCCACGACAAGCCCGTAACCCACGAGCTGGTTGTCGCGAATGCCCTCGATGGTGGCGACGTCTTTAATCCGCGCCAGCTCCGACGAGTCTTCGGACCATGCGGCCCCGCAGGCGAAGATGAGCGCCACTGCGGGCAGCAGCCTTCGGCAAATCGATGCTGTGCGTTTTTGCTTCATCGCTGTCTTCGGTTGCTCCTGGTCTTCAGCTGTCGGCTCTTGGCTTTCAGCTCTCAGCTTTCAGCCTTTTGACCCGTAAGCCGGGATGATCTCTGATCCCTGAGCCCCTTGGTCCCTGGTCCCTTAGTCCCTCCGTCCCTTCGTTCAGAACACCAACAGCCGTTCGAGGAACCGCACCAGCGGATTCTGCCGGTAGGTGGAGTCGTTCACGATGCCCTTGCCCGTAACTTCGAGCTCGAGATCGGTCATGGCCGTCGAAAGCACCTGGTTCTGCGCGCTGACATCCTCGGGGCGCACCAGGCCGCGCAGGCGGATCAGTTGCGTCTGCCCGGAAAAGGTCAACTGCCGCGTGGCCTGCACGACGAGCATGCCGTTGGGCAGCACATCGACGACTTCGCCGCCGAAGGTCGTCGTCACGCTCGAATCGGTGGTGCTCTGGCCCTGCGCCGTGAGCCCGGAGGCCGCCGTCGCGCCGACCAGATTCTGCAGGGCGTTTGAGGATTTCAGCGCGCCGAACAATGAGGTCAGGCCGGAGCTTGCGTTGGAGGCGCGGGAGTTCTTCACCTGGCCGTCGGTCGAAGCCTCGAGGCTTTCGGAGACGACGATGGAGACGACATCGTGCAGGCGAAAGGCCTTGACATCGGTTCCGAGCCGGACCAGTTGGCCGGAGGGCGTCCAGAGGGAGCCAGGGGTGCGGACCTGCGCCGCCTGCTCGGCGCGGACATGATCGATATAGTCGCGCAGCGAGACCTCGGGCGGCGTGTCCCTGGCGGGATTGCTTGCCTTCTGCTTTTTGGCCGAAGCCTGGCCGGGCGCGAGGCCAGCCAGCACGGCGGTCAGCGCCAGGCACGCAACCGGCACCCGCGAACGGGTCATGGCTGGCCCTCCGGCTGCGGCGCAAGAGCCACTCGTCCCGGAGCGATGGCGATCGCCTCGAGCACCTTGCCGCCAAGGACGATACGGACCCTGAGACGGGACCCCGGGAACGCGGAAACGAGAGCGATGGCTTCCAGTCGCGCCTCGACGATCGGCGTGCTCTCTTCAAGGATGACGCGGTCGCCGGCGCGGATCGTCGGGCGCTGAAGCGCGCCGGAGCCTTGCACCGGCAAGGACGCAACCTGCGAAGGAATCGGTGCGGCCACCGTCAGGGCAATCCATCGGCCCGGCCCTTCGGGATGGCGCGGGTTGCGATAGAGCAACCAGCGTCGACCGAGGCTGGAATCGTCGGTCTCAGCCAGAAGATCCGACGGATCGGGCCGGTCGAGAGTGAGGGTGGCGCGGCCGGAAGAGGTGAGAATCGCGGTGTCTCCCGACGTTGGTGCGCCGCCGGTTTGCGCCATCGCGACCGGCGCGAAGATCGCCAGCGACAGGCACAGGATGGCCGGAGACCCTGTACTGCGTGCGCGCAATGGATGGCTTCTCTTCATCTTCCCCCTTGCTTCAGTGCGTCATGTTATTGACTTGCCCATACATGTCGTCGGCCGCCTTGATGACCTTGGAGTTCGACTCGTAGGCGCGCTGGGCGAGGACCATCTGGACGAACTCGGTGACCACGTCGACGTTCGAGTTTTCCAGATACCCCTGCTGCAGGGTTCCGAGACCCTCAGGACCTCCGGGATTGCCCAGCAGCGGGTCCCCGGAGCTGAGCGTGGCCTGAAGCAGGTTCGAGCCCAGGCTTTCGAGGCCGCCGGGGTTGGGAAAGGTGGCGAGCTGGATCTGGCCCAGTTGCGAGGGGTTCTGCTGGCCGGGCAGCGTGGCGTTGACCACGCCGTATTGCGTAATGGTGACCGCGGTGGCGTTGGGCGGGACGGTGATGTTGGGGATCAGCGGATCGCCGTCGAGGGTCGTGATCGTTCCCTGGTTATTGAGCTGGAACTGGCCGGCGCGGGTGTAGGCGATGGTGCCGTCGGGCCGCTGCACCTGGAAGAAGCCCGGCCCCTCGATGGCAACATCGAGCGGGTTCGAGGTCTGGTTCAGCTCGCCCTGGGTCATGATGACCTCGGTGGCCGCCGGGCGCGTGCCCAGGCCGATCTGCAGCCCGGCCTGGATCGTCGTCGGGCTCTGCGCCGCGCCGGGCGTGACGAGGTTCTGGTAGACCATGTCCTGAAACTCGAGGCGCAACTGGCGAAAGCCCGTCGTCGACGAGTTGGCCAGGTTGTTGGCGATCGTGTCCAGATTCATCTGCTGCGCGCTCATGCCGCTGGCAGCCGTGTAAAGAGCTCGAATCATGAAGGCTCCTTGACAGAGATCAGGGGGCGGAGATCAGAGATCAGTTCGTGGTTGCAGAGTTCGCAATTCATAGTTCCTGGTTCCCGGTCCGCGGTTCACAGCCAACAGCTTTCGGTTCCTGACCCCCGATCCCTGATCGACCCTCGGATCTCTGATCTCTGATCTCTGATCCCTGATCACCCGTTCCCTGGTCTCTCGTCCCGTAGTCCCTTGGTCCCTACGTCCCTCAGTCCCGCACTACACCTTCGGCAGATCCTCGGCCGCGAACTTGTTGAACTCGGTGTGGAAGACGTTCAGCGCGCGCTGCATCATCTCCGCCTGGCGCTGCATGACGATCAGATCGAGCGTTCCCTCGACCACGTCCTCGTTGGGGTTTTCCAGCGCTCCCTGGTGAATCGCCGCATTCCGGGACAGGACCGGCGCCGCGCCTTGCGGTGCGATGTAGCGGTTGGCGCCTTCGGGCGTGAGTTCTGCACCCGCCGGAAAGGTAAAGACCCCGATGGCGGCGACCGCGCCGCCGGCCACCGACAACGTGCCGTCGGCGCCGACGCTGATCTCGCCGGGCGGCACGGCGATCGGCTGGCCCGCCGTCGAAAGCACCGGCTCATCGGCACCGGTCACCAGTTGGCCGTTGCGGGCGCGGTGAAAGCCGCCGTCGCGGGTGTAGCGCAGGCCGTTGGCGGCCTGAATCGCGAAGAATCCCTCGCCTTCGATGGCCAGATCGAGCGCGTTGCCGGTCTGCTCAAGCGCTCCCTGGCCCAGGCTCACCTTGTCGCCGCCGAGCAGTCCGAAGTTGTTCACCGTGCGGCCGAGCTGCGAGTCGAGCGCGTCGGGGCCGAGCAGCACCGAGCGGAAGTATTCGCGCTCGGCGCGATAGCCGGGCGTCCCTGCATTGGCCAGGTTGGCCGCCGCCGTGTCCAGCGCCTGAAAGCGCGCCACCAGGCCCGTCATTGCCGCGTAAAAGCCGCTGTCCATTCTGCCCACTCTTTCCGGCAGGAAGTGAGTGCAGGCGAGTGACCGAATGAGAGACAGCGGGGATTAAAGAGGGTTCAGAAGCCGCCGATCCAGCAGATCACGTCCTGCACCTGGCCGGCCTCGGGCGTCGGGCCGGTCTGGGGACGGAGCCACATGCGCAGCCAGAGGCAGTCGTGCACACGCGCCAGACGCGACTCGACGGGACGGGCGCGCTCGACCGATCGCACCAGAGCCGCGGCGGAGGCCGGCTCCGAGGCCGCTTCGATGAGCTCGACGGCGGGAAATGCGGCGCCGAGCATGCGTTCCTGCGCCGGCCGGAAGAGCGACGCGCGCACCAGCCCGCTTTCCACGCGCAGGCCGGCAACGCGCTCGACGGCGAGAGCGAGGACCGGATCGAGACGGTCCTCGAATCCGAGATAGAGGAGCCGGCTTCCGGCGACGCGCAGCGGAAGAGCCGAAAACGCATCGAGGAAGAGGCGCGGGATGAGCGGCGCGAGAGCGTCGGGGTCATGGAAGTCGAGGGCCATGACCGGGCAGCTCCATTGCAGGCTGAGCGCGCGGGTGACCAGTTGCTCGCTCACACCCTCGATGCCGGTGAGCCATTGGCCGAGGCGGCCCGAGCCGGCGGCCCGCTGCGCCTCGAGGGCGCGGCGCAACTGGCGGGCCGTGATCCAGCCCTGCTCGATCATGAGCAGACCCAGGGGAACGCGATGGCGGTGAGCGGCCTCGGAGGGAGTGCGGCCTTCGAGCTCGCGCCGCACCGCGGAACGGACCAGAACCGAGGTGCACTCGCGCGAACAGCTCCATCCGCCCTCGAAGACTGGCGCGGAGCGGCTGCGCCAAAGCTGCAGCCAGCCGGAGCCGCAGCCCGGGTTGGCGCAGGCGACCAGGAGCCGCGGCCACGATCCAGGCGCCGGCGGCACCCGGCGCAGAGGTTCGGGACGCGGGACCGCGAATTCGCCGGATCCCGGCAGCGACCGGACCGTACGCCGCGAGTCCGGCGATCGGAAGCCTAGAAGAGACACCGGATGCTCTCCAGCCGCTTGCGCGGCGAGGCGACTTCGGTCACGCGCAGGCCGAAGTTGCCGTTCACCAGCACCACCTCGCCACGAGCCACAATCTTGTCCCCCACAATCAGGCCCACCGGTTGGGCGACATGGCGGTCCAGTCCCACCACATCGCCTGGTCCCAGATCAAGGATCTCGCCCAGCGGCATTTCTCGCGATCCGAAACGGAGCGAAGCCTCTAATTCCACATCGAGCAGCAGCTCAAGCCCGGGATTCAGCGCCGGAGGAGTTTCCGGCTCCCGTTCTTTCGCCGCCGGCGCGGGCTTTGCTGCCACAACCTGCACCTGGTCTCTCACCAGGATCGTCCATGCCCGATCGCCGGAGCACAATTGAAAGGCGCGCGAGACCTGCCCCTCCGCTGCAATCTCTTCGAACGCGGCCACCTGGCACCGTATGCCCGCCGCGGCCAGCAGATCGCCGGCTGCGGCATCGGCCGCCTCGCGCAGCAACTCGCTCCATCCCGCCTTCTGGTCCGCTCCCTCACCCAGCAGCGGCGCATCCAGAATCGCGCCAT
>JASHQQ010000309.1 GCA_030039035.1 Acidobacteriaceae bacterium | reverse complement strand
ACGGCGCGCGACCCCGCCGTGATGATCGATGCGCTGCAAAGACTGCTACGGCGCGAATTTCCGCTCGTCGCCGTGAACACCACCACGATGCGCGAGGCCGTCGGCGAGTCGGAGCGCGCGCAGCGCTTCCGCACCATGCTGCTGAGCTGCTTTGCCTTCATCAGCATTCTGCTGGCGGCAGTCGGAATGTACGGAGTAACCGCGTACAGCGTTGCGCAGCGGCGCTTCGAGATCGCGCTGCGCTTCGCGCTGGGCGCGCGCCGGGGCCAGATTCTGGCCATGACGCTGCGCGGCGGCGTGGGCGTGGCGGCGATCGGAATCGCGCTGGGCCTTGCGCTCACCGTTGCCGTGCTGCGCATCTACGGCAGCCAGTTCGGCAAGCTGCCGGCCTTCGATGCGGCCTCCTATGCGATTGCCGTGCTGGGAGTGCTGGCCGTCTCGGCGGCCGCGGTGCTTGTTCCCAGCCGCCGCGCCGCGCGGGTCGAGCCGATGCAGGTGCTGCGGGGAGAGTGAGCGGGGTTCACTCCGATTTGATTCCAGCCGTCGATCGGGCGTATTTTGTGGGTGTACGCGGGTTGTCGATTTGTCGCTGACTCGACGGCTTTCCTGACGGCCGATCGGAGGATCCCATGAAGCGCATGGTTGCGATCTCGTTCGCACTGGTTGCCTTTTCAGTCCTGGCGGCCGCACAGAGTGCCAATCAGTATCATCCGCAAAACTTCGATCCTCAGGCGGTTCAGTCTCACGCCTTCGCAATCCTCGATCTCACGAGTTCGCGGGCAATCTCTTCATGCCCGGCTCAATTCAGCGCGCGGCAAGGCGGCATGGGAGACCTGGTTGCCGCCGGTCCGGGTAAGACGCCCGAGACAGGCTTCTCGCAGCGCATCCATCTCACATCCGCCGGCACGTCCGGCAACCATGCCGTGGTCAGCGCCTCTGTTACAGTCCACGGTCTCACGCCGCAGTCTCGCGTCGTTCCCGTGCAATCGGGCGACGAGCGGGCGCAGGCGAGCCGCAAGCTTAAAGTCAGCTTCAGCAGCGATGCCAGCGGCGCGGCCGGAGCCGATCTGGCCGTGCGCGGATTCTCCGCGGTCTTCTCCATCGATGTCGACTCGGTGACCTTTGCCGATGGATCGACCTGGAAATCGGCTGCCGGCGCCTGCCGTGTCATTCCCGATCCTGTGATGCTGATCGGATCGTTTTAGAGCGGGCTGCAGAAATGGTCCGGGACAGCAGCAAGAGCTTCCCTCATGACCTGGCGCAGACCCGCCCGATGCGCGCTGCGCGGATCGACGCGGAGCTCAATGCGCCTTGGGCAGGGCGCCAAGGCGGATATAAACCCCCGCCATCGGCTCGCCCGTTTGCGTGTATTTTCCGGTCGGCGGATAGACGGGAAGCAGGTTGGGGGCCTTGTAAAAACTTTCGCGGTACTGTACGCGCAGCCCGAAGCGCGGCTGGAGAGCAATGTCGGCTCCGGCTCCGCCGATATAAGCCACCCTGGCGAGAGTATTGGTGTCGGGGGCGATCGCCGTCGAGCTGGTGGCAAAGACCAGGGCGCCCAGGCCCCCCAGAATGAAGGGTCTCACCGGTCCAAGGTTCATTGAGGCGATCCAATCGCCCGCAATCTCCATGTCGCGGACCTTGAGCGGTGTCGGCGTGTTCTGGCAGAGCAGTCCGCAGGCGCCTTTCACCGGCGACAGGGTCTGATTTTCGGGATTGTAGGCGAAGCTCATTTCATAACCGAGCAGCGGACTGCGAATCTGGCGCCATCCCGCCACGCCGCCCGAAGAGTTCGTGGTCGTCTGCTCGGTGTCATCGCCGCTGGTCGAGGCGTTGAATGTTTTGAAATAACTGCCCGAAATATCCGTCCTTTGGCCAAGCGCCGCGACGCCGCCGAGCGCAGCGACCGCGATCACACCGATGACAGCCCGCATTGCCTTCATGCGCATTCCGATCTCCGATTCCCGTCTGCTCCAGGGATTTGCGTGCATTTGACAAGGAAATTGTATCGGGCGACGGGGAGGTTTGGCACGATCGGGAGAGCTTATGAGCGAGAAATCCGGCAAGATCGCCTGTTCCGGCGCCGCGGAGGCACGGGCTGCCATCGCGGTTCCATTGCCTGAAACCGCATGGCGATTGAAATCTGCGAAAATGTTCTGGCAGGTTTTCTTCCCAAAGACCCATGACAAAATCCATTGCCATCCTGCCTCTCGTGATCCTCTCTCTTCTCGACTGCGCTCCCGCGTTCGCGCAGGAGGGAGGCAAGAACGTCCTTCCCTGGCTCGACGAGCAACCGGTGCGTGCGCGCCACGGCATGGTGGTGAGCGTGCATCACCTGGCCTCCGACGCCGGCGTCGAGGTGCTGAGAGAAGGCGGCAACGCAGTAGACGCGGCCGTGGCCACGGGCTTCGCGCTGGCGGTCGTGCATCCGGTGGCCGGCAATCTGGGTGGCGGAGGATTCTTGCTGCTGCGCACGCACGACGGCAAATCGACGTTCATCGACTTCCGCGAGAAGGCGCCGCTGGCCGCGACCGAAACCATGTATCAGGACGCGAACGGCAATGTGATTCCCGATGCCAGCATCCTCGGCTATCGCTCCATTGCCACGCCGGGCTCGGTCGCGGGACTCGTCTATGCCGAACGCAAGTACGGCAAACTGGGACTGAAGCGCGTGATGGCGCCCTCGATCGCGCTCGCCGCCAAAGGATTTGCGCTCAGCGACGAAGAGGCGCACGAGCTTGCCGATCCCGATCTCGCGAAGTTCGCCGATTCGCGGCGCATCTTTCAGCGCGACGGCAATCTCTACAAGGCCGGCGAGACATTCGAGCAGCCGCAACTGGCGCGCACGCTCGGGCGCATCTCCGCCGATCCCGACGATTTCTATCGCGGGCAGATGGCGCGCGAGCTGGTCGACGACCTGAAGACGGGCGGCGCGCTGATCACTCTCGACGATCTGGCGCGGTACACGGTGGTCGAGCGCAGGCCGGTCGCCGGCGCATTTCAAAACTACACCGTCATCAGTGCTCCGCCGCCGTCGTCCGGCGGGGTGGTGCTGTTGAGCGCGCTCAACATCCTCGAGGGATACGATCTTGTCCACCTCGGCGATCGTTCGCCGGAGGAGATCCATCTGATCGTGGAGGCCTGGCGCCGTGCCTATATGGACCGCGCCGACTATCTCGGCGATCCCGACTACAATCGCATTCCCGTCGAGGAGCTGATCTCGAAGAAATACGCGGCGGCGTGGCGCGCGAGCATCGACCCGCACAGGGCGACGGCAAGCGCGGATTTGCGGCGTCCGGAGGGATTTCTGCCGCCGGCGCCCACGACGGCCGGCCATCGCCGCGCCGAATCGCAGGATACGACGCATTATTCGGTCGTCGACTCCGAGGGCAACGCCGTCGCCGTTACAACAACGCTCAATGATGGCTTTGGCTCGCACGTCACCGCCGGCTCGCTCGGGTTTCTGTTGAACGACGAGATGGACGACTTTGCCTCGAAGATGGGCGTGCCCAACATGTTCGGGCTGATTCAGGGACCGGCCAACGCCATCGCGCCCGGCAAGCGGCCGCTCAGCTCCATGACGCCGACGATCGTCCTCGAAGACGGCAGACTGCGCTACGTGCTCGGTTCGCCGGGCGGCGCGCGCATTATCACCACAGTGGGCAACATCTTTCTCTCCGCGGCGGACGGCGGCCTGAATATTCAGCAAGCCGTGGATGCGCCTCGTTTCCACCATCAGTATCTGCCCGACAAGCTGTATCTCGAGCCGGGCTTTCCTGAAGCGACGGTCAGTGAGTTGCGCGCGCGGGGTTATAACGTCAGCCTGAGCCGCGGCCACTGGTCCAACGGCGAGTGCATCGCCGTCGATCCCAGGACGGGTGAATTGCTCGGCGGGCAGGACCATCGCAGCCATTACGGCAAGGCGGCGGGGTATTAGGCTCAATCCCGGTGGATTTTCCCACCCGGACCCGCATACCCAAAGATTGTGGAGTATATTGTTGAACAGGATCGACACCATGGAAACCGTCCAGATTGTTCTCGACAAGAAGCTTCTTGCCGCAACCGATCGGGCGGCGCGCCGGTCGAAGCAGAATCGTTCTTCGTTGGTTCGCGAGGCGTTGCGAGAGCATCTGCGGAGATTGGAAACCCGCGCGAAAGAAGAGCGCGACCGAGAGGGATACCGGCGGATACCGCAGATCCTCGAAGAAGTGCAATTCTGGGAAGCCGAGGCATCATGGCCGGAAGAGTAACCAGGGGTGAGATTCGTCTGCATGCCTGCGGCAAACCGGACAAAACCAGACCGGTACTCGTCCTGACTCGCAACAGCGCGATCCCTTCTCTGGCTACAGTTACGGTGGCGCCTGTTACTTCGACAATCCGTGGGGTGCCGTCAGAGGTCATTCTCGATGAAGACGACGGGATGAAGGTCCGCTGCGCCGTCAACCTTCACAACGCGGTTACGATTCAGCAAAATCGCCTGGGAAGGTACCTGGGTCGACTGGGCCCCGTCCGTATGACCGAAGTCTGCGCTGCTTTGCGCTTTTCCCTTGGGTGCGATTCAGGCCCGTCGTAGCGGAATGCGACAATTGTCCTGACGCGTTCTCCGCCGGGGCATGGCGCGGCAGACCGTCCTTCAATATGTTGCGAGCCTTATCCACTCACCTCTTTCTTCACCAACGCCTGCATCCGGGACTGCTGGAGCAGGCCGGCCGCGCCGGCGCACAGGCCGTGGAGATCTTCGCCGCGCGGCAGCACTTCGACTACACGAATGCCGAAGAAGTCCGCGATCTCGGCGCGTGGTTCCGGTCGAGCGAAATCGAAGCCTGGTCGATGCACGCGCCCATGTATCCCGATCGCGAGATGGGCCGCGCCGGCGCGCCGGCCGTCAACGTGATCCACCCCGAGAAAGCCCGCCGCATCGACGCCATGGACGAGATCCGGCGCGCGCTCGAGACCGCAGAGCACATTCCCTACAAGAACCTGATCCTGCACCTGGGCAAGCGGCAGGACACCTGGTCGCAGCGCACCGTTGAATACTCCATCACCGCGCTTGAGCACCTGGGGGCGTTCGCGCGGCCGCTCGGCGTGCGGCTGCTCGTCGAGAACCTGACCAGCGAGCCCACCACGCCCGAGCACCTCGTCACCATTCTGCAGATGGGACATCTCGACAACGTCGGTGTCTGCCTCGACCTTGGCCATGCGCACATGACCGTGGGAGTCGATCAGGCGATAATCACGCTGGGCGCGCACATTGTTTCGGTTCACGTGCACGATAACCATGGCGCGAAGGACGAGCATCTCTGGCCCGGCGACGGAACCATCGATTGGCCGGCGGCCGTGGGCGCTCTCCGGTCGCTGCCTGCGCCGCCGGCCGCAGTGCTCGAGATCGGGCATTCGCTGGGCGACGCGCCGGCAGCGATTCCCGCGCGCATCGAGCAGTCGTTCCATCGCCTGGCGTGAGCGCCGCCGCCGGATTGCGCCGCGATTATTTCTGTTCGCGGCCATCCATCGATTCGCCCCCGTCGTCGCGATTGTTCACGATGCAGACCCAGCCGCTGAGCGGCGGATTCGCCGGCGGCGGCCCCGAACCGCGAAACGAATAATCGAAGCGCAGGTCGATGAATTCCACCGTGGTCCAGGTCTGTCCTGGCGGCAGCCGCGGAGGATCGATCCCCGGCGCGGGGGTCTGGCCTATATCCCGAATCACGGCCCACATGCCCCAGTCCTGATACACCCTGCCGAGCAAGGTGCGTTTGGCCGCTTCCACCGCGGGAGAATCGGCAGGTCTGGAGATCATGTCGGTCTGCGGATCGCTGTCGATCTCGCCGGTATGCGTGTCGATTTCGGCCGTCTGATAGAATTGCGCGGTTTCGAGGATCGCATGCCAGCGAAAGGGATTGACCGGATAGGGCTCCAGCGCCGTGCGCGTGACCGGAACCGTCGTGATCTGATTGTCGGCCAGCAGCGCCAGTCCGCGCCGGTGCTCGCTCCATCGCCAGCCAAGGAGCACGGCCGTTGCCGCGAGGGCAAAGATCGCCCATCCCCGCCCGCGAAACTTTACGCGGCGCGCGCCGATCTCGCGATCGGTCAGTCCGAGCAGGGCGGGAATAATGACTGCAAGGAGAAAGACAATCCACAGCGCCGGTTCGACGATGAAGATGAAGCTGCCTGCATACCATCGCGGGTTGAAGGGAAAAAACGGGCGCACGCCGTAGGTGGTCGCCCAATCGAGCAGAATGTGGCTCAACGCGGCGATCAGCGCGGTGAAATAGAGCCAGCCCCAGCGGAGAGGCTGGCGCGCCTGCGTGAGCACAGGTTCTGCCAAGGCCTCGTCGGAGTTTCTTCGAAGGAGGGCCCCGGATCTCCGACGCCGCAGCGACTCGCTCCATAAATACGCCAGGCCCACCACGCCCGCGGTTACCAACGCCACAAAGGGGGCGCCGAGGAAGGTATGCGTGATGCCGCGATGGTGCTCCAACCCCTCCACCGGCCCGCCGAACCCCCAGAGGATGTCGAGGTCGGCCGCCTCCGCCGCCAGCACCGCGGTCACCGTGGCGCAGGCGGTCTTGCGGTTCAGGCCGGCGCGGCCTATGCAGGCTCCGGTGAGAAAGTGGGTAACGGGATCCATGAAGTGCGAGGTTCCTGATATGAGAATGACACAAGGCGGGGCAAAGCCCTTTTCGGAGCCGTCGCTGCGGGCGCATGGCGTGCGATGGCTGCCGCCTCGCCTACAATTCTCGATGGAGCTGATTGGCAGTGAAAGGGTTGGCAGAGATGAGCCAGAGATGGACAAATCCGATCGCAATTCGACGAGCAATCTGCGCCGCGCTGAGCACAGTTCTCGCGCTCGCGGCAGCAACGCGGCCGGTGTGCGCCCAGGCGGGAGAGGCAAGTTTTGGTCCGGCCAACCCGTTCTATGCGCCGAGCGCGCTGCCGTTTCACGCGCCGCCGTTCGACAAGATCAGGGACAGCGATTATCAGCCTGCGCTCGACGCCGGGATGACCGAGCAACTCGCGGAGATCGAAAAAATCGCCGACAATCCGGCGCCGCCTACCTTCGGGAATACATTCATCCCTTTCGAGAAGTCGGGCCGGCTGCTGGACCGTGTGAACGCGGCCTTCAACTGCGTTACCGGAGCCAACACCGATCCCGAACTCGAGAAGGTGCAGGAGTACGAGGCTCCGAGGCTGCAAGCCGAACAGGACGAGATCAATCTCAACACGCGGCTGTTCGCACGAATCAAGGCGATCTACGACCAGCGCGCCTCGCTCCATCTCGATCCCGAGTCGCTGCGCCTGGTCGAGTACCAGTACCAGCAGTTTGTGCATGCCGGCGCGAATCTTTCCGAGGCCGACAAGGCGCGCTTGAAAAAGATCAACGAAGAGGACTCGAGCCTTTCCAACGCTTTCGAGAACAAGCTGCTGGCGGCCGCGAAGGCCGGCGCCTATT
>JASHQQ010000308.1 GCA_030039035.1 Acidobacteriaceae bacterium | reverse complement strand
CAGGAGGACGAAAAATCGAAATTCCGTTTGAGATGCTGGTGGTCTTCGCGTCGAATCGAGATCCGAGAACAGTGTTGGATGCCGCATTCCTGCGCAGGATTCAGACCAAGATTAAGCTCGGCACAGTTACGGAGGAACAATTCTGCGAAATCTTCCGACGTGTTGCAATCGAGCGCGGGCTCGGAGCGGGCCAGGATATGCTGCAGGATTTGATCCTAATTATTCGCAACACGATGAAAGAAGAACTCCGCGCATGCCAGCCTCGAGATTTGGTCAACCAGGTCTGTTGGATGGCCACCTATGAAGGCCGGGAACCATGCCTCGACCGGGCATCATTGTTGCGCGCGGTGAAAGCATACTTCCTGCCGCCCGCTTAACCTAAGGACCTGACTGAGATTGGTCCCGCTTTGAGGCCAAGAACAGAGAGGGCTATTCATTTAGTATTGCGATCCGCTTTCAAATCGAGGCGGAGGCAGAATCATGCACGACCTTGGAATGACGGCGTTCTGGTACATCTCACGCGTTGCGATCACTCTTTTGTACTTCCTGCCGACAATCGCGGCCACACGACATCGCCATCCGAAACAACCTGCCATTCTTCTTCTGAATGTCGCACTTGGATGGACGGTAGTGGCATGGATCATCGCGATGCGGTGGGCGCTCAAACCGAAACCCACAAGGAGGGAATGAAAATGCAAATCCGTCGATGTGCCTCTTACACCGGAACCCTCAATCGCCTCACGATCAAGAAGAACGGGATAGCAGCGAGTTGGGCCGCCGAAGAGAAAGTGAAAGTCCCCGGCACCGGGCGGTCATAGAGGGTCCCATGATTGCACTGCCAAGCAAACCAGAAGATCCCGTAATCTGGACGACCTTCATTTTTGGCTACCTTATGCAGTTACTCGCTGCACCGACATTGGCACTGGCGAACAACTGGCCGAACGCTGCGGCGCTGATCATTTTGGAGCGGCTTTCAGGCGCTTGCCTTTCGATAGATAGCTGCGTTTACGAGTCACGGTCGGTCCTAAAGGAGGTCTTAGTAGTCAAATGCGATCGGGAGCAGACTTCCGGAACCGCTATGAAGCTTATGCCCGCAATCACGCGATGACATCGGAGCAAATGAGGATCCATGACAAGCAAAGCCATCCGGAGGCGATGCTTACACCATATTTGTTTTGGCTTAGCCTGAAGAGACTGGAGTGGAACCGATTGCACCCTGACATACACATCCCATTCGGAAGAGAGCCCATCGAATTCGATCGCTGGCTTCAGCGGTCAGAGCCAACATCCAGCCCACTTACATGTGAGTGCCACGCAGGCACAACTCGATGGTCCGCTCATCATTGAACGGGGATCCGAAGACTTTCGGCCTCGCCCCGAAAAATGCGCCGGAACAGATCTTCCCCGTAACTTGTCCGTTCGGGCGCTCCTTCCAAAAGGCGGAAACTTCGCGTGCCGTCCTCAAGGCGCTCTGCGCGGAGAAAGAGCGCTGACTTCATTTGCTGGCAATAAAACCCGTCTGCGAGATCGAACATATGAGTGACATAGAGAATCTTCACATTCCTCTCTAGAAGCGCTCGAACAATTTGCCGAGCAATTTCTGACCCCTCCCGCTCGTTAGTCGAAGCGAACGACTCATTTAGAAGAAGCATAGACCGCGGAGTGATTCGCTGTACTATGGCGCTCATTCTACTCAGTTCTTCATCCAGCTTGCCGCTTTTCATGTCGGCATCCTCTTCCCGCTTGAAATGCGTGAAGATGCCTTGGCAGACGCTTGCTTGAAATTCCTTAGCTGGTACGAACATGCCGCATTGCATCATGAGTTGAGCGAGGCCGACACTGCGCAACAGCGTCGATTTGCCCCCCCGGTTGGCTCCTGTGATTACGATCAGGGATTTCTTTTCGCCGCCAATGTCGTTGCCGACGACCGGCTCAGGTGTGCTCAGGCTCAGGCACATATCGTAGATTCCCTCGCATCGGAGTGCTTCGTCATCATCCGGCAAGGGACTCGGCACGCAGAACGGATCCTGTTTCGCGGCCAGCTTTTCCCGCAAGTTGAGGCATCCGATATAGAATCCGAGTTCAAGGCGGAGCGCCTTAAAGAAGCTCAGAATGTGATCGCTCGACTGCGCCAAGGCAACAGCGACCTTAGCGATCCCCTCCGTCCTGAGTGCTGCCAACGCACGAAAGCCGCATTCGTCGCGCGGGTCGACTTCGAATGTGAGTCCAGAGCCATTTTTGCGAGTGATCTGTCCCACCCATTCCTGGACCTGTTCGAACCAAGTGAGTTTCTTCACGTCCAAGCGGTGGAGAATGTAGTTGGTTCCTCGAAAATCGGCCCTCAAATCAACGCTCATCAAAACTCCGCCGCGGAATTCCAGCCGTGCCAAGTGATCCTTCACCGCCTGCAAATAGTCATCGTCCAGTTCCTGGGTGATCATGCCGAAGAACAGCCGAAATCCTTCAGACCGGAATTTCGAGCTGTGTTCGTCGGCAAGTTTTCTCAGACGTTCTAGCGACCCGACAAAGAGGCCAAGTGCATCGATGGATCGAAGCAACAGCGAGCCAGGGGAAGAAAGCGAAAACCAGCCCCAGATTTTGCTCTCGCGTTCAGTCACATCCACCGATAGAGTGTAGAGTTCCTTCACGATCTCCTGGAATTCTAGGCAATCGGCGAGAATGCCCTGCCTGTATAGAATCGTTTCTTGATCTTTGATGCTTGCAAGGACGGCAGTTTTGGCGACTTGCAGCAGAAACTCATCGCCGGCGGCGATAGCTCGAAACAGGGTGTCCAACTCAAGGTCCTGGATCAGTTCCTGAGCGTTCGCCGGTACACCCTCATCAAGGGCGAAGTCGCGATCACGAAACATGAGGAAGACTTTCATGATCCGCTCCCATGGCTTTCGCTCGTGCCGACGCGAGTCCGCACGGCATCATACGTCAGGTGATATTTCTCGGCGATCGCGGCGGCGTAGGCAAGCCCGTCGGCGGGCTTTCGGATCACCTGGAATGTCCGCTGCTGCGGATCCTTTGGATTGACCGTGCTGACCATGCTCACCGTCGTTTCATTCAAAGAGGCCAGTTCATCAAGAAAAGTAACGGTGACGCACAATATATTCAGAGCGGCGATCCGCTTCATCACTTCGCGACTGAGAAAGAGTGCATCGTTCATCGTTGTAGACAGAAAGCTCTCGTTCATAATCAGGATGCTGTTCGGTGTTGCCTTTTCAAGGATCTGGTTGATGCGGATCAACTCGTCTTCGAGCTTTCCGTGCAGATTCTGGATGTCCTCCTCCTTCTCGAAGTGCGTGAAGAGCTTGTCAAAAAGGAACAGGTTCGCCGACACGCCCGCTACCGGACAGCCGAGAGCGGCCAAATAGTGAAGCTGCCCAAAGGTGCGCGCAAAGGTCGTTTTCCCACCCTGATTGGGACCGGAAACGACAAAGATGCGTTCCGGTTCTTTCGAACAAAAGCTGTTCGTAACCACATCTTTTCGCGCGCGTATAAGCTGATTGGCAAGCGCGAGATCGTATGTGTCAATCGCTTGGACTTCCTTCGATTGGCTGCATACGGGGAAGCAAAACGAAAGCCCAGCCTTTTTCAAAGACTCCATTTGCTTAAGGTAAGCAACATAAAATTGCACTTCCCGATCGAATCTCGAGATCAGCTCATGACAGTAGTTGCGGTAGCGGTCGCAGTACTCGTCGAGACGCGCAAAGATCTCCGAGTGCAGCGTGGCGACCAGATCGAGGATTTCCGCTTCAATGTGATTCATTTCCGCCGACAAAGAAACCTTGAGGCGATGGCTTCGCGGATCGGCTTGTTGGAATTTTTGAAATGTCTTGAGAACTTCCTGGCTGTAGTCGCCCTCGGCGTCATTTCGATCGACGGTGACGCGCCCATGATGAATATGGAGTGAGTATCGAACCCTCGACAGATCTCCTCTGACCTGCTCCGTCCTTCTCCACAATTCGTTGAATTCTTCTGATGCGGAATAGCGTACCAGAAATTCGCGGAGCGCTTTGAAGGCTCTCGACGCCGGATCAACGGCGAGCAGGCCCTCTGTAAGCTTCGACGTCGCGTTGCAATACGTTTCGACAGCATCGAGAAAAGCAGCTTGCTTTTGACGACCGTAGTAGCGTTTTTCGGAGATCGCGAGATGGCCCCGCATACTGCGCATGCCTTCGCCAAAAGACAGCACAAGCCGCAACAGATCGGGGTTTACAAGATCCCGGAAAACGTCCTGACGATAATGAACATTCTCAATGTTCCGAAGCGGGCCGTAGAAGTAGGATCTCAGGTCGTACTCTTCCCTGCCGGCCGTGATCGTATCGACGATCTGGTCAAGGTTCAAATCGTGAAAAGAAGCGCGAGAATCCTGTTCCTCAACTTGGCCATCACTCTCCCAGAAGTCGAACAGAATGCTACGAAAGGGCAATGTCCCTATGGATGTTCCATCGGGCCTGCTGATGTTCGAAGGGCAGAATGCCTTGGCGGGAGGAGTGTTCGCCGGATGGGCGGGATTTGTGGGCACAGACGACTCCGCGTGTCCTTCATCGCAGGAGTCATCTTCCCCTCATTTGAGGGGCGTATCAGAGTGGACTCCAACACCCGCTCCCCACCAGTATCGGGATCGGGGCAACCTGATGTCAATGCCCCTGCTGCCCAACTCCTGGGCGCTGAGGACGGGGTGAAGAGCGCGGCGACTGTCGGTGGAGCATATTGACATGGAGAAGTCGCGTTGAACCGGTGGTCGAGCCTTGACAACTAGCCCCTTAGCGTTCAATATGTTGGCAGCACATGTCGGAACGGTGATGGAACTCCACCGATAACCGCCTTCACGGCTGATGATTCCTACCCTCAGAGGAGTCGCGCCGTGAAGAAAATCGTGCAAAAATCCCTTCGACAGCAGTTCTCTTCAGTTTCCCTCCCCCAGACCCTTCTCTCGATTATGCCGCGGGAATGCTCAGAAACCGTTCTGTTAGCCGTCCGCCGGTGCTGAGAAGCCGAGCCGGATGCAGTCTCTTCGTCCATACAGCAGATGGCCAGTCTCAAATGCAAGACTCAGGGAGTTCTGATGGCAAGGACGATTCTGTACAACCTCATTCAGCTCCTATTCGTACTCGGCTTCGCGCCCTTGTGTTCCGGAGTGCTCAGCCGGTTCAAAGAAATCGTTCAGAGCAAACGCGGACCGAGCATCTTTCAGCCATACAGGGATCTCTGGAAGCTCTTTCACAAAGACGAGGTCGTTTCATCGGAAACAACCTGGATCTTTCGCCTCACCCCTTTCCTTGTATTCATCGTTCCTCTGTTTGTGGCCAGCCTGATACCCGTCCTCACCAACTACCCTCTGGCCTTCGCATTCATGGGCGATATGCTCGCTGGCGGCTTCTTCCTTGGGCTTGGCGGATTCTTCGCCGCCCTTGCAGCGGTCGATACCGGAAATCCCTACGGGCCTATGGGGGCAAGCAGAACGCGCATGGTGGGGTTTCTCGCCGAGCCGGTCTTCATGATCGTGTTTTTCACGGTGTCATTTGTGGCCCAATCCACCATCCCTTACATCGTTCAACAAAAGTGGGTGGCCAGCCCCGCTGCATTCTTCTCTCCGGCGCACATTCTGCTGCTCATTGCGTTTCTTATGCTGATTTTGGCAGAGGGCGGGAAGATCCCTGTCGACAACCCGACGGGACACTTCGAACTCGCCATGATCGATGAGTCGAAGGGACTCGAATACTCCGGTCGAGGCGCTGCGCTAATGAAGTGGGGCGGCCAAATGAAGTTTCTGGTGCTCACCTGCATCTTCCTCAACGTGCTCTTGGCGCCGTGGGGATTAGCCGGCGATGTGCAGCCAGGTCACGTGTTGCTGGCGATTCCGCTCATCCTGCTCAAGATTCTCCTGTTCACGATTGTGCTCGTCATGATCGAATCCTCTCTCGCGAAGCTGCGTCTTTTTCGCATTAGCGAGTTTCTTGGAGCCGCATTCATCATCTCCGTAGCTGCGATGATTGCGAGCATCTTTTCTGCTTCGGCTGCTTAGGAAGGAGTCGCTGTGGCAAGTCCTCAGACACAGCTAATTGAAGGATTGAACGCACTGACCGCCGGGCTCATTCTCCTGACTGCCTTCGGGATGGTGGCGACGCGCCAGGTACAGGGCGTGATGCGATTCTTCATCGTCCAGTCTGCATTCCTTGCCGCGTCGGCTTTCTTGATCGGATTCCATCGTGGCTCGATTCACCTCGTCGCCCTTGGTGTGATCACCGTCGCGGCAAAGGTGATCGCGATTCCTCTGGTCCTCAAGCGGACGCTTCCTGGGGATCTCTACGAACGACGCGAAATCGACCAGGCGATCAACATCCCGTCATCACTTTTGCTCGCGCTACTTCTCGCGATTGCAGCAGAGTTTCTCGTCGGCCCGCTCGTCGCTGTTTCCGCCGATCCTGTCGTTCATGTGAATCTGCCGATCGGCTTGGCCGGCATTCTGATCGGCGCCTACTCGCTAATTGCACGCCGCGAAGCGATTCCTCAGATGGTGGGCATTCTGGCAATGGAGAACGGCGCGTTTTTTGCCGGCGTAGC
>JASHQQ010000307.1 GCA_030039035.1 Acidobacteriaceae bacterium | reverse complement strand
GCACGCCTCGAGCTTTTCATCAAGGTCTGCGACGGCGTGCAGCACGCGCACCAGAAAGCGACCATCCATCGCGACCTGAAGCCGCAGAACATCCTGGTGGTCGAGGTGGACGGGCAGCCGGCGCCGCGCATCATCGACTTCGGCCTGGCGCGCGCCATCGAGCCGGATGGGGCAGAGACGGCGCTGGGGCTCGTGGGTACGCCCGGCTACATGAGTCCGGAGCAGATTCGCGGCGGCGACGTCGACACGCGCACTGACGTCTACGCACTGGGCGTTGTTCTGTACCAATTGCTTACCGGGCGATTGCCCTTCGACGTCAGCCAGTGGAGGCATCGGCCGCCGGAGGAAATCCTGCAACAGATGCAGGTGCAAGCAACGGCGCGGCCAAGTGCCTGCTATGCACGCAACACCGCGGCGGCGCGGGAAGCGGCGGATCAGCGCAATGCGCGGCCCCGGAAACTCGAGCTGCAGTTGGCCGGCGATCTGGATCTGATTGTGCTCAAGGCGCTTGAGCAGGATCTTACGAGGCGCTACAGTACCCCGTTGGAGCTGGCGACGGACACGCGGCGCTGGCTGCGGCACGAACCCGTGGAGGCGCATCCGCCGAGCACGCTGTATCAGGTGAACCGATTCTTGCGGCGGCACCGGCTTGGAGCGGTGGCGACACTGCTGCTCGCGCTGCTGCTGCCCGCATTTGCAGTGTTACAGGCTGTCGAGTTGCGGCGCATCGCGCGCGAGCGCGACATGGCGGCGCAGATCGCCGGCTTCATGACGGGCATGTTCCGTGTCGCTGACCCAAGCGAAGCGCGGGGCAATCAGGTGACAGCGCGCGAAGTTCTGGACAAGGCGTCGACACAGATCGATACGGGGTTGTCGGGCAATCCTGAAACACAAACCCGGATGATGATGGTGATGGGCCAGGTGTATGAGAACCTTGGGCTCTACGGCCGCGCGGAGTCGCTTTACCGGCAAGCGGAAGCAATCCGGGAGCGGCAGTTAGGCGCGGAGAATCCCGACACGCTCAGCGCCAAAGCCTCCATCGGCTGGACGCTGTACCGGCTCGGGCGCAATCGCGAAGCGGAAGCGCTGTTACGCGAGGTGTTGGCTGCACGTCAGCGGCGCTCCGGTGCTGACAATGCTGACACGATCGCGGTGATGGACAGCCTGAGCGCGGTGCTGAATGAAGAGGGCCACGGCGCCGAGGCCGAAACCCTGGCGCGCCAGGCGCTGGCGTGGCGGCAGCGCGTGCTGGGCGACGGCAATTCCGAAACCGTCATATCCATGAATCACCTCGCTCTCGATCTGCAGACGGAGGGGCGCTGGGCCGATGCCGAAGGCCTGGACCGGCAGCAGATTGTGCTTTGGCAGCGGCTCGAGGGCGCCGATTCCCCGCATGTGTTGATGGCTAAAGACAATCTGGCCATCATTCTCTACCATGAGAAGCGCTATACCGAAGCTGAGGCTCTGGATCGCGCCGTGCTGGCAACCAAGCGCCGCGTGCTGGGACCGGATCATCCCGAAACAGTCCGCTCCATGAACACCCTGACGGCGGTGCTCACTGATGAAGGCAAGCTGGAAGAAGCGCAGACGCTTGGCGAACAGGTAATTGCCATTCGGACGCGGGTGCTTGGCCCAGAACATTTATTGACCTTGTCGGCGATGAACAATCTCGCCGAGATTCTGACCCGTCGTGGCCAGTATCCGCGAGCCAGGCAGGTGCTCGTGCAGGCGCGGGCCACGGAGCTGCGCGTGCTGGGGCCAAGCGCGCCGCAGTCCACGCTCGCCACCTATAACCTCGCGTGCCTGGTGTTGCGCGAGGGGCAGCGCGACGAGGCCCTGCGGCTGCTGCGTGACTCGGTCGACCACGGGCTGCAGCACTGGGTAATCGAAGGAATGGCCCAGGATCCCGACCTAAAACCACTTCAAGGCGATGCGCGTTTCAAAGATCTGCTTGCCTATGCGGCAAGCCGCTCATCTGCGCCGGGCAAGTAGAAAGCGTCTTCGTGATCACTACCGCGTCATCCTGAAGTCCTGCACGGGCCACGGGACCGGGCCGCAACATGGGTAAGAATAGAAATCTGATTCCAGGTTTCGTAAATCGTAATGCCTCGTGCCCCTGTTTTCTGACTTCTGGAGTGTGCCAACTCGCTCCTTGAGCGCAGATTGGTACCAGAAAGTCGGCATCGCGCACGTTTTCCGAGAGCGACGACAGGCGAGCCAGGCCCGCTTGCCATTACCTATGCCGATGTTCTCAAGTACTGGTAGAGCGTCTCGCGGCTGATACCGAACTCTCGCGCTAATGCAGATCGCTTCTCGCCAGTCCGCGCGCGACGGGCAAGTTCTCGAGCGCGCTCTCTCGTGGGCGCTGGCTTCCGCCCCTTGTAGACGCCGGCCTTCTTGGCCAGCGCGATGCCCTCACGTTGCCGTTTCTTGATATGGACAAGAAGAGGATACCGCGAAAACCTTGCTTGCTGTTCCACCGCTGTTCGGTTGCGGAGGTGAGGCGCGCGTAAGAAAAATCCCAGGCCTGAATCTGATTTGTCGCTTCATTCGCTGGCTTTGTCGCATCGGAGGGCTGGATGACGTAAAGACTCCACTTTGGCTGACGCCCTTTGGCGGCTGGTTCATAGTGTTTCTCAGCTTGCCCCTCGTGGTTTCCGCCCTGGTGATATTCATTCGCACGGAGATCTTTCTTCATCGGAGCATCTCTGCCGAAGGCACAGTGATACGGTTGGTCGTCGATCAGGATAAAGCGGCTGCACCAGTGTTCGCATTCACAGCCCAGAACGGTCGCGCCATAACAATTCAATCAAAGGCCTACTCGACCCCGCCAGAGTTCGGAGTGGGGCAGAGTGTGCCTGTTCTCTACGAAAGGGACCATCCAGAGGGCGCAAGAATTGCCACACACTGGCAGGTGTATGGCTTTGAAGAGGTGACGGGAGCCATCAGTCTCTTCTTCGCTGGAATCGGGTTAGGCTCGCTCATTTATCAGCGACGACGGAACCGGCGCACAGCGGAGTTGAAGGTCGCCAATTGAAGAGGACAGTGCGGCAGAGGTAACGGTTCGCCGACGAACAAGACACGCAATCCAGAGTAGTTCCCGAATGGTCGCCCTTCCGGAAGTTTCGAGCCCTCAAGGGAGAGCCACCTTGAGCACCGCCTGAAACTGGGTGCAGCCACTGTGGAACCGCTTTATACTCTCACCCAATGGAAATCGACACTGCGGCGGAATGGCAAAGACTCACGCAGCATTACGCAGACAGTTGCGACGAAGAGCTGCGCGAGCTGGCGAACCAATTCGGCGATCTGACCCCGATGGCGCAGCAGGTCTTGCGCGATGAAATGCTAAAGCGCCGGATGGGCGAACCGGGCGACCATCGCCAGCCTGAAAGTCTGCGCGAGCAGACCCGCCAGCGAACCGTGAACCAGGACGCGGCAAGCCAGGGCCTGGTTCCACCGCCGCAATGGGAGACCGCACTGGCTTTGCCGCCGGAGAGCGACGCTGAAGAAGAGGAACAGGGACACGAATACACGTGGAAGACGCCCCTCTGCGATTGCGATTCGCGGGAAGAAGCCTGGCAGATTTACGAAGTGCTGCGCCGGGCCGGAATCGAAAGCTGGATCGAGGCGCCGAGCCTGTACTCGGGCAAGCTGAATGGCCCGCGCGTCATCGTCGCCGCCGATGAACTTGACGAGGCGCGACAGATCGCCGCGCAGCCTGTCCCGCAGGAGATCGTCGATCAGTCGAAGTTGAAATTGCCGGAGTTCGAGGCGCCCCGATGTCCGCGCTGCGGGGCAAGCGATCCCGTGCTCGAGGACGTCGATCCATCCAACGCCTGGTCTTGCGAAATCTGCGGACACGAATGGTCTGAACCCGAGACGAATTCGGCCTCGAAGACCGCGCGGGGCGATCAGTAATTTGCCTCGGGGAGCACGAAGGTGAAGGGGCAGACCAAAAGCGGCTGCACAAACGGAAAGAGCCGCCCGGCAAAAGGCGGCCCTTCCTTTAGGGAGAATAGTTCCAACGGAGGCAAAGCCATCAGAACTTTCTGGCTGCATAGTAGGGTCGGGGGATGAGAGTGTCAAGGGGAATTCCCGGGTGAAATAAGCCATTTACAATCAGACGGATACAGATACAACCGCCCCCATCCAAACGCAGGGGTTTTTGACATCTGTTTGCCTTCGGAATTGCCGGAAACCCCGTCTTTTCAACTGCTTTCCTCGGGATTTTGCCTGTTTCCCACAGGCCCGGACCGGTCCGCGGAAGGGTCCATCCTTCGCATACCCCGGAGCCATAGAAGCTTCAGCCCTTCGGATGCGGCTGCTCGATGATGGGGCGCGATTTTGGCCACTCTCCTGCCAGGTCGAGGCTGATGAACTCTTCGTCGTACACCGACGAGGCGGGCTTGCCATGCGCGACGCGATAGAGTGCGCGACCGCCTCCGAAAAACACTCCCAGCAGAATCGCCGCGCTGGCGCCGATGATGACGATGGTTGCGATGCCGAGGAGCAGCTTTCCCGTTTTCTCGACTTCCGACTCCGATGCTTGCGGGATCGCGATCAGATCCGCGTCGTAGTGGACCGATTCGATCAGCTTGTGGCTCTCGTCGGGGATGGCGTCGCCGCTGACGAGAATGACGAGCGGTCCGCTGCGGCGAACCTCCAGCGAGGCCTGATCGGACTCTGCCAGCGGCTTCGGCCACGGATTCTGCGCCTGATTACCGGCTCGGATGTAATCGTGAATCTTCGTCTCCTGGGCAGTCGCCATCTGCGGCGTGGGGTAATCGATGATCGTGATCACCGCCGGCCCGGAGCGCAGCGAGTACGTAGCGGTCGCCGTTTCCGCTCCCTCATCGAAGCCGACCAGAGCCGCAGGCAGCACTCCGCCGGAGCCTGCGTAGCCCGTGGGACCTACGGCGTAGTGCGTGGTCTGGCCATCAAGCGATGTCTTCGGCAAATACGCAAGCACCGGGGGCGCAACCGCCTTGTTGCCTTCGGGAACCGGCAGGCGGCTGGCCAGCTCGCGCAACTCGGCGGCGGACATGGGGCCGATGCGCGAAAAATTGGCGTCGACGATGGTAGTGCCCAGCCAGAAAAGAACGCGGTTGTGATCGGAAGCGGCGCCGGCGCCGATCTCTTCCCTCGGCCAGCCCGACTGGCGATAGAACGAATACGCGCCGTAAGCCCCGCTCGCATCGCTGAAGCGCAGCACGCGCAACGATAGCGTCTCATCGTCACGCTTGTAGCCGGCGGATGCGCCTTGCGTGAAGCCATATTCCCTGAGCGCCGCGGCATTGCCCGGATCGGCGAGGGCCGGATCGGCGAATGCCCTCGCCGGCTCGCTTTCCGCCCAGCCGGCGAACTCCTCTGGCAAAAGACCCGCCGGCTGCGCCGTCTGGACCGCCGGCGAGGCGTCATTCGCCGGCTTGCGCTGCGCCCCGGCCGCGCCGCCCGCAATGAGCGCAGACCCCAGGATCAAGCTCAGGTTCGAACGCATCGATACACCACATCTCCTTGCGCGCGCTTTGAAAAAGAATCTCCGCAAACAGGGTACACGGTTTGGCGCAGGGCTCGCTGCGCGCCCCACTCTCACTTGGACACTGTGGGCAGTGAAAAGGTTCCTGCGCCGCTATTCATTGGCTGGATCGGACGATCCGCCCGTCCACGGCTTCATTCTCGGCAGCCAGCGAGGCACACTGCGCTTGTAAAGTGCGTACTCATCGGGATAGCGGCCGGTGAGCGTCGGCTCTTCGTAAACGAGGATGAACACGTGCGCCGCCAGCCAGGCGATCAGCGCCTCTATGATGATGTCGCGGCTCCGGAACAGAACCGCCTCGCCCGCCAGCGACAGCAGCACTCCCAGATACATCGGGTTGCGGACGTGGCGGTAGAGTCCGCTCACAACCAGACGTTCGGTAGGAACCCCGGGCACGAGCGTACCGCGGCCCGCAAACACAAAGCGGACCATGGAAGCGCAGAGCGGCACAAGGCCCGCGAGGAACATGAAAGCCGCAATCAGCCATTGCCATGCGGCTTCTCCCGGCGGTATGCGAAACCGCGTAATCCACCAGGGAATGTACACGAGCAGGAAGCCCGGCCCGCCGAAAACGGCGAAGAGGATCGTAACCACGACACTGCGGCGAAGCGATGCCAAATCATATCCCCGATACCGGCTGTACGAGCGGGCTGGCGGCGAGGTTACAAAGCCGAGATGTCGCCAACCGTGTTGACGGCCGGATGCGGGACGTGGCCGGCGCGCCCGCAAGGCTCGATTGAAATCCTGGTGGAGCTGTCGAGCGGCTCGAGGAACGCCTCGAAGAGCGTGGCGTACAGGCCTTGCCGGCCGGCCAGCCGGTCACGCCGCGCACGCAGAAATTCAAAACGGAACGGCGAGTGGCGCTCGGCCCGGGCAAGGAACTGCGCGGTGAAAAACTCGTGCGAGTACGCAACCGCCATCACGATCAGCGAGCGCCAGCTCATGCGCAGCAGACCCTTCAGCATCGCCGCACCCTGCGGCAGCCGGTCCATGCGGCCGGAAACGACCTCGCTGAAGTTGAGCAGCCGCGTCGTCAGTGCGTCCAGCGAATCACCCCGGCCCGCGGCGCGCGAAAACAGCGTCGTCGAACCGTTGCGCAGATCTTCCCGCACATCCTGCAGATCGTCTCCCAACTGCAACAATACGCCCCAATCGAAAGCGAATTCGCTCTCCTCTTCGTTGAGCTGTCCGCGCGCCATGCAGGCATCGGCAGTTACGGAGCTGCCGCCCTTGGCGCAACTGATGCGCAGAATCTCCGCTTCGGGGCAGCCGTCGCTCGTTCTCTGCTGTGCCACACTCTGCTCCTGCGCGCGATGGATGGCAAGCAGGCAATCGAAAATCTGCGGATGGATTTCGCGCGGATACTGCTCTTCAATGAGCGCAACCAGCGACCAGATCGCCGTCTCGCGATGATTGAGGGGCGCAATCGCTGCGCCCTTCAGCCTTTCCCGGAAACGCTCGCTGAATTCGAGCTTTTGTCGCGCTGAAATCCCGTCGCCGTCGAGGTAGTTGTCGCTGTAAGGATAAAGAAGGCTGTAACCGAGAATCGATGGCGTGAGCCGAATGGCCTGGCCGAGCAGCGGCTGCAACCCGCAGGCCGTCCATGCATTGCGGCAAGCCTGAACAATGTCCGGCATGGCGAGCGCCGGATCGAATCGCCGCGCCCATTGCGCCAGCTTTGTGCCCGCGGGGAGAAAATCGTCGGTCAGGAGCTGGATCGCATCGTCTTCCAGGCCGAGGGCGACGGCCGAAAAGCGCGCGAAAGCAGCCGTGATGCGGCTTTGCGCTTCGAGCCGCTGGGCACGGGTGCGCGGGGCGCGCCTGGCCTCGCGTTCCGCGGCCAGCAGTGCCTCGTCGTAGGCCAGTTCCCTTTTCCGCTGCTCTTTGGCGCCGTAGACCGGACCGGTGAGCGGCGGCTGCATGGAGCATCGGTTCCATGAAGCCGACGCGCGATCCGCCTGCTCCTGCACCCAGGGCCAACTGTGGATTCGCCGCATCCTTCACTCTTTACGAAGAAGAGGCGTCTGCGGTTCCGTCTGTCCGGACGGCGATTCGCGGCACGCGCGATCCGATGCGGGTGAAGACTTCCCAGGGAATGGTGCCGGTGGCGTCGGCGTGGTCGTAGGCGGTGATCGTTTCACCGCTCTGCCTGCCGAGGAGAACGCCTTCGTCGCCCGGCTCGACGCCGGGGATTTCCGTGACGTCAACGACCACCTGGTCCATGCTGATGCGGCCAACGATGGGCGCGCGCTCGCCGCGCACGAGAAGACTGAAACCATTGCTGAGACGGCGATCAAGACCGTCCGCATAGCCGGCGGCGAGCAGTGCAACGCGCATCGGTTCCGTTGCGACAAAAGTTCCGTTGTATCCCACCAGCGTTCCCACCGCAATGGCGCGAACGCTCGTGACCCGCGTCTTCCATGCAAGGACCGGTCTGAGGCGATCGCGCGCAGCTTTCACCGGCGCCGGATCTTCCGGCGAAAAACGCGGCGTAACGCCGTAAAGCGCGAGCCCGGGCCGCAAAAGGGCCTTCATGCCGTAGCGCGTGGCGCGAGCGACGATGGGCTCGGCCTGCCCGGAAAGGATGGTTGCCGAGTTGCCCACGCTGAGCCACTGCGCGCGATTGCCGGAAGCCTCAATGAGTCCGAGGGCGGCATCGAACCGTCGAAGTTGCTGGTCGGTGAGAGCGCCATCGGCCTCGTCGGCGGCAAACAGATGCGTCATCGCTCCGTCGAGAAGCAATGGCGATTCGTCAGTGAACCGCTTTAGCAGCAATGGAAGCGCGCCGGGCGCCGGATCGCCGATCGCCACGCCCTGCCGGCTCATGCCGGTGTCGATCTCAAGATGGACGGCAACTGATTGCGGCTTGGCTCCAAAGCTGCTGGCAGCCGCTTCCAATTCGTCGATCTGCCAATGCTCCCAGATCGCCGGAGCGAGCCGATGTTCGATGCAAGCCGCGCCCTGTCCGGCGAAGAGGCCGCCCATAACAAGGATCTGTGAGTGCGGGCATCGCGCCCGCGCGGCCACGCCCTCCTCTACACTGGTCACGCCAAGCCACGAAGCTCCGGCGCGCGCCAGCGCCGGAGCGCAGAGAGACAAGGAGTGACCATAGGCGTCGGCCTTGACGACGGCCATCAGCTCCGCATCCGGAGAGACGAGCGATCGCAGAAAGCGAAAATTCTCTTCGAGGGCGCCGGTCGAGACTTCGACCCGGCAGGGGCGCAATGACATGAGGCGGCTCAACCTCCAGTGTAGCTGCAGGATCGAAACCTCGGCCTGTCATCCCGAACGACCGGACACGGACCTGAGCGAAGCCCAAAGGAACGTGGAAGGGAGTCGAGGGATCTGCGTTTTCCGCCCTCGAATTCTCAACCATCTTCCGGGGTGCCGCATGATCGCAGCAGCGCAAACGCGACAACGGTTTCGCCACTCAGGCCCTCGCGCCCCAGCTCATCGACGAGGCTCTGTTCAACCTCACCCGGTACCGGCATCTCGCAGGCTGCCACCCGCTCGGGAGTCGCGCCGACGAAGCAAAGCTCGCAATGGCCGAGCGCACGGGCGCCGTCGCCTGCGTCGGTCTGCACGGGCGGCCCGAAGACCCGGCAGGTCATCGGACGCGCGTCATAGAGATCGCAAAGGCCGGTCGCAGCGTCGAGCGCCGGACAGGGCGCGTCGTTCGCGAACTCCTCGAATCGCGCCCGCTCCGCATCCGTCTCGCCCAGCAGACCGGTTGCCGGGTCGCCGGGAAAATCGCGGCCGAATTCGTCGATCCATCGCTGCGCGCGGCGCTCAAGCTCGGCAGCTCGCTCGGGCTGAGCCGTCCGCAGCGCATCCATTCCGGCGCGAAGACGGAGCACGTCGAGTTGATTGATCGCGAATGTCCCGTAGCAGCACTGCGTGCATCCCGGTCGGCAGACGAGCCACTCGCCGGCACGCCGCGCCGCGTCGGCCAGGGATGCCTCGACGATCTGGACAAGCTCTGCATCGCGTGCTGGCAACGTCATGCGGAAAGGATACGCGAGACCGGGATACGCCGGCGTGCCTCGCTTTCGCGGGGTTTGAACTCGTACTATATAGAGGCTGAAAGCCGTCGTGTTCTACCTCGAATACAAACCCGCCCCGCCGCTCGCCCGCTTCGTCCGCGCACTCTGGTACACAAGCGCGCCGCCGCGTGAGCGTTCCCTGGACCGCGTGTTGCCCACCGGGCGTGTGCAGGTCATTCTCAACCTGGCTCGCGATTACCTGTCGGATTGCCGGGACGACGGACAAAAAGAACGCATGGCTCCCGCGCTCGTCATCGGCGCCCGGTCGATCTACGAGTTGATCGACGCCTCCGACATGGCCAACCTGATCGGCATTGTCTTCGAGCCGGGCGGATTCAGCACCTTTGCCGGCGACGCCGTGGACCTGTTCAGCAATCGCAACTGGGCGCTCGCGGATCTGTGGGGCGCCGCGGAGCAGGGCCTTCGCGACTCACTGCGCGAAATCCAGGGTCCGCGGGAGCGGATGCAATATCTCGAGCAGTTTCTGCTGAACCGGCTCGCTGCGAAGCTCGCGAAGCAAGACTCATCGCGCCTGAATGTGGTGGAGTTCGCGATTCACCGTTTCGAGCGTTCTCCCGGAATGGCAACGGTACGCGAAGTTTCGCGCGGCACGGGCTGGAGCGAGCGCCGATTCTCGCAGATCTTTCGCGAGGAAGTCGGCTTCTCGCCCAAGGTGTGGTGCCGCATCCGGCGCTTCCAGCGCGCGGTCGAGCGCCTGCACGCCGGCGTCGACGTTCCGTGGGCGCAACTGGCGCTCGATTGCGGCTTCTACGATCAGTCGCACTTCGCCAACGAGTTCCGCGCATTCTCCGGCATCGACGCGACGACGTATTCGGCCCTGCGCCCGACGCGATGGGCGAACCACGTGCCCGTTCCCGACATTGTGTAACTTCACCTTTGACGGGATGAGAGAGAAACCCGGCTGGCGAGAGGTTTTGAAAGGGCACGGCTTCAGCCGTGCCGAAGACATTTTCTTCTTGTCTCATCTTTCGCGGGCTTCGGCCGGCGACGAATCGGTTTGGAAGAGTTTTCCCGCCATTTCCGATTTTTCCAAGATGCCACGGCAGTCTCGCGGCAATATGGTGATGTAAGAATCGAACCGACCGGGGAGGTTCCCATGCCCGCGACACAAATCGAAACGAAATCCACCGTCATTCCCGCGCTGCGCTATCGCAACGCGCCGGCGGCGATCGACTGGCTCTGCAATGTCTTCGGATTCGAAAAGCACGCCGTCTATCCCGGACCCGACGGAACCATCGGCCACGCCGAGCTGACGCTGAACGGCGGCATGATCATGCTCGGCTCGTGCAAGGACGATCAGTATGGCCGCAACTTCATGGTGCCCGCCGAGGCCGGCAACAAGGAAACCCGCAGTGCTTACATCGTGGTCGCCGATGTGGACGAAGTATACGCGCGGGCGCAGGCCGCGGGCGCCATCGTCGTCAGGCCGCTGCAGGACACCCCTTACGGCAGCCGTGAGTTCGCCCTGAAAGACCCCGAAGGCCATTCGTGGAGCGTGGGGACGTACGACCCGTGGGCCGTCCACGAGTAACAGCTACACTGCGTGCGCATGAAGACGAGGCAGGAGTACGAAAGGGAACATGGCGAATTATCGCGTCGTCCTTCGCAGATCGGAGGAAGGCTAAAGCGTCTTTTGTCCGGGCCTTCCTGGCTGCTGGTCGCGGGGAGCTACAGAAGAGGAAGCATTGGATAACATCCGTGTCGCCATTCAGGAGTACGTCGAAGCGGCCGAGGAGTTGGCGCGCGATCAAGATAGCCGCGTCGTTGAGGTAAGCACGAACTAAGACAGGGACGACGCAAGAAAATCGACAAGCCTCCCCGCCTTCGTTGAACACGGATTGAAACGGCATATGCCAAAGATCCCTGGAGTGAACCATCTGAAGCCGGTAGCCGCGCTGGAAAAGGCTGGATTCCGAATCATCCGCCAAGGCATACGCATTGTGATGTCGGACGGAACGAGGATCTTGACGATCCCGCGGCATAATCCGGTGATTGCGTTCACATTGGGCGGTATTGTGCGCGATGCAGGCTTGAGCGTCGAGGGATTTCGAAAGCTCCTCTAGTCAAAAATCCAGCACCTTCCCCGGATTCATCCGGTTCTCCGGGTCGAGTACCCGCTTGATCGCCCGCATCACTTCGAGCGCCTCGCCGTGCTCGGCTTCGAGATACCGGATCTTGCCAAAGCCGACGCCGTGCTCGCCGGTGCAGGTGCCGCCCATGGAATGGGCGCGCTTCACGAGCCGGTCGGAGAACGCTTCGGCTTCTTCTTCCTGTTCGGGCGCAAGAAGGCACTGGACATGGAAGTTTCCGTCGCCGACGTGGCCGACGATGGTGGCGGGGAAGCTTACGCCGTCGAGATCGGCGCGCGTCTCCACCATACAATCGGCGAGGCGCGAGATAGGCACGCAGACGTCGGTCGTCAGGCATTCGCAGCCGGGCCGGAGAGAGCGCGCCGCATAGTAGACGTCGTGGCGCGCCTGCCAAAGGCGTTCGCGCCCGGCGGCCGTGGTCTCCCAATGGAAGCCGAGCCCGCCGTGTTCGGCCGCGAGTCTCTCCGCCAGCCGCGCCGTCTCTTCCACGCTCGCCTGGCTCAGGCCGTGGAACTCGAAGAGCAGCGTCGGCTGGACCGCAAGGTCGAGCTTCGAATAGCGGTTGACGGCCTCGACGAGGCGGTCGTCCATGAACTCGATGCGCGCCGGACCGACGCCGAGCTGAACGACCTCGATCACCGTGCGCACCGCGCCTTCGATCGAGGCAAAGGCGCAGACCGCCACAGCAAGAGCCTCGGGCAACGCATGCAGTCGCAGCGTCACCTCGGTGATAACTCCCAATGTGCCTTCGGCGCCGACGAAGAGGCGCGTGAGATCGTAGCCCGCCGACGACTTCCGCGCGCGCGTGCCGGTATGGATGACTCGCCCGTCGGCCAGCACCACAGTGAGTCCGAGCACGTTGTCGCGCATGGTGCCGTATTTCACCGCAGTGGTACCCGAGGCGCGCGTCGAGGCCATACCACCGATCGTGGCGTCTGCTCCCGGGTCGATGAAGAACGTGAGGCCGGTGTTTTCGAGCGCCTTGACCAGTTGCGAGCGGCTGATGCCCGCCTCGACCGTCGCGTCCATGTCCTCCACGCTCACGCGCAGCACGCGGTTCATCTGGCGCATGTCGATCGAGATTCCGCCGTGCAGCGCGTTCACGCCGCCTTCGAGCGACGTGCCGGCTCCGAACGGGACCATGGGCAGCCTGTGCCGCGCGCTGATTTCAACAATCCGGCTCACCTCTCCGGTGTTGTGCGGAAAACAGACCAGATCGGGGAGTCCGGCCTTGTGACTGCTTTCGCCGTGGCTGTGATGTTGGCGCGCTGCCCCGGATGCGGTGACGCGGTCGCCGAGAAAATCCCGCAACTCCGTGAGTGCCTGATCGATCGCCGGTCCCGCCGCAGCTCGAGTCATCGCGCGTCTGCCTTCGCCGCGCCTATTTTACCCTCACCTTCGGCTCGACCGAGAGGCCGGGACGAAGCTCGTGGTGCGGATCTTCCTGGGCGAGGTTGGTGAAGTCGACGCGCACCGGCACGCGCTGCACCACCTTCACGTAATTGCCGGTCGCGTTTTCCGGCGGAAAGAGCGAAAGCACCGAACCGGTGGCGCCGCCGATCTGGGTGACGCGGCCGCTGTACTCCCTGCCGGTCGAATCCACGTGAATCGTGACCTGTTGACCGGCGCGCATGTACCGGAGCTGCGTCTCCTTGAAGTTGGCCGTCACCCAGATATCCTCGAGGGACACCAGCGTCAGCAGGTTCTGGCCGGCGGAAACATTCTGGTCGATCTCCACGCTCTTGCGCGTGATGATGCCCGCTTCCGGGGCCTTGATGACGCAATAGCTCAGGTTGAGTTTCGCCTGGTCGAGCTGCGCCTGCGCCTGCGCCACCTGTGCCTCGGCGGCCTTGGCGCGGGCGTCCTGCACCGCCACCTGCTGCGGAGCGGTCTGCGCATATTTCAGTGCCGCCTCGGAGGCGGCTTCGCGTTCATGCGCAATCCTTACTCCGTCCGAGGCCGCCTGTTCGGTAGCCTGGGCGTCCAGCACCGCGGCATTGGCCGCGTCGGCAGCAGCCACGGCGGCATCCCACTGCTGCTTGCTGATCACGTCGTTGGCCACCAGCGGCTTGTATCGCTCCAGATCCGACTGCGCCTTGGTGTTGTTGGCCTGCGCCTGCACCACGCGCGCCTGCGCCGCCTGGAGCTGCTTCTGCGCCTGCTGCACGCCGGCATGAGAGCTGGTCAGATCGGCGCCGGCCGAGCTCAGATTGCTGCCTGTGTTCACCGTGATCAGAGGCACGGTGACCCTGGCCACCGCGGCATTGGCCTGCGCCGTGCCAAGCGCGGCCTGGGCATTCTCGACAGCCACTTCAAAGTCGCGGGGATCCAGCTTCGCGATCACATCGCCGGCCTTGACCTGCTGGTTCTCCTCCACATCGACCTCGATCACCTGCCCGGCGATGCGCGAGCTGACCTGGATGAGGTGACCGTTCACCTGCGCGTCGTCGGTGTCTTCGCTGTACGTCGAGCGCCACCAGAGCACGATCGCCGCCACCACGATGATAGCCACGACGACGATCACGATACCCCTGCGGCGGGATGGCGGCCGAACCGCCTCGGTTTCCGTTTCCGGTGGAGATGCGACTGGTGTTGAATCCGCCACGTTCACTTTCCTCCCAGATAGTTCTTGTAATCCTGTCCTGCTCCCAGGGCGCGCGCCAGGCTGAGCTTGGCTACATTGTCCCGGTAGAGGCTGGTGACGTATTGATCGTTCGCCTGCGCCACCGATGCCTGCGCCTGGCTGACGGCCAGATTGTCGCTCACGCCCGCCTTGTAGCGCTGCTGGGCTTCGCTGAGAGCCTCATTGGCCAGTCCGACACTCGATCGGGCCACCTCGACTTCCTGCTGGGCTGAAGCGATGTCCAGCAGGGCGTCGCGAACGTCGGCATCGATCTGCGCGTTCATGTCGCTCAACTGCGCGCGGGTCGTGTCCAGTTGCGACTGCGCCACCCCGGCCTCGCCGCGCAGTCCGTACTCCTTGAAGAGCGGCACGCTGAAGGTGCCGGTGGCGTCGCCGGTGCCGTGCGAGTGACCCAGTGTCGGACCGATGTCGCCGTAATCCCCGTCGAACTTGACCGTGGGATAGCGATCGGCGGTCGCGGCCTTGCGTTGTTCCTCGGCCGCCCGCGTCTGCTCCATCAGCGCCGCCAGATCCTTGCGGCTGAGCTGCGCCTGCCGGATCGCAGCGATCACATCCGGCCGGTCGAACGCCGCGTAGGGCACCTCGTCGGTCAGCGTAAACTGCTGCGCCAGCGGCAGGCCGATCGCGCGCGCCAGCGACAGCCTGTCCTTTTCCAGCGAGTTCCTGGCGGCAATCAGCTCCTGGTCGGTCGTCTGCGCATCCACACGGGCCCGCAGTTCGTCGAGCAGCGGCGCGGTTCCCGCCTGATGGTTGGCGACGGCCTGGTCGAGCGACACCTTGGCCGTCGCCACCTGGGCTTCGACCGAACTCACCTGCGTCTGATCGGCGAGAACCAGCAAATAGGCATTTCCCACCGTCAGCACGACCATGTCCCGCGCATCCTGCGCGGTAAGCGTTGCCGCGGCGAAGTTGTGGCGCGCCGCAAGATAGGTGCGCAAGGAATTCACGTTGACCAGCGACCAGCTAAGCTTCGCGCGCAGGTCGCCGTAGCCGAACGGCCCGATCGTTTTGGGAAAGCCGGGAATACGGAAACCCTCCGCAGGCAGGTCGACCTCCGACACCGTCGCCTGGGCGTTGAAATCCACCGAGGGCAACAGGGCTTGCAGTTCGCTGAGCCGTTGGCCGCGAGCGCCCGAAGTCTGCACGCTGCTCAGGATGATGCCGAGATTGTTCTTCAGCCCCCTTCTGATGGCATCGTCGAGCGAAAGCCCGATCGGCTGGGCGCTGACTTCGCCGGTGGCCACGCTGCCCTGAAACGACGATGCGGATTGCTGCGGCGCGGCTGGCGGGGGTGGCAGGGTTTGTGCGTTCACCGCGATGGCGGCCAACGCCGGGACCGCGGCGAACACAGCGCAGGCGCGGGATCGGATTCGGCGGCTGAGTTTTCTCAGGGACATCGGATGATTTCGACTCGCGGCAAAGGGCACTCCTGCAAAAAAGCAGTTGCCCATAATGGATGCGGAAAAGAGACTGCGCGGTTCTGAAAGTCTTTTGAACCGTCCACTTCCGGGTTCGCTTCAGTTTACCGGACCATGAGTGGCTTCGCGTCGCCATTCCGGTCGCCCCGGCGGAGCGGAACAAAGCCGGGTTCCGGAATGAGACATCGCTCCTCCTGCTTGACGGGAGAAATACGGCTCCGCGCGCTCATTGCGCGGCTGTGGCGTGGAGCAATTGCGACGCCAGCGAGCACAATCCCTGGCGGAAGCACTCGCGGACCGCGGCCGCGGTCCAGCCGGCGGCCTGGGGGCCGCCATGGGCGGCAAGAAGCTCGGCGACCTGGGGCGCGGTGAAACCGGCCACGGCGCGCAGGACAAAGATGGTCCGCAGTCCGGTCGGCAGGCTCTCCAGCCAGTTGCGGACGCGGTCGCGGTCGGGACCGGCGATCATCCGCTCCAGCTCTTCGCCGTATTCGGCGGCGGCGTCCAGATCCTCGTCCTCGATGCAGGTGTGCACCGGCTCCAGAGTCCGGGGAGCAGCCAGACAGCCTGAATCGCGCCGGGAGAGGATCCCGATCGCCGCCGCGGC
>JASHQQ010000306.1 GCA_030039035.1 Acidobacteriaceae bacterium | reverse complement strand
ATGCTCAAGACCAAGAACTTCGGCCGCAAGAGCCTGAACGAGATCAAGGAGATTCTCGCGCAGATGGGCCTGTCGCTGGGCATGAAGATCGACGAGCACGGCAATGCCGTGCCCGGCCCGACCAGCATTCCGCCGGCAACGGCGCTGGCTTCGAGCTTTGGCCGTTACGACGAGGAAGACGAACCGCTCGACTCCGTGGACCTGCAGTTGCCGACAGAGCACGAGAACTTCTGACAGCAGCTTTCAGCCTTCAGCTTTCAGCTCTCAGCCTGATGCGCGGCAAACGAGCTGAAGGCTGATAGCTGACGGCTGAGAGCTCAACGCTGATCGCTGAATTCTTGAAAGAGAGTATTTTCCCATGCGCCATCGCAATGCAGGATTCAAGCTCGGACGCAACACCAGCCACCGCGCCGCGCTGCTGCGCAACCTCACCACCTCGGTCCTGCTCGAAGACCGCGTGGAGACCACCGTGGCCAAGGCCAAGGCCGTGCGCCCTCATGTTGAAAAAATGATCACCCTGGGCAAGCGCGGCGATCTGCACGCGCGCCGCCAGGCGCTCGCCTTTCTGCGCACCGACGGCGCGGTCAAGCGTCTCTTCGACACCGTGGCTCCGCGCTACGGTGACCGTCAGGGCGGATACCTGCGCATCGTCCGCACCGGCTTCCAGGTCGGCGACGGCGCGGAGAAAGCCTTTATCGAGCTGCTCGGCGCCGAAAAGCAACTCGAAGTCAAGCGCAAGAAGCGCGAAGATATCCGGGCCAAAAAGCGCGCCGAGCTCGAAAAGCAGTTGGAAGAGTCGAAACAACAAGCCGAAGGCGACGAAGGCGGCGAGAAGGCGGCGTAAAGCAACGGCCTTTGCAATCGCTCCGGGCGCTTTTCGTTGCAGAGGCGCCCTTTCTTTTGCGATCTCTTCAGGCAGAATTTTGTGCGAAGCCGGATTACCGGAGCGTGAGCTCCTTGTCTTCCTTCTCCGTCGGTCTCTCCAGTACCCGCCTCTTGAGAAACCGATGCGCCACTCCAATCATCACCAGCGCGCCGACGCAATCCAGCAGCACATCTCGTGGCGAGGATGTCCGGTTCGGCAAAAAACTTTGATGATACTCGTCGGCACTGGCCACGATCGCTGTGCCGATCATCGCCAGAAGCTCGACGCGAAGGAAAGAGGCTTTCGGCAGCGACATTCGCCACGCGCGCAGCCACGTCAGGCCCACCAGGCCGAACCCCATGAAATGTCCTGACTTGCGAACGAGCACATGGATGATATGCCACGTGCGATCGCCCACCGGACCGAAGAGCCACTCCCAGATGTGGCGCAGCGGCCCGTTGGTGCGGTCGGAGCCGAAAGCCGGCGTGGACTCGATAGCGACCAGCGCAATCGCAACTACGACGGGCAGCCACGCGCTCACCTGGAATTTGAAGCCCCGCCCGCTATTCGACATGATAGTTGGGCGCCTCGCGCGTAATAATCACGTCGTGCACGTGGCTCTCACGCAGGCCCGCGCCCGAGATGCGCACGAACTGCGCGTTCTGCTGCAGCTCCTCGATCGATCCGCAGCCCAGATAGCCCATCCCCGAGCGCAATCCGCCCACAAGCTGGAAGACCATCGACTCGAGAGGGCCGCGGTAGGGCACACGGCCTTCGATGCCTTCGGGCACAAATTTCGCCAGCCGGTTCTGATTGCTTCGCTCGCGCTGCACCACGCCTTCCGTTGTCGTCTCCGCGTCGGCCACATCGGCACCTGACTGAAAATAGCGCTCGCCCGATCCCTGGCTCATCGCCGTCAGCGATCCCATGCCGCGATAGGCCTTGAAGCTGCGCCCCTGGTAGAGGATGGTCTCGCCGGGGCTCTCGTCCACGCCCGCAAAGAGCGACCCGATCATCACCGAGCTGGCGCCGGCGGCGATAGCTTTGGTGACTTCGCCAGAATACTTGATTCCGCCGTCGGCGATCACCGGCACGCCATGTTCGCTGGCCGCGCGATAGGCTTCGGCGATGGCCGTGATCTGCGGCATTCCCGCGCCCGTGACCATGCGCGTGGTGCAAATCGATCCCGGACCGATGCCGACCTTCACGGCATCGGCGCCTGCGTCGATCAGCGCCAGGGCCCCGTCGTAAGTCGCCACGTTGCCGGCCAGCAGCCCCACCTGCGGAAAGCGATTCTTCACCTGCCGCACTGCGTCGAGCACGCGCGAAGAGTGGCCGTGCGCCGAGTCCACGGCCAGCACGTCGGCGCGCGCCCGCACCAGTTCCGCGGCGCGCTCCAGAAAGTCGCCCGTGGCGCCGATCGCGCCGCCCACGCGCAGCCGGCCCTGTTCGTCCTTGCTGGCGTTCGGATACTTGAGCTTCTTCTGGATGTCCTTGACGGTGATCAGCCCCTTGAGCTCGTACTCGCCGTTGACGACGAGCAGCTTCTCCACGCGGTGCTGGTGCAGTATCTTCTCTGCCTCTTCAAGCGTAGTGCCCACCGGTACGGTGATCAGGTCTTCTTTCGTCATTACGTCGCCGATGGGAATGTCGGTGCGCGTCTCGAAACGCAAGTCGCGGTTGGTGAGAATGCCGACCAGCTTTTTTCCTCGAGTGACCGGCACGCCGGAGATCTTGTAGCGCCGCATCACCTCGAGTGCGTCGCCAATCTTCTGGTCCGGCCCGATCGTCACCGGATCGACGATCATGCCGCTCTCCGACCGCTTCACCTTGTCGATCTCGCCGGCCTGGCCGGCAATGCTCAGATTGCGGTGCACGATGCCGATGCCGCCCTGCTGCGCCATGGCGATGGCCATGCGCGACTCGGTCACCGTGTCCATGGCCGAGGAAATCAGCGGCGTATTCAGCGTGATGTGGCGGGTGAGCCGGGTCTGCGTGCTCACCTGCACCGGCACGACGTCGCTGTAGGCCGGCACCAGCAACACGTCGTCAAACGTGAGCGCTTCGGGTAGATTTTTCGCCAGCATAATGCTCAGATGCGCCTGAAGGCCCTGGGATTCCACTCCCCGGCACAGCAGGCGCTGTCCTTATTGTAGCGGAGCGGGCGCCACGAGGATCGCTCGACAGAGCAGAGGAACGTTTTGCCGTTCCACACCGCCCAGGACGATTGCCAATTCTGGAAGCAGGGAACTATACCCCCACCGGAAACGGCTTCGGGCTCGATTCCTCGGTCGTTGCGCCCGTGCGCCAGCGCTCGAACCGGCCTTGCAGCAGACTCATCAGCCCGGTGTACCAGTACCCGACGACGAACAAAATGAGGAAAGGCGCGGTGAAATAGTTATGATTCGTGAACGTATAAAGAATCGCCAGCAGAAAGTAAGCGCCAATCAGCAGCTCGATCCACGGCGCCAGCACCAGCCGCTTGCGATACTTCGCGGCCTGCGACTTTTCGCCTTTTTTGGCAACGCGATATTTGGGCGTTCGCGCGAACCCGCTCCTGATGCCCAACAAGGCTTCCATCACCGCTCTCGTATTGGTTACCGTCAACCCGATGCCCAATGCCATGAGAAACGGCAGATACCAGAAACTCTTCATCCAGGACCTGGGAAAAAGCACCCGCTGGCTCGCAAGGTAGAACACCGAGATCGAGAAGGTCGATGCCGCAAACAGCGGAAAGTCGATCAGCAGCATCTGGAACCAGCCCTGATAGAACCGGCAGATCATGGCCGGAATCAGCAGCGCCGTCATGATGACCATCAGCGGATAACTCAGGTTCGCCGTCAGATGATAAACGGCTTCGATCTTGATTCTTCGCGGCACCTTCGACCGGAACATCATCGGCAGCACCTTGATGCTGGTCTGGATCAATCCCTTGGCCCAGCGCGCCTGCTGCGTCTTGAAGGCCGTCATCTCGATGGGTAACTCGGCCGGACACTCGATCTCGGGCAGATACTTGAACTTCCAGCCCGCCAACTGCGAGCGGTAACTCAGGTCGGTATCTTCGGTGAGCGTATCGTGCTGCCATCCGCCCGCATCGGTAATGGCTTCGCGCCGCCACATGCCGGCCGTTCCGTTGAAGTTGAAAAAGTCGCCCCTTCGCGCCCTTGCCCCATGCTCCAGCACAAAGTGACCATCCAGCAGGATGGCCTCGATCTGCGTCAACATGCTGTACTCACGGTTCAGGTGCGACCACCGCGTCTGCACCATACCGATCTGCGGCTCTGAGAAGTGATGAACCACATTCATCAGCCAGTCCGGCGGCGGCACAAAATCGGCATCGAAGATCGCGATGAACTGCCCCCTGGCGATTTTGAGTCCGGCATCCAGCGCTCCGGCCTTGTAGCCATGCCGGTTCGCGCGGTGAATGTACACAATCGGATGACCCAGTGCCGCGTAGCGCTCCACCAGTCCCGCGGCTACCTCCTGCGTCTCGTCTGTCGAATCATCGAGCACCTGGATTTCCAGCTTTTCTCGCGGGTATTCCATGGCGCAGACGGCTTCGAGCAGCCGATCCACCACAAACTGTTCATTGAAAATCGGCAGTTGCACCGTCACTCCGGGCAATTCGTTGAAGTGTGCCGGCGGATCGGACCGGTATTGCCTGCGATGTTTGTAATAGAGATAGACAAGCGTGTAGCGGTGCATGCCATAGATCGCCAGCAGGATCATGACCGCGAAATAGGGCAGCAACAGCGCGGCGTCGAACGGATTCCAGTGGTAGAGGTTTTTGAAGGTCTGGTCCGTCTGTTGCATCGCCTTCAGGTAATGGCGCAGGCCGTTCTGCGAGGCAAAAACCAGCAGTGCTTGCGCACGCAGACCAAGCCCGCTCAGAAGGCCGGGTACCGACTTCAAGCTGGTCGCAAGGGCGGCGAGCAGGGGGACCCTCCGGTACATCAAGTTATGTCTATTGTACGCGATGCCCGGTAAGCTGTTGAATGTGGCGAGTGAGTCATTCGGGCCGCGGCGAAGGGCAGCCCGACGGGCTCCGGAATGGCGCAACTGATTGCCGGCATCCAATGGAATGGATGCCGATTCAGGTTCCCGATTTGCTCCTCGCAGCCTCTTGCCGTACTGTGATCCCATACGGAGTGTGTCCAACCCCATGTCCACTCTTGCCGTTTCGCCCATCCTTGCCGCTCCGGGCGGCAGTTTTCTTCTTGAAGCACGCGCACCCGTCGAGGTCTTCACTCCCGAAGATCTGAACGAGGAGCAGCGTCAGATCGCCGCCACGGCAGCGCAGTTCGCCAGCGACGAGATTCTGCCCGCGACCCGGGCTATTGAAGCCAAGGAGCCGGACGCCGTTCGCGGTCTCATCCGCAAGCTGGCCGCGTTGGGGTTCACTTCCGTCGAGATCCCAGAGCAACATGGCGGCATGGGGATGGACAAGATCACCGCTGCACTCATCACCGACCGGCTTTCGGTTCAGGCCAGCTTTTCTACTGCGCTCGGAGCCCAGATTGGAATAGGAACCCTTCCCCTTGTCTGGTATGGCACTCAGGAGCAGAAGAGCCGCTACTTGCCCAAATTGGCAAGCGGCGAGTGGGTTGGCGCCTACGCGCTCAGCGAAGCCAGCTCCGGCTCCGACGCCATGAACATCCGCGCGAGCGCCCGGCTTTCGCAGGATGGCAGCCATTACATTCTCGACGGCGAAAAGATGTGGATCACCAACGGCGGCATCGCCGACCTGTTCACCGTCTTCGCCAAAATCGTCGAAACGGGTTCGGGCCCCCATGCCGATACCGGCAAATTCTCCGCATTCCTGATCGAGCGCACCGCGCCCGGACTGAAGATCGGCGCCGAAGAGCACAAGATGGGCATCCGCGGTTCATCCACTTGTCCGCTGGTGCTGGATCATTGCAAGGTTCCGGCCGCGAATCTGCTCGGCGAGCCCGGCAAGGGCCACCACATCGCCTTCAACGTGCTCAACATCGGCCGTCTCAAGCTCGCGGTCGCCTGCGTGGGAGGCGCGCGCCACGCCCTGGGCCACGCAATCCGCTACGCGAAGGAGCGCGTCGCTTTCGGCAAGCCCATCGCCGAGTTCGGCCTCATCCAGCGCAAGATCTCCACCTGCGCCGCGCGGCTCTACGCCGCAGAAAGCATGTGCTACCGCACCGTGGGCATGATCGATGCCGCGCTTGCGCAGCTTCCCGACGATCATTCCCCGCGCGAAACCCAGCAGCGCATCGAAGAGTACGCGGTCGAGTGCTCCATCCTCAAGGTTTACGGTTCCGAGGCGCTTTCGCTCGTAGCCGACGAGCTCGTGCAGGTCATGGGCGGCTACGGATTCGTCGAAGAGTACCCGGCCGAGCGCATTTATCGCGATGCGCGCATCAACCGCATCTTCGAGGGCACCAACGAAATCAACCGCATGATTATTACCGGATGGCTCATGAAGCGCGCCATGAACGGCCAGCTTCCGCTCCTGCCCGCGATCAAAAAGCTGATGGACGAGGTCACCCAGCCGCCCTCGTTCGATTCGGCTTCTGAAGGCGGCGAGGTGCTCGCGGGCGAATCCGCCATTCTCGCAGCGGCCAGAAAAATCGCTCTCTTCGCCGCCGGCGTGGCCAGCCAGCGTTACATGGCGGCATTGCAGGACCAGCAGGAGGTCATGGCCGATCTCGCCGACATCATCATCGAAGTCTACGCGCTCGAATCGGCGCTGCTGCGCGCGCGCAAGCTTGCGGCTTCGGGCAAGAACCTCTCTCCGCCCGTCTCCGCCGCCGCCAGCATGACAGGATTGCTGGCCGACGAAACGATTTCCCGTGCCGAGCAGGGTGCGCGGCGCATTCTGGCAGCCTGCGCCGAAGGCGACTTGCTGCGCACGCATCTCGCCATTTTGCGCCGCCTGGCAAAGTTCACCCCGGCCGACACGGTCGCGCTCAGCCGATCCGTGGCGCGCCATTGCATCCAGTTGGAACGCTATCCGTTGTAAGAAAGATTGAGCCCTGTCAACGAATTGGGCGCCCCATCCCTGCGGCGCCTTGTGTTTGCCGCAAGGATGGGATGACGTCCGTTCGCTCTACGCCGCCGCCCGCTGCGATCCCCGCGCGATCGCGTCGATCAGCGCGCGGCTGAATGCCGGAATATCGTCCGGCTTGCGGCTGGTGATGAACTGCCCGTCGATCGCGACCTCCTGGTCGACCCAGTTCGCTCCTGCGTTCTTCAGATCCGTCTTCACCGACGGCCACGAGGTCATCGTCTTGCCCGTCACTGCGCCGGCCTCGATCAGAGTCCATGGCCCGTGACAGATCGCTCCCACCGGCTTTCCGGTGGCCACGAACTGACGCACAAAGTTCACGACCTTCGGGTCCATCCGCAGACGGTCCGGATTCATCACCCCGCCGGGAAGCACAACCGCATCGTATTCATGCGGGTTGGCATTCTCGAGCGTTTTGTCCACCTTCACGTCTTCGCCCCAATTCTTCATCTTCCATCCCTTGATCTGTCCGTCCCTGGGCGAAATCACCTCGGTCTTTGCGCCGGCTTCGTCCAGCGCCTTGCGCGGCTCCATCAGTTCGGATTGTTCGAATCCATCGGTAGCCACGATCGCAATTCTCTTGCCCTTCAGGTTTGAGGCCATGCGGGTTCCTCCACGTTTTTTGGGCGTACGTGGTTTAGGACGCCCCGCCTTCCGCGCAAGGTTGCCCCGCGTCTGCGAGCCATCGAAAGCCAAAAAGATCCTCCATCCGGCGGATGGTAGTCCGCGGGATGGAGGGGTCATCAGGAGACACTCTGGCCAAGTCAGTTCGAATCGGGAAACTGACTTCTGACTAACTCCGATTGTCAGGAGAAAGCGGTTCGTTCGCGTGGGTTATCGCTGCACCATCACGATCAGGTTCACGTTGGCCGGTATGGTCTGGTTGTCGAGCACCGCGGGGCTCCAGCGGAACTGGCGCACTGCTTCGACGACGCGCTGATCGATCGGCTGGGTAAGTGGCTGAACCACCTGGATGGACTTCGGGCTTCCTGTCCGGTCGAGACTGACTTTCAGCACGACTTTCGCGGAATTGGGGAAAGCGTCGGGGATCTCCTCGGCGGGAATCCCGATTCGCGTGGAGTAGACGAGTTGAGGGCTGGTGATTCCGGTTGAAACCGGCCGGGTTTGAACGGATGCAGGGGTTTGGGCAGAGGCGTTGTTGGCGGCCGCCGCGGTAAGTGCGAAGGATGATAGCAGAGAAACAACGAGTGCACGGCGCATGATTTACCTCCTTGCGAGTTAGTCGTACCCGTCACCAACTTAGTATGAAGTAAGTGAGATTGTCAATTGAATTCCGCAGTTCAATCGGAAATCAATAAGTTGAAGGGAGATCGTACTCCAATGTGAGATACAAGATAAGGATCGCATAAAGTTATGCCCGAATCTTTTCCTCGACCCGTGCTTCTGCGAGTCCCGTTCCTCTGCGCACCGGCTCGTTGTCGAAATATTCGCCCGGGCGAAAACGCCGGCGGGCCGCGCCTCGCATACCGGAGACGTGCGCTCGTCGCGCGAACAGCAGGAATGGGCGAGGACCTGAATCGCGAGCGGAAAGAACCGGCAGCCATCCCATTTGGCAGTCATGCGGCTTTCGTTTTGTTGCGGCGGGCATGGACCGTTTGCAAGGGGGGAGCGTTGCAGTAGAATGTCCCTGCCGCCGGGAGACCGGCTTCCCCGACAACCTGGGAATCTGGCGTGCGATGTGCGGAACGTCGAACTGCAACAGTCGTTTGCTCGGATTCTATTCTTGCCCCAAAGGGAGGATTGCCATGGCATTAGTGCGATTCAAGGATTTCAATACCAATAATCAGGCCACCTACGACGCAGCGATCAAGGAAGGAATGAAGTACTCCACGGGCAAGGCAATCATGGAGTACCTCGCCGACTCCAATCGCCCGTTCGATGTCGTGGTCATCAAGAACGGATCGACTTACGGTCAGATGCTGACGCACCAGGACAAGAGCAGTCCGGACGTGATCACGGCCCGCCAGGCCTACAAGGAAGCCTTTGGCGGCGCGCAGGACAACAGCAGCACCATGCAGATTGTGCGCCCGACGGTCTTCTGGTGCCCGGACTACAAGTTCGAATACTACGGCGACGTGGTCGGCTGCACACAAGACTCCTATGGCGTGATGAAGCCCAAGAAGACGTTGGCGGAACTCAAGAGCGGGGAGTACTACTACCGCTTCTACGTGGCAAACATCCTTAAGCCAGGAGAAAAGACGGCCACCGAGATTCCCGTGGTTCGATATACGAAGGGCTTCATGGAACCGTGGATCGTGCTCTATCACGAACTGGGCCACGTCAAGCAGTACTGGGAAGGTGGAGCGGCAAACGAGGCCGAGACGAAGTGGGTGGAGAAGCTCAAGGACACCGACGCCATTGAAGCGGACAATCTCAAGCGGCACGAAAACCCGGTCTGCACCGATATCCACATCGCCATCCGCTTGCACTACAAGCACATGGCCCTCGGGATGGGGGATATCAATCAGGCTTTCATGAGCAAAGCGAGGGCGCCGGGCTTGCGGGTTGCGAACAACCCGGGAGAGAGGGCAACGATGGATGCGACCCTTGACCGCGACGCGAAAGCGAACAAATTGCAGAACCTGACCAAGGAATTTAGCGGGTATTTTGTGGTGTAAGGCGGATCCGGCCCCGCATACAGGACCGGACCTTATGAAGCCACTCGAATTCCGAAGTCAGGCCTTCGCCGCCGTCAGCGCGCCGAGATCGGCGGCGATCTTTTCGGTCGAGAAGGCTTCGATCGTATCGCCGACCGCCAGATCGCCGAAGTTGGCGATGCCGATGCCGCATTCCATGCCGTTGGTCACTTCGCGCGCGTCGTCCTTGAAGCGCTTCAGCGAGCCGATCTTGCCCTTGAAGACCTGCGCTCCGTCGCGCATTACCTTGACTTCGGCATCGCGGCGGATCACGCCGTCCTGCACGCGGCAGCCGGCGATGGTTCCCACCTTGGGGATGCGGAATAAGTTGAGCACCTCGGCGCGGCCCAGGTAGTTCTCCTTGTAAGCCGGCTCGAGCAGGCCCATCATCGCCATGCGCATCTCGTCCTGCAGCTCGTAGATGATCGAGTGCAGGCGGATGTCGACGCTCTCCTGTTGCGCCAGCTCGGCGGCCTTGCGCTCCGGCCGCACATTGAAGCCGATGATGATGGCGTTCGAGGCCGAGGCCAGCAGGACGTCGCTCTCGGTGATGGAGCCGACGCCGGAGCGGATCACCTTGATGCGGACCTTTTCGGTCGACATGCGAACCAGCGAGTCGGCCAGCACCTCCACCGACCCGGTGACATCGCCCTTGATGATGAGCGCGAGATCCTTCACACCGGCCTGGCGAATCTGCTCCGCCAGTCCCTCGAGCGAAACGCGCGAGCTCTTGGCCAGTTGCGCCTCGCGCTCCTTCATCTTGCGGTACTGGGCAATGCCCTTGGCGCGGTCGCGATCGGCGACGACGAGGAAGGTGTCGCCGGCGTCGGGCATG
>JASHQQ010000305.1 GCA_030039035.1 Acidobacteriaceae bacterium | reverse complement strand
TCTGCGTGAGAGCTCGTTTCGGCATGTTTTCAGTGTGCGAATTGGAGGGAGCAGCAACCTTCAGCCTGCTGGCTTCGGCGCAAAACATCGACGTGGCTTTAGCCATGGGTCCTTTGAAACCGGCTTTATGGCCTTGGGCCCGAGTTCTCACGCAGACACGTTAACCCCCGCGAGACGCCCAGCGACGCAATTCGTCTCAGCTTCGCCCTTTTTCCGCAGCCTCTTTACAAGCCGTGCGCTGACACTTGTCTTTTTTGTACACGCTATTCCCCAGCGTGCCGGGCGGTCGTCTCCGGAGCCGGGCCGCCGTGCCACAGTTCGAATTCGGCCTGGCGGCGAGCTTTCAGGCCGGCATTTTCCGCGACGCCGGAGTGGTCCCAACGCAGCAACTGTTCCGCCGCCGCATCGTAGCTCCCGGCATTCAACTCCTTCAGCAGCGTGCTTTCCGCCAGTCTTCCCGCGCCCAGATTGAAGACGAAGTCCACCAGTGCGTCGAACTGGCCCTGCGTGAGCAAAACCTTCGCCAGCCGGAGGACAGCCTGCTCGGCGGCGCGCACGTCGCGGACCAGCAACTGCTCGCCCTGGGCCTCGTCGATGCCTTCGGGAAACGACTCGCCGTCGACCAGCCGATGGCCGTAGCCGATCGTCGGCAGACCGGCGACATCGAGATACGACCGGCTGCGGAATCCCTCGCTCCGCCTGAGCAAATCCATCCCTGCCGCGCTGAATTGCATTTCGCTCTCTCCTCGTTGCTCTGCTCTTCACGCTAGCAACTTCGGAGAATTCGTCTGCAAGTTCCTTTACCGGTCGGCGCGATGTGCAACCCGCTGAAAATGAATGGAGAAACCGAATCCAGCCGCTTTGCCGGCCCCGCCCGACGGCTTGACCGATTCGGCTTCTTCACCGGCTTCGCCGTGCCGGGATCTGCGAATGAACGCAGAGGTTTTCGCGGAGGATGAAATCAGTCCGCCGCGTGAGCTCTTGCGGCGTTCGATTTCGGCGCATGCGGCGTTCTTGCCGCGGGCTTTGCGCCCGGTTTTACGGCCAGCGCTCCGGGAATCGCGCCCAGGTCCGCCTTGCCTTCGGCCAACTGCATGAGAAAGTCCTGGCTGGAGAACGCGGGCGCATCCCGGAAAACTTTGCTGGCGCGCACGTAGATGCCATCGGCCTGCTGCAGGCGGGCCTTGGTCGTGTCGGCCAGGTACGCGGGAAGGATCTCATCCAGGATGCGGGTCTTGGCCGCGGCGTCGCGCACCGGGAACACCACCTCGCAACGCTCGAAGAGATTACGCGGCATCCAGTCGGCCGAGCCAAGATAGATTTCCTCGTCGCCGCCATTTGCGAAGTAATAGATGCGCGAGTGCTCGAGGAACCGGCCCACCACGGAGCGCACGCGAATCCGGTCCGACAGACCCTTCACGCCGGGGCGCAGGATGGAGAGACCGCGCACGATCATATCGATCTCGACGCCTGCCTGCGATGCGTGGTAGAGCGCATCGATCACGCTGGGTTCGAGGAGCGAATTCATCTTGGCGATAATGCGCGCCGGCTGGCCGGCTCGCGCATGCTCGGCCTCGCGGCGAATCAGCCCGAGAAAGCTCTCGGCCATGGTGAGCGGCGCCACCAGCAGCGGGCGGTAGTCGTCGACCTCGGCATGCGCGGTCAGATAGTTGAAGACCATGTGCACGCGCTCGGTGATCTGCGGGTCGGAAGTAAGCAGGCTCAGGTCGGTGTAGAAGCGCGCGGTCACCGGGTTGTAGTTGCCGGTGCCGAGATGGCAGTAGCGGCGGGTTACGCCGTCTTCGTCGCGGCGGACCAGAAGTGCCAGCTTGCAGTGGGTTTTGAGCCCGACCACGCCGTGAAAAACCTGCACCCCGGCGTCTTCCATGCTCCGTGCCCAGCGGATATTCGAGGCCTCGTCGAAGCGCGCCATCAGCTCAACGACCAGCGTGGCTTCCTTGGTGGCGGCGGCTTCGATCAGCGCCTCAAACACCGGAGAGTCCGTGCTGGTGCGGTAGAGCGTCTGCTTCATGCTCACTACCGCCGGGTCCTGGGCGCCTTTCTGAATGAAGCTGACCACCGGGTCGTAGGAGTCATAGGGATGGTGCAGGAGGATGTCGTGCCGGCGAAGCTCGTCGAAGATGTCGGTGACATTGCGGCTCAGGTGCAGCGTCTTGGGCGTGAAGGGAGGGAATTTGAGGTCGGGCCGGCTTACTTCGCTCGAAAGGAACATGAGCCGCGAAAGGTTCACGGGTCCTTCGCAGTGAAAGACCTGGTCGGCATCGATCTCGAAGTTGACGCGCAAACGCTCGACGATCTCCGGATCGGCGCCGGACTCGATCTCCAGCCGAACCGCATCGCCCTTGCGGCGGTTGTGCAGCTCCACGCGAATGGTCTCGAGCAGCGAGCGCGCCTCTTCCTCCTCGAAATAGAGATTCGAGTTGCGCGTGACGCGAAAGGCCGCATGCGCCTGCACCTCGTAGCCGCGATACATGCCGGCGAGGTTCCTGGCGATCAGGTCCTGGAGCAGGATGTAGTCGACCGATTTGTCCGAGTCGGGCAGCCGGACAAACCGTGGCAGCGCCCGCGGCACGGTGACGACTCCCAGCACCTGCGGGCCGGAGCTCTTGCGCTTGCGGCGCAACAGCAGCGCCAGGCAAAGCGCCTTGTTCAGGACGCGGGGAAACGGGTGTGCGGGATCGATGGCGATGGGCGTCAGCAGCGGGTCCACTTCGCGCTGAAAGTAGCTTTGCGCAAACGCTCGGGCGTCCTCGTCCAGCTCATCCCGGTCGAGAAGGCGGATGCCGTTCTTGCGCAGTTCCGGCAACAGCCGGCCGTTCCAGCAGGCATACTGCGCCGCCACAAACCGGTGAATCTCGGCCGTGAGAGAAGCCAGCGACTCGTCGGGTCGCAGGCCGTCGTAGCCCGGCTCGCTGAAGCCGTCCTCGATGCGCTGCATCAGCCCCGCCTGGCGAATCTCCACGTACTCGTCCAGGTTCGAACCCGTAATGGCCAGGAACTTGACGCGCTCGAGCAATGGATTGGCCGGATCCTCGGCCTCCTCGAGCACACGCCGGTTGAATTGCATCCAGGAGTGGTCGCGGCCATTGAACAACTTTTGTTTCTGGACCTTGTTGGTCATGGGGTCAATCCAGCGCGCCGCTTTCCCCGGAGCCTGCAGTTTCCCGGGCTGCGGAGGCGTACGGCGAATCGGCTCAGCGGGGAAAATCCTCGGCGCGTAATCCATTCAGGATATCGCGAGACTGCGATTTGCGGGCGCGGTCTCGCGAGATATTCATACAGAGCGGCCCTTGCGATGAGCGAGTGAAATCCTCGCGAATTGGCGGCACTTGAACGGCGCGGGCACCCCATCCTTGCGGCGGTCGCCGCAGCGACTTTTTGCCGCAAGGGCGCGATGGACCCATTCATTCGGTTGAAGGCAAGGCTGGAGAGCCTCTCGGGTTTCCGCCCGGCCCACCCCGCATTCATCGGAGCTGGCCGGCCGTCAGGGGTTGCTGGTTCGCCCGCGCAACCGCTTGAGCACGTTGGGCGGCACCAGCCCGGTCAGATCGCCGCCAAAGCTGAAGACTTCCTTGACCATCCGCGAGCTGACAAACGAATACCGCCCCGCCGGCTGCAGGAAAACCGTTTCGATCTCCGGCGCCAGCCGCCGGTTCATCAGAGCCATGGGGAACTCGTATTCGTAGTCGGAGATGGCGCGGATGCCGCGCAGAATCGCCGTCGCCCCCTGCTGGCGGGCAAACTGCACCATCAGCCCGTCGAATGTCGCCACCGAAACGTTGCCGATGGGCCGCGTGACCTCTTCGAGCATTTCCACGCGCTCGGCGACGGTAAACAGCGGCTCCTTGACGGGGTTGTTGAGGATGGCGACGGTGAGGTGGTCAAAGAGCTTCGCCCCGCGCTGGATCAGGTCGAGATGTCCGTTGGTCGGCGGATCGAAAGTGCCGGGATACAAAGCCTTTACACTCACAGGTGGCTCCGGAGGGGTCCAAAGGCGATTCTAGCAGCGCGGATCAGAGTATCTTTCCATCGAGATCCGCGAAGAATTTGATTCCCGGAATCGTCAGCTTTCGCAGATAGCTATCATTGGTGAAAAAGACATCAACTTCATGGTGCGCGGCAGTCGCCAGGTGGATCCCATCGGCCTGGGTTACGCGCGTTCCGGCCCGAATGTAACTGTAGCGGTCCGACACCTCGAGCGTGAAGGGCAGAACGCTCACCTCGTCACTCAGCATGAATTCGCGGAGGCCTTTCATTCCCGCCTGGTCATTTCTCTTGCGCATGCCCGTCAAGACTTCGCCAAATGTGAAAACGCTTGTGCATAGCTCGTCCCCTCGTTCCAGCAGGCCGTCGTGAATGCGCTGTGCCTTTTTGAAGCACCCGGGCGTGGATTCGAGCAAATAGATGAATAGCATTGTGTCCCAATAGACGCGGCTCACTACGCGGCCCCCTTGCGCTTTCGCTCGTCTTCCTCAGCCTCATAGCGCTCCCATGCGTCGGGTCCCCAATCCCGCTCTCGTCGCAGAAACTCTTCTCCGCCACCGAGCTCCCGAAAAGTCTTCGCACTGATACCATAGAGCGCCTTGAGCTTTTCGCCCCGGTGCTTATCGTGTTGGGACATTTCGGAGGTCCGGCCCGGTTCCTCCAGGTAATAGATGAAAGAGACGGTGGTGCTGCGGCCCGATTCCGGACCGGTGGTACGGAACAAAAAAAGCCTGCTCTCCTTCTGGAACTTCTGCGATTCCAGGGTCGTGCAGACCGAAGCTACCCGGTTCTTCAGCCCCAACGCCCTGTGAACCTCTCCAGCGTTGACCTCGATCATGGTCTGGCGGCTTTTTCGGGCAGGTTCGACATATTTTGCTAGTACGTGATGGGCGATTTGCTGGCTCAAGCTCGGCATCAATGCCCTCTCGATATACAGATACATACATACTGCATCGGAAGTCAAGCTCAACAAGAGCTTTTCTGTCTTCCAGGCAGGGTTTCCAGGAGATTCAACGGGTGATGGTGATTTTCACCCCGTCACCACCGCCTCTTCATTGGCCCGGTGCGCCGTTCGCGAAGCCATATAGAGCGATACCACGGTGATATCGTCGTTCTGCCCGAATCGCTTGGCCGTCTGCGCGATGTAGCGGGCCGGCTCGTTGCTCACCTGCTGGGTGCGCTCGAAGCCGAAGAGCTCGCCCTGCTCGTTCGTAGCCTCGACCACGCCGTCGGAGAGGAAGATGATCCGCTCGCCGTGGTTGAGCTGGTAGGTCGCTTGCTCATAGTGGATGTCCGCGATCACGCCCAGCGGCAGACCGGGCGCAAGCTCCATTTCGCGTCCGTCGCGATAAGGGCTCAGATGGCCGGCGTTGGCGACGGTCATCTTGCCGTCGGGGTAGATGCGCGCGCAAAGGCAGGTGGCGAAGCAGGGAACGGCGTCGAGTTCCGGTACCTTGCCGGGAACCGGCACGGCGCCCAGCAGCACGCGATTGAGATGGTCGAGTACCGTGGCCGGGTCGTGCGACAGTTCGTTGCGCAGCGCACCGACCAGCGTGCTCGCGTTCATCGCCGCCTGCAGCCCCTTGCCGCTCACGTCGCCGACGACGATGAGCAGCGAATCGTCCTTGAGCGGCAGCACCTGGAAGAAATCCCCGCCCACTCCGCTGGCGGGCAGGTAGGCGCTTTCCAGCATGAAGTTCCGGTTCGAGGGCAACTGCGTGGGAATGAGCAACGACTGCACGCTCCGCGCGGCGGAGATTTCGGCCGCCGAACGCTGCTCGTCCTGGCTGACGCGCACAAAGCGATAGAGAATGACCGCCATGATGCTGGCCAGGAAGATCGTGTAAGTGACGGCGCCCATGGAGAACTCGATGGGACCGAGATGAAAGCGGTGCGAGGCGAATTGTTCCGAAAGCCAGTGCCTGCTGGCGGCCCAGTCGAAGATCGTGTCAACCGAGTCGGCCGTCGCGGCCAGGAAAAACGGAATCAGCATGACTCCCGCCTCGCGGAGCCCACGACGCCACGCCCGATAGAGCAGAACGCAGACCAGCCCGCAGAAGACGACCTCTGCTGTGATCGCCAGGTATTCATAGGTCTGCTCAAGCCCGACGAGCGAAACAAGTGGCAGCACCAGTACCGAGACCTGGACGATGCGAACGATCCGCCGGTTTTCCGCGGCGGTGGTGAAGCGAAGAATGAACTCGAGCGTGACGGCCATGAAGATGCGCCCGGCCCAGAGTTCGAGCACATTAAAGACCGAAGTTGGCAGGGCCGCCTGCTGATAGGCGGCTTCGATCCCGCCGGTGAACGCCACGGAAAGGCACATCAGCGCCAGCCACAGGTACTCGGAATGGTGGCGTTGCGCAAGATAGAGCGTGGCGCCCAGGCCGGCCACAAAGAGAAACATCAGCGTGACGATCATGCCGGCGATCACATGCTCGTTCCACTGGCGGCCGAAGGCAAGAGCGAGCCTGTCCGCGATATCGTCCTGGCTGCCCAGTTCGATCCGGTCGAGCAAGCCGTGGTGAATGGGAATGCTGGGCCCGGCCCAGGTGCGGATCGCCAGCACCACCGCGCCGCCCGACGGCTGAGTCAGCGGCACCACGATTGGCGGGGACTGGTACATCGAGGGCTTGTCCTTCATGCCGCGTGTGTGTCCCGACTCGACGCCGTTCACGTAGGCTTCCATCTGGCCGACCGTGTAGCTGGTCAACAGCAGGGCGAGCGGCCCGTTGTCGCGGAGATTGCCGAATTGCGCGAGCTGCTGCGGTTGCAGGCGCAGGCGGTACCATGCGTAGCCGGAGTAGGTGTCGATTCCCTGGTCGGCCAGCGTCTGTCCCAGCGTCACCGTCTGCCACTTCGAATCGTCGTAGCCCGGATCGGCCCACCCCGGATCGTCTCCGATCTGGAACCGCCACGGGCCATCGAGATCGATCACGCCATGAATCGCGGCCGGCGCTTCACCGGCTGGCGTTGCGGCTGGCGGGGTAGCTGTTGTCGGAGTGGCGGGATTTTGCGCCAGCATCGGCGCAATGCAGGCGCAGAAGATAGCGAGCCAAACGGGAATCGGCCGCAGATCGCGTCCTGGTGCTGCTCGGGCAGTCTTCATGCGCACTTCAAGATTACGGCATTTCCCGGAATCCGTTCCCTTGGGAA
>JASHQQ010000304.1 GCA_030039035.1 Acidobacteriaceae bacterium | reverse complement strand
AGGACGCGATCTGCCCCGAGTAGTGTCCTTGTTCTGAGTTGCTGCGTGGTGCCTCGATTATGTGAGGCTGCTGGCCAGCGTGTTGCTGATGAATGTGAAGGCTGAATCCAGACCTTTCCCCAAAGCCTGCACGGCTGCCGTTGCTCCGAATACGACGAGAACTAAGACCAAGGTGTATTCGATCAGGTTCTGCCCTTCTTCACGGGTCGCCAAGGTTAGCATTTTGACTGCCAATTTGAGTATCAGGGTGTGCATTTTCCTGGTCCTCTTCAGTAGTTTGATGTTGGGAGGCCTAACGCCTAGTGTTTTGGAAGGGGGAACTCGGTGCAGCGAGAATGCGCTCAGGTGAGCCGTTTGTCAAATCGGTAGAGTAAGGACGGACATTCGAGGCGGAGAGGCAGGCTCAACTACAGCAACGCGGTCCTAGGACACTACCGCCGAAGCAGAGGTCACGATCCCGCCTTTGGCGCGACGCCCACTTGTCTGATAAACTTGAGGTTCTGAGTTCACCCGCAGGAAAGCCACCATGTCGATTCATCCCGTTATGCAGCGCCTGGCTGAGAAGCTGAAGCGCACCGATCTGCCGGACTTCGAGCCCGGCGACCAGATTCGCGTCCAGGTGAAGATCAAGGAAGGCGACAAAGAGCGCCTGCAGGCCTTCGAGGGCCTGGTGATCGCCGTCAACCGCGGCCCGCAGGGCAGCTTCACCGTGCGCAAAATGAGCTTCGGCCAGGGCGTGGAGCGCATCTTCCCCTTCAACTCCAAGGTCATCGACAAGATTGAGAAGATCCGCAGTTACAAGGTGCGCCGCGCCAAGCTCTTCTACCTTCGCGGACTGCGCGGCAAGGCCGCCCGCCTGAAGGAAGTGGATCGCGAAACGGGCAAGGCACGAGCGTAGACGATTTCATTCCCCGGTCTCAAACCGAGACCGGGGGCACCCCAGCACCCAGCGAAAGAAGGCGAGCCGCAGATCCTTCGACTCCGCCCCGCTGCGCGGGACTTCGTCTCGGGATGACAATCGGACATTCCTTATGCTGCGATCCATAGAGCCCGCGCTTGTTTTGCTGTCTTTTCGGCACGGCTGATGCCGTCCCTTTAAAAGACGACAAGTTGAGCCTTTCCGCGGCGACTCGCGACGCACGCGTCGCAGACCTACCGACATTCCACAGGATGCACAGCCCTCGGCTCAGCAGCCGAGGGCTTCCCTTTCTATACTGCTTGCATGGCGAGGGCGCGGGTCTGCGGTTGGTCGCTCGAGAAAGCCGCGTGGAGTTGCGGCGCCAAGCAAGTCGCAGGCCTCGATGAAGTGGGCCGGGGGCCGATGTTCGGCCCCGTCGTCGCCGCGGCCGTCATTCTCGTTCCCGGAACGCGCTTCGGCGGATTGACCGACTCGAAGCTGCTGACCGAAATCCAGCGCAACGCATTCGAAGTGAAGATCAAGACCAGGGCTGCTGCTTGGGCCGTGGCTGCCGTAGATGTCGAGACCATCGACCGCATCAACATTCGCCGCGCCTCGCTGCTGGCCATGCGCCTGGCCGTCGAGCAGCTTACAGTTCTGCCCGACTATCTGCTCATCGACGGCGTGGACACGATCGACTGGCCCTGCCCGCAGCAGTCGATCATTCAGGGCGACTCCGCGAGTCTCTCCATCGCCGCCGCCAGCGTGCTGGCCAAGGTGCATCGTGACCGCCTGCTCGTCGAGCTCGACGCGCAATTCCCCGGCTACGGCCTCGCCAGCCATAAAGGCTATTGTTCGCCCGAGCATCTTGCCGCGCTGGCGCGGCTGGGACCCACGCCGCTGCACCGCAAAAGCTACCAGCCGGTGGCGCAGTCGGCGCTACAATTCCCTGAGTCCTGATTCGGTTTCGGGGGTTGTCCCGATTTTCGAAACAGTGCTGGGCAGAGCGAACTTGCCAAGTGGCTTTTTCCTCAAGAAAAGCCACCTTCAAACGACCCGAAAATGCCTCATCGTATTTCGAGAACCGGTCTTGCGATGGCGTGTCGTTGGCTATGGGTTGCGCCGGCCGTATGCCTGCTCGCCGGCGGATGCGGGAAGAAGAAACCGAACAAGCCCGATCCGACCAAAGGCGTCGTCACCGGAATCGTGATCTGCGCCGATACCGGCAAGCCCGCGCGCTTTGCCCAGGTGACGCTGACTGCCGCGCCCCCGGAGGGCGGAAAACTCGATGACAGCATGCCGCTGCCCGCATTGGAGAGCGCGACAACCGATCTCGACGGACGCTTTCGCATTGAGGCGGTGAAGCCCGGCCAATACTATGCATTCGCCACCCTCGAGGGCTACCTCGATCCACAGCTCGGCCTCGATTTCACCCATCTCAAGGATCTTGCCAACGACACTTTGCGCAGCCGCGATGCCATCGAACAGTGGAAGGATCATCTCACCGAGGTGGCCGTCGCCGTGCACCGCACCAGCGACGTTTCACTCGAGATCGAGCGTGCCGCGGAGATCGATGGAACCGTCTCTTACGACGACGGCAGCCCGGCTATCGGGATGCATTTCCAGCTTTTCCGCAAAACCGCGAAGGATAGCTGGACGCCTGCAGGCTTGCCGCTTCTCGATAGCTGGTCGATTCATGCAACCAGCGACAGTCACGGAAGGTACGCGGTGACCAACCTGGCTGCCGGCGAGTACCGGGTCTGCGCGCTGCTGCCTTCCGACTCCGAGGACACGGCCTTGCCGGTCTGCCTCGGCAACACCTTCCGCCGCAAGAAATCCGAATCGGTCAAGGTGCAGGCCGGAGACACGGTCACCGGCGAGGACATCGTCATTCCGCTGACGGGATTGCATGAAGTATCGGGCAATGTGAGCGCGCTGTCCGACGGGCATCCGGTGGGACACGCGACGCTGCGCCTGCTCTACGCCGACGACCGCGAGAAGGCTCTCGAGATCCAGCTCGATGACGATGACGGCGGCAGCTATTCGTTCGACTATGTTCCCGAGGGCAGCTACATCCTGCAGGTCTCCGCGGCGCAGGATGCGGAGAATTCCGGCGGGCAAGCCGATCCCGCAGCAAAAACTCCGCGTCACTACGCCGACAAGGAAATCCCGGTTCAGGTTGCCGGCGACGTCGATGACATGAACGTTTCTCTCAACGGGCCGCCGCCCGCGAAAGCGAATTAGGAGTGGTGGTCCAGAGGCTGGTCGGACAAGACGGCTGTCGCAACCGCAGTCGGGCATGGAACAGGGTTCCACCCGGGGCAATGAAAACACGGCCGCGGATCGTTCGCATGCGTCTCAGGATGACAGCATGAGGAGTGGCGAGGAGCTGTCTTCAGGGCAGATCCTTCGGCTTCGTCCGTCCGCCAGCCGCCCCCGCGACGAAGACCCGACGGGTGCGTACGATATAGTCAAGTAGGGATGCCAACGCAGGAGAACAAGAGCAGCGCCGCGCCGCAGTCGACCCAGCAGGGCTTTGTCTATCTGCCGTTGATCGCCGGCTGGCTGGTGCCGGGTGCGGGTCACTTCGTGCTGCACAAGTGGGGACGCGGCGCGCTGCTGGCGGCGTCCATCCTGGGTATGTTCATTCTCGGGCTGGCCATGCAGGGCAAGATCTACTCGAGCGGCAATGAGGTGCTCGACTTCCTGTGCCTGATCGGCGACCTGGGCAACGGCCTGCTCTATTTCCTCGGCCGCGCCATCGGCCTGGGCGGCGATCCGGTGCAGGTCACCACCGCCGACTGGGGCACGCGCTTCATTGTCGTCGCCGGGCTGCTCAACGTGATCGCCGCCGTAGACGCGCACAACCTGCGTACCGGGAGGAAGGCCCAGTGATCTTCCGGCCCACGCATTTCACCGCGGTGCTGCTCTTCGCGTTGTTCGTGTCGACCGTGTTCGGCATCACGCAGCGCGAGACGCCCCGGCGCATGTTCCGCTACGGTGCGTATTGTTTCGCGCTCTTCGTGCTGTCGGCGATCGTACTGAGCTGGGTGATGTATTTCATCGCGAGGTAGATTCGCCGGAACTGCGCGGGAAACGCAGATCCTTCGACTCCCTCCCGCTTCCCCCGGCTTCGCTGAGGGTCAGTGTCCGGTCGCCCAGGATGACAATTGAATCCGAGTTCAGCTTCGCTGCCACACCGCGGCATCGAAGGTGTGCGCGGTCTTGTATCCATCCGTGCGATAGAGCTCAATCGCGTCGGTGTTGGCCTCGGTGACGGTGAGCGAGATTTCGCTGGCGCCCAGCTTGACGAAACAGTCCGCGGCGATGGAAAGCAGCGCGCGCGCCAGGCCGCGCCGCCGGCAGTTCGGATGCACGCAAAGCTGCGTGATATGGCCGCTCTGCGGGCTGACGCGAGAGCCCAGCACCAGCGCGATCAGCTCGTGCGTGTGGCGCTCGAGCACCACGTGCGACACTTGCGGCGCGAAGACACCGCAGCCGGAGTAGCGCGCGATATTGTGCAGAAAGCGCATCGAGCCCTGCACCGAGCAGTACTGGTCATTGATCTCGCTGTCGGAGTGACCCTTGTACGCCTCGGCGATCAGCCGGGCGGCGGCGTTCAGGTCGTCGTCGCGCCACGGGCGCAGCTCCAGCTCGGCGGGCAGCTCCAGACGCGGCTCCGTCATTGCGGCTTCAAGCTGCCGAACCATGAACAGCCGGCGGAAGACCTGGAACCCCGCGCCGCGAAAGCTGCCGGCGTGCGTGCCGGAGGGATGCAGGAGCAGTTGCGATTCGATGCGGCAGAGCTGGGGCGAGTTGAGCAGCGTCTCGAAGAGGTGCCGCAGCAGAGTCGACTCCACCTCGCGTGGCGAATCCGTTCCGAAGCGGGAATTGCCGTTGGCGCCCGGCATGGCAAAGACATCGCCAATCACTGCCTTCGTCTCTTCGTAGACGCAGAAGACGTAACCGGTCACCTGGCCGCTTTCGAGCGCGACGTAACCCGGCAGCATGTGGCTGTCGAGATACTGCATCAGCAATTTGGCCGAGGCGCGGTAGTCCCAGTGCAGGCGCTGTTTCCACACTTCGCCCTCGGCTTCCAGCACCGTGCGGAGCAACGGCGCGGCGAAGTGCCGCAGGTCCAGGACTTCAATGGAAACGCCTGACGCCATGGTCTATCCCTATTGGACGACGCCGAAAAACGCAAGTAGCAACCATCAGCGGCTTCTGCCGGCGGTCAAAACCGCCCTTGCCGGATTGGTCCTTCCGGTTACTGTGCCACGAGTCGCGTCCGGCTGCAAATGCCCGGCGTGCGCCCGAACCCCATAGGATACGACGCTCCCGACGCTGGAACCGCCGCAAAGGTCCACACCGGGAACCTCACTTCTCGCGGCTGCCCACCATGTAGACAATGAGTCCTTGCTCCGGCCAACTGAAGAGCGGTTCGTAGGGACGGCCTTCCAGATACTCGTCGAGCGCGCCCAGCGTGTGCAGATCCGCGCCGCCGTGTCCGGTCACGCGCACCACCAGCAGATGCTGCTCGCCCGGCACGCCGCTGTCCTCGTAATTGACCACCTCGCGATTACCGTAAAACGAAAGCCCATATTCCACGTCGCGCCGCACGCGAAAAACGGCGATCGTCTCGTCGGGCGGCGCCAGGCCTTCCAGCCGCTCATAGAGCGGGCGCGCGGAATACGCGCGGTCGAGCAGACGAATCGTGTGCTTGGTTGCGTCCATCGCCGGAATGCCGAAGACGGGTCCCACCCCGTAGAGAATCAGCATCAGCACCACGAGCACGCAGGTCGTCGCCAGCCGCAATCGCGCCACACCCCAGCCATGGACCACGATAAGGATCAGCAGGGCGGCTCCGCACGACGCCAGGGTCGCCGCCGCCAGCGCATGCGCAGGCGGCCAATGCGCGCCGTGGGCCACGAACCACGGCAGGGTCAACGCAAACAGGGTCATGGCGCCCACCAGGACGGCGTGGCCCAGCAGCTCCCAGCGGTTCAGCCCGTGCCGGCGGCGGCGGTACAGGTAGTCTCCGGTGAGGATGGTGATGGGTGGAATCGAAGGCAGGATGTAGCCGGGTAGCTTGGACCTTGAAAAAGAGAAAAAGACGATGGGGATGAGCGCCCATAGCACCAGGAACTCCGGAAAGGCATCGCCGGGGCGATGGACGGGGCGCAGCTTTTTGCCAGCATGGCGGATGCGCCACTCGGCCACCGAAGTCTGGATGCCGTCGACGAGCGCGCGCACGGCTACCACGGTCCATGGCATCATGCCCAGCAGCGCGACCACCAGGTAGTACCAGACAGGGTGGGTGTGCGCATACCGGTCGGTGGCAAAGCGCTCCAGGTTGTGCTCGAAGAAAAACTCCCTGAAGAAGGTCGGGTTCTGGTGCTGAACGGCGATGAACCACGGCAGCACAATCGCGAAATAGAGCGCGACGCCCGGCCACCACAGCGAACGCTCGAGCAGGTGCCATTCCTGGCGCAGAAAGGCGAACGCGGCAATGATCAGGATGGCCAGCAACGGCGCAACCGGTCCCTTGGCGAGCGTGGCCACGCCGGTAAAGAAGTAGATGTCGAAGAGCCAGAACTTCGAGTCGGTCTCGTACCAGGCATACCAGCCGAGCAATCCGATGGCGAGCGGCGCGGCCATCTGCATATCGGTCGACGCGCCGCGCGCGAAGGCGATGATTCCCGTACTGGCCACGGTGATCAGCGCCGCATCCAGATGCCCCCCCGGCCGGAACCGCTTCATGTGCAGATAGATGAGGGCCACCATGATGAACGCGAAACTGGTCGATGGCAGCCGCGCCGACCAGTCGTGAACACCGAACTCCTGGAAAACGAACATCGCCCGCCAATAGTAGAGCGCGGGCTTTTCCAGCCACGGACGCCCGTAGAGATAGGGCGTCACGCAGGCGCTCAGCCGGGCCTTGAAGCCATGCGCGTGGTCGAAGCGGTCGAGCATCTCGTGCGCGATCTGCGCATAGCGGGGCTCGTCGGCGCCCACCAGTCCCAGGCCGTCGCCGCCGAGCAGAGGCGTCACTCCATAGAGAAGAAAGAAGACCGCGAAGAGAAGAAAGACGGCGGCTTCCCAAGCGGTGGCCTTTCGCGGCAGCCGACGGCGCAGGTTTTCGAGCGCGCCTTGAGTCGCAGATTCCAGAGGAGTCTCCTGCGGTGCTCGAACGGTTCGGCCGCCTGATGGCTCCGGCGGCGCATCGGTTCCCGGCTTCCGGTCGAGGCGCAAGGGGAATGCCCGCCGGAGAGGAGGCTGCATCCAGCGCAGATTCGCGTCGTCTTTCGACAGGGACAAGGCTACCAGATTGGGGAAGCGGCTCACTGGGCTTCAGCCGGGCTCGCGGCAAAGTCGCCCACGGCGGGACGCAGCTCGGCGAGGATCTCGTCCAGCGCGCGGGGCAGCGGACCCTCCACCGTGCAGCCGGCGGCGTTCTCATGCCCGCCGCCGCCCAGCCGCTCGGCGATCGCCGCCACGTTGATGCGTCCCTTGCTGCGCAAGCTCAGGCGGACGCGCCGCTCCGGCAGTTCGCGCAGAAACACTGCTGCCTCCACGCCCGTGATGCACACCGCATAATTCACAATGCCTTCGCAGTCCTCCTCGGTCGCGCAGGTGCGCACCATATCCTGGTGCGTGATCCAGAGCCACGCCAGCCGGCCTTCGCGATTCAAGGTGGTGAGGGCCGCGCCCAGCAGCAGGATTTTGGCGGTCGTGGTGGAGAAGTAGATATCCTGCGCGATGCGCACGGGGTCGGCTCCGGCCAGCGCCAGCTCGTGCGCCAGGGCAAAGGTCGAGGCATTGGTGGATCCGTAGCAGAAGCCGCCGGTATCGGTCAGCAGCGTGGTGTAGAGGCAGACGGCCATCTCCCGGGTGAGCGCGACGCCGGCGGCTTTGCGCAGCCGGTTCACCATCTCGCCCACGCTGGCCGCCTCGTGGTCGATCCAGTTGATTTGGCCGAAGTCGCGTCCGCTCAGGTGGTGATCGATGTTGATGAGGAAGAGATCCTCCAGGCCTTTCAGCCGCGCGCGCTCCAGGCCGTCGCACTCCAGAAGAATGGCGGCATCGTACGGACCATGCACGCGCATCGCCGAGCGAATGGAGCCGGCGTGGGGCAGGCCGCGATACACCAGGGGAACGCGGTCGGCGGTCACCAGGTCGGCACGCTTGCCCATCTGCTCGAGGAGCATTCCCATGGCCAGCATGCTGCCCACCGCGTCGCCGTCGGGACGGCAGTGCGATGTCACCAGAAACCGCTCGCCGCGCCCGATCGCCGCGACGATCCGGGCAACCGGATCGTCGCCGGAACTCTCCTGCCCTGCCGCATGCCGCGCCGCGGCGACGCGCAGTATCCCTGCGGCCGCGCTGTCGGCGTCAGGTTCGGGGAAGGGTCGGTTCATGGGTGGCTATTCCACGCGCGGTCGCTCGACCGCGGCAGCTCCCGGATGCGTGCCCGGTTTCGCAGGCCGGTCCGCTGTGGGCGGCCTGCCCACCGGGGCGGGCCTTCGCGTGCGGGTCATGAGTTCTTCGATGCGCGCCTGCAACCTTCCGGAACGGTCGGCGAGAAAGATCAGCTCCGGGATGTGGCGTACGCCCATGCGTTCCTTCAGCTCGTGGCGAATGTATCCTTTGGCGGCTTCCAGGCCGGCGATCGTATCGGCTTCAGCCTTCTCGATCTCGTCCCTGGGCGCGTCCACCGTCACGTAGACGCGGGCCGACTTGCCGCCGGGGTTGAGCGACAACTCGCTTACGTAGCAGTGGCCGATGCGCGGGTCCACAAGCTCGCCCTCGATCATGGTGCCGATCTCGAGACGCAGGGTCTCGGCCACGCGATCCTGGTGGTGCTTTCTGGCTCGATGTTCCGGCATGGCGCCCATTCTCCCGGCCTGGGTAAACGCTTCAGGATAGCAGAGGCGATCGATGCCGCGCCCGGAGGCTTTGAGTCGCTGCGTCATCGGCATCTACAATGGCAAAGCTGGCTCATTGAAAGGTAAACAAGGTGCGGCTGGGAATGCGAGATTCCAACGAGGTGGTCCCCTGCTCGTCTGCGAAGATGAATTCGACCATGGGAGTGTCGGACTGCCCTGTCGGGCAGGGCGCGCGCCAGCGGAACGTGTCTTTCGAGCCATTCGAGTTCGATATCGCCAGTCTTGTCGCTGCGATACCGCATTCAAATCGGCACGATGAGATCTCATTCGGCCGCCCCGCAGGCCGGGAGCTGCTCTGATGCCTGACCAAGCGCCGGAAGCGCCAACCACTCCTGAGGCAAATTCAGCAAAGACAAACTGGCTCCGGGCCGCGCTGCGCTTTTCCCTGCTCTTCGTGCTCTTCGCCGGCGTCGCCATCTGGGCCTACAGGACCGACTACCTGACCCGTTACAAAGGCACTCCCTTCCAGGACAGCCGCTATGCCGGAGGGCCGCAGAAGATTCCTGGCCGAGTGCAATGCGCCTGGTACGATCGCGGCGGCGAGGGCGTGGCCTATCACGACTCCGACGCGAAAAACAACGGCAGCGGAGGGCTGAACCCCGCCAATGGAGCCTATCTGAACGAGTTCCGCAAGAACGAGGGCGTCGACACCTCCTACACCAAATTTCATTCCACTGACCAGATCGATAACAGCCCTTACAACCTGGTGACGCCGCCCGAAAACCAGCTTTACGTGGGTTGGACCGAGCCGGGCGAGTGGTTCAATCTCACCGTCTTTGCCGCGCGCCGCGGCGACTACACCGGCGACCTGCTCTACACCTCGCAGCGCGGCGGCAGCATCTCCATCGACGTGAACGGCAAGCCGGCGACGGGACCGCTCAGCATTGCTTCCACCTACAATGCCGCCGATCCGCTGGCGTGGCGCCAATGGCACCACTGGGACCTGGCGCGCGACCTGGTGCGGTTGCATCTCTCCGGCGGCAAAAACGTGCTAACGGTTCATATCCTCACCGGCGGCAATATGAACCTGGCGTATTTCGATTTCAGGAAAGCGCAGTAAGCCAGGCGCGCGAGCGTCGACGCGCTCGCCGACCCGCGCACCGTGCGACGATTTGGCGACGGAAGCGATACCGTCAGTTGCTATATTGAATGCACCCGCCTGCAACTACGAACATGGGTCTCTATCCCGAATACGCGTCGCGAGTTCCGAGGCATACGACCATGAACCTGCGGACGATTGCGATTTGCTGCGCCTGCATCCCTGTTGCCTTGAGCTGCAACCCCAACCTGCCGGCTCAGGCGCCCGTTCCGCCGACGGCCTACACTGTCACGCTGATCAACTCCATGTTCGGCCCGGGCGAATGGATGAAGACCTCGCGCAACGGATCGAAGGTGCTCGTTGAGCAGACCGGCGCGGACAAGGCGACCGATCCCGCCGCCGCGCATACGATGACGCTCTACGATCTCGACAAGCACACCAGCGTCACGTGGTCCACTGGCAATGCTGCCGGCGGTTGCGGGACCGGCACGTTTTCCGGCGACTGGGGCGACCCGTTCGCCAACGCCTCCGACATGACCGGCGGCAACGCGAAACAAACCGGTACGGAGACGCTTCACGGGATCGCCGCCAATGTGCTCGAAGTCGATGCCGGCAGCGCCGGCACGGCGAAGGCGTGGATCGATCCCAAAACCGGCCTTCTTCTCAAGGCGCAGATGACTGCGCCGGGCGCCGCGCCCAAAACCATCGTCGAGGTGACCGACTTCAGCTTCGCCGCGCCGCCGGATTCGGTCTTTGCCGTGCCCGCGGCCTGTGCCGCCGCCGCCGCCGCTCCCCCGCCGCCCACTGAAGAACAAAGGATCGCCGAACTTACCGGAGACGATGGGCGCAACTTCGTGAAGGCGATCTACGGTCCGGGATCGACCGATGCGTGCACGGTGCTTTATCGCGTCGTGCAGGCGGGCACGATGGAGCCGGTCACGAGCGGCTTCCAGGTCGCCGTCGATCTGGATGTCGCCAACGAGCCGGATCCGAGCTACAGGATGGGCGCGAATTCACAGGGACACTGGACATTCTCCGGCGGAGGCATGCACGAGATCGTTTCGGAGACGAACGACGGCGTCTATCGCATCGACCACGCGCCGGCAAGGTTCAATCTCGAAACCGCGTTCGGCGGCGGAGGAGACACGCAGTCGCTCGTCTACCTGCGGTGCTATGCGCCGCAGACCGTGCTGCTTCTCATCGTCAAGAATCCTGACAGCGTGACCGACGGCACGGAACTGCTGTGGGTCAAGTCGGGCAAGTACGCGACCGTCCCCCAATAGGTCCTTTTGTGCAACGCCGCGGGGAGATCGTCATGAAGAAACCGCCCTGCGCGGAACGTTCCCGCGAAAACGTCGCGCGAAAACCGGGAAGAGGCACAGGATGAACATCCTTTTGTGGGCCTTGCAGGTCCTCACCGCGTTCCTCTACGGAGCGTCTGGCGTCATGAAGACCTTCATGTTCGACAGGGTATCCGGGCAGGTTCCGTCCTTTGGCGCGTTGCCCCGCAAAGTCTGGATGGCCCTTGGCATCCTCGAACTCGTATGCACGGTCGGGCTGATCGTCCCCGCCGCCTTACATTGGCAGCCGGGGCTTACGGTGGTGAGCGCCGCGGTCCTGACGATCGAGAGCCTTGTGTTTGTCTGGGTCCACGTCAAATACCGCGAGACCGCCTCGGTTCTCCTAAGCGCCGTGCTGGGTCTGCTCATGGCGTTCATCGCATACGGCAGGATGTTTCTGAAGCCGATTTCCTGATGCTCAAGGCCGCGTCGGGGTCGAGCCCGGAATGGGCACGACCGGCCTTACGTCATTGCCGAGTTCGGGGGCGGGGCCGGGGTCGGCATTGTCGTTCTGCGCGGCGTCGACCTGCCACTTGCCATTCCGCTTCTCGGCGATCATCGTCATCATTCCGAAACGCCGCTGTCGCGCGGTACCATCGACATTCCTGTCGCCCTGTAACGTCCATATCCAGTGCACCACCGCGAAGTCAGGCCTCAAAAAGCGAACAAGGATTTGCAGATTCGCGCAGGTGACATTCTTGAAACGCCCACTTAGCAGCCTCGTGTTATACGTCTCAAAGTCTGCGCGGCCATGCAGCCAGAGTGC
>JASHQQ010000303.1 GCA_030039035.1 Acidobacteriaceae bacterium | reverse complement strand
CGCAAAAACGCGAGGATCACGCTGACCATCATCATCGCCCTGCTGGCCATTCTTCTTCTCGGAATCGCTCTTCTTTGCCGCGCCTATGGCGTCGCCGCCACCGACCCCAACGGTCCCGGCTACGAAAGCGTGCTGTCCATGCTGACCCGCGCCGTGATGGGGCGCGGATGGTTCTATTACGTGACCATTGCGTCGGTGCTGCTGGTGCTGGCGCTCTCGGCCAACACCGCCTTTGCCGATTTTCCGCGGCTCACGCGGGCCATTGCGCGCGACAACTTCATGCCGCACGTGTTTCTCCTCCGCGGCCGGCGGCTGCTGTATTCGTGGGGCATCTATGTTCTGGTCCTCCTCACCGGCTCGCTTCTTGTCATCTTCGGCGGGGTCACCGACCGCCTGATTCCGCTCTACGCGATCGGCGCCTTCATGGCCTTTACGCTGTCGCAGGCGGGCATGGTCATGCACTGGAAACGGCAAGGCAACGCGCCCGTGCGCATGTTCGTAAACGGCCTGGGCGCATTGGCCACCGGCATCACCACGTTGGTGGTGCTGGTGGCCAAGTTTGTCGAAGGGGCGTGGATCACCGCGGTCCTGATCCTCGTCATGATCCTGCTCATGCGCGCGGTCAAGCGCCATTACGTTCGCGTAGCGCAGGCCACGGAACTTTTCCGGCCGATCGTTCCGGCCGAGGTCACCGAACCGATCGTCATTGTCCCCGTCGACCGCTGGAGCCGCATCACCGAAAAGGCGCTCTCCTTTGCCCTGTCGATGTCCAACGACATCCGCTGCCTGCACGTGCAGGTCGCCGACGAGCTGGACGACATCTGCAAGGTGTGGGAGGAGAAGATTGCCGCTCCGCTGCGCGAGGCGGGGAAATGCGTTCCCAAACTGGAGATTCTGCACTCGCCCTATCGCCTCGTCCTTCAACCGGTCATCGACTACGTGCTGACGGTGGAGCGGGAATCCGCATTCCACAAGATCTGCGTGCTGGTGCCGGAGCTGGTGGTGCGCCACTGGTGGGAAAATCTGCTGCACAACCGCCGCGCCGACCTGCTCAAGGTCCTGCTGCTGGTCCGCGGCAACCGCCGGATCATCGTCATCAACATTCCCTGGTATCTCGATCCCTAGATCCATTCCGGGCCGCAGCCGCCCGCTCGCGGTTTTCCTTTCTGGCCGATTCCCTTTTGCCGTGAAGAACCGTCACAATAAGGAGTGGACGCTGGAGCACTCCATCGCCGGCCGGCCCGCCCGCACGGCTCTTTCGCGCGCGCCCGACGGCGCGCTCCGGCGGCGTGTTGCGCGCTCGCCGTGGCGATGGCCGCCGCGATGGCTGTCGCGCAGGACGCGGAGTCGGATCCCGCGCCGCCCGCCTCGCCGCTTCCCGCCGCGAGCGCAACCATCGGCGTTCACGGGGTGGTTCGCAATGCCGTCACCGGGGAGCCGCTGGCGCGCGCGCTGGTGCGCATCGAAGGCGACGCGGCGACCGGAGCGCTCACCGACAATGACGGGCGGTTCGAGATTCCGGACCTGCCGGCCGGACCGCAGATCTTCGAGGTGGTGAAGCCGGGCTACCTGGACCGGTCCAATGCCGGCGGACGAATGGAGATCGACGACGCCACCGGCTCGGCGCACAACGTCATCGTCGAGACCGGAATGCCGGATCTCGACTTTTCGCTGGCGCCCACCAATGCCATCCGCGGACAGGTGGGGCTTTCCACCGGCGATCCGGCCGAAGGCATCGAGGTGCAGCTTCTGCGGAGGACCGTCCAGGACGGGCGCGGAGTGTGGCAGGCGATGACCGCCACAAAGACGTGGAGCGACGGAAGCTTTCGCTTCGCCGGACTGCCCAATGGCGAATACGCGGTGTACACCAATCCCGCGCTGGACAGCGAGGAGGCAAGCAGCGTTTTCGCCGCCGGCAGGGGCGGCGACGTGGTGCGCGACGGTTACGCCAGCCAGTTCTTTCCCGATGCCCGCGACCTTGCCGGCGCGGCAAAGATTCGCGTGGCCAACGGCGAGGAAGCGCAGGCCAACATCAACCTCACGCTCGAGCCTTTCCACGCCGTGACGGCGACCGCGACCTTCCCCGACGACCGCGCCGGCGCGACAGGCGCAGCCGATCGCGCGGGAATGAACTTCTCCGCAACGGTGATGGATGCGCAGGGCCGCCAGCTTCCCTATTCCGCGCAATACGATCCGGCCACGCGCACCGTCCAGGCCCTGCTGCCCGATGGCGCCTACTCGTTGCAGCTCTCGGCAACGGCGCCTCTGCAGCTCAGGCTGCTGCGGGGCAGCACGGTGCGGGCCATCTCTCCGAATGCGTGGCCGTACGTGGGATCGGTCGAGTTCTCGGTGGCCGGTCACGCCATTTCCAATCTGCGCGTGCCACTCTCGGTGGCTCGCCCCACCCCGGTGCAGCTTGACCTGGTCCACGCCGCGTCATCGGCGCCGCCGAATCCGCGAGGATCCGTGGTGGTTACGGCAAGCCAGACGGGAGGGTGGATGGCCGACGGAGCCTCCACCGCCATTGCCCACGGGGAAATCCAGGAAGGCCCGCTGGATGTCGAGTACACCGCGCCCGGTCCGTACTGGATCCACTTGCGAGTCGCGATGGTTGGTCTGTGCGAATCGTCGTTCGCCGCGGGAGGAGTCAATCTGGCGCGAGAGCCGCTGACGATCGGGCCTTCCGGCGCTACTGCGCCCCTCATCCTGACCCTGCGCGACGACTGCGCGAAGCTCACGCTGACGTTGCCTGCATCGCTTTCCAGCCTGGGCGTTGGAGAGGAACCTTTCTACACCGTGTATGTTGTCCCCGACTTCGACAGCACCACCGACATCGTGCCGGTAACGCTGCGGCCGTCCTCCGGCGGAAGCATGACGCTGGAAGGACTGACACCGGGCGGTTACCACGTCTTCATTTTTGCCGGCCCCGTGGAGCTGGAATACCGGAATCGCGAGGTATTGGCCGCACTCCCCGACCCCGGGCAGCCGATCACCCTGTCTCCCGGGGAGACGGGCAGCCTTGTCCTGGAGGCGCCGGCGCACTGATGGCCTGCCTTGTCCTCAATTCGACCGCGCTGTGCCGGCGCTGCGGCGCCGCCGTGCTTCTGCTCGCGCTTGCCGGTGCGCTTCCAATCGTCGCGGCGCAGACGCCGCCGCAGCCGGCATCAAAGTCGCCCGCGACGGGCCCGTATCGAATCTCCGGGACCGCGATCAACGCGCTGACTGGCGAGCCTGTCCGCCGCGCCTCAGTGGCTGTGCTGGATGAGGAGGACAGCCACGTCGTCGAGTCGGTGCTTTCCGACAACGATGGACATTTCGTGCTGGCCGGGCTGCCGGCGGCAAAATATCAGTTTACGGCTTCCAAGCGCGGCTATCGCACCGCGTTCTACGACGAGCACGACGATTACAGCACGGCCATCGTGACCGGCGCCGGCCAGGATACGAGCGGCCTCACATTCCGTCTGACGCCCGCCGCGATTCTCCGCGGACAGGTCACCGGCGACGGCGGCGACCCGGTGGAGGGCGCCAGAGTCATGATCTTCCGCAAGCCGCGGAAACCGAAGCTCGGCGAGCGGATCACTCATGTCGACTCGGCGACGACCGACGACACCGGCGCATACGAGTTCGGCAATCTGGAAGCCGGCGACTACCTGGTGGCCGTCACGGCCGAGCCCTGGTATTCGCTGCATCGCGCCTCGGGAACGTCGGGTCCTGCGCCTGGCGACGAGGCCGCCGCGGCGCTCGATGTGAGCTATCCGGTCACCTTCTTCGACTCCACGAACGACGAATCCTCCGCAACGCCGATTCCGCTCTCCGCGGGCGAGACGGAGCAGGCCAACATCAGCCTGCACGCGGTTCCCTCGCTGCACCTCACGGTTCAGACTCCGGACCGGCAGGATGGCTCGCTGGCGCGGCCCGAGTTGCGCCAGTCGATCTTCGGCACCGAAATCTCGTCCGAAAGCCCGGAAATATTCGATGGAAGGGAGTTCGCGGGCGTCGCGCCCGGCCATTACGAGTTGTCGCTGGGAGATCCGCCGCGTGTGATGGAACTGGACGCGACCGCGAGCCAGCAGATCGACTCTTCGGGCGGCACTCCGACCGTTGAGGTCTCGGGCACGCTCAAGCCGGCGCCAGGCTCGTCGCTTCCTCCCGATATCACCGTGACCCTGGAGCCATTGGATGGCGATCGCCATGACGCCACGCCGGCCAGCGCGACGCGGGGCGGGTTCCGCTATCCTTCCATCGCGCCGGGCCGGTGGGCGATCTCGGCTTACGCCTCGGGCCGGCGGCTGGCCGTGATCGCCACGGCCGTGGGCGACCGCTCGCACAGCGGAAACGTGCTGAACGTCGGAGACCGGCCTTTGAGAATCGTGCTGACCGTCGCGCCGGGGGACCTGCGCGTGGAGGGCTTTGCGCGCAAGGACGGCAAGGGCTTTGCCGGCGCCATGGTGGTGCTGGTGCCCACCGACCTGGCCGCCATCGAAGAACTGGCGCGGCGCGACCAGTCCGACTCCGACGGCAGCTTTTCGCTGCGCGATGCGGCGCCCGGACAGTACACCGTGGTCGCCATCCAGGATGGCTGGAACCTCGACTGGTCGCGGCCCGAAGTGATTCGCCGCTTCCTTCCTCGCGGAACGGCCGTCACAGTAACGGACACTTCCGCAAAGACCCTCACGCTCGGGCAGGCGGTCGCGGTGCAGTCGCCGTGATGCCGTTTCGACAGGCGGGGTTTGAGAAGATAGTCTGGGAAAGTCAAGCGGAACCTGGTGTCCCGTCCCGGAAGTTCGCAATCTGAATTGCCGCTGTCATCCTGAGCCACGTCCGCTTTGGCGGAAGGAGTCGAAGGATCTGCGGTTCAACCCTCCGGCTTTTCGACTGCCGGGGGCATGAAATCCGAAAACTCGCACCGGAGGAGAATCTGCCGTTGAAGAGGAAGTTGACGCAATCCATCCGGGCCGCCGTTCCGGCCCTGCTGTTTCCCCTGGTCGCCGCCGGCCAGGCTGCCCCGGCCGGGGGAACGACGCCGCCCCCCGATCAGGCCGAGCACGTCTACAAATACGAGGCCTCCGTCGGCCTGGGCTATACCAGCCTGAACCAGGTGAACCAGTCGCGCGGCGGGCTGGAGGGCGTGGAGATCTATGTTGCCCGCGACTGGGGCCGGTTCTTCGGCGTGCTGCTCGACGGAGGCTACTACAATCACAGCTTCCAGACCAATCCCGGCTCCCCGGTTGTCGACATGGCCTTTGCCGGGCCCGAGATTCATGCCAATCTCTATGGTCCGTTGAGCGGCTATGCGCGCGGACTGCTGGGAGGCGAGCACACGGGCGGCGAAAGCGCGTACCCCAATGTCTCCTTTGCCGGCGGAGCCGGCATCGGCCTGCAGTACACCCTGAGGCCGCGCCTGTTGCTGCGCGCCGGCGGCGACGACATCTACTCTTCGTTCGTCCTCGACCCGCAGCACCTGGGCTACTCGCCGCACAAGCGCGCCAACGCCCGCGCCGAGTTCGCGGTGGTGTTCAGGTTCTGATTTCAGAAATGTCCTGGCACTACCTGACGAACATCGCCCCGAGGAGCCGATACGCCGAGGTCGATCAGTCGACCAGCGCAGCAATCTCGTCAAATCGAACGCTGAAAACGCTGCCCGGTAGCTCGAAGACTTCGGCTGGGCCGAGTTGCCCTTTGATATAGCGAAGATATCGCCGCTTCTTGGGCTCTATCACCCATATTGCGCCGATGCCCATCGCCTCGTAATCGGCCAGCTTTTCGAGCATCCGGGTCATCGCATCCTCGGGCGAGAGGATTTCGAAAACCGCCAGCGGCGGACAGGTCACAATCTGTTCACGCGGAGCCGAGCGGCTGAGAAGCGCAACGTCGGGAACACGGAATCTCTCTTCGGAAGTCTGCACCCTCAATTCGGCATACGCGCGGATGCCCCAAACCGTCTCGCGATCTGAAAACCAGCGAAGAATCGCTTTCTGCCAACTTGCGTGATCCAACTCGCCCACGG
>JASHQQ010000302.1 GCA_030039035.1 Acidobacteriaceae bacterium | reverse complement strand
TGAGATCGGCGTTCGGGAATCTCAGCCTGACCTACCGCGAAATTTTTACCGGCAGACCGAACACACTGGGCGGCGGAGTCGGTCAGGCTTCGGCTGCCGCCATGTTTACCACGCCTCGCTTCGGCAGCGGCGGAAAATTCGATTTTTCGGCGGCCGCGCTGATGGGCACCGGATCCATCAACACGCTTTTGGGCAGCGGCTTCGGCAACAGCGCCATCGGCGGCAATGGACCGGGACACAAGTCGCAGACCAGCCCGACCGTGGCGCTGAAGTTTACGTTCTAAGGGATCTCTGCATAAATCCAGGCTGTGAAAGGGCTCGGCTTCCCGGCTTGCTGAAGAGCTCTTGAGAATGGTGCTTTGTAACAGGAACCGACTTTCAATCGGACCCTGGCCAGGGTTTTGCCTGGGCTGTTCGACGCGCCCTGATTTGCCGAAAATCGCTCCATCCCGAATGGCACCCGGCAGGTGCCGGTAAATCGCCATCGTTGGCGGCAGGCCGCGGTATGCGCCAGACGGTTTGATCTCATCTAAGCCAGAGCAAGCGCCAGGAAGCGCGATTGCAGATTGTTCCCGATCGCGTCTGGCCGGTCTTGCGATTTCAGGACGCCATGAGGAAAAAGACTACATGTTCAGGGAAAAGTGCATGGAATATGCTCGCCTCGAAAAGGAGGTAACTGACATTCTGCAGAAGCTGAAAGAGCTGGCGACCCACCAACTCGAAGCTTTCCACGCCAATCGACATGGCTCGTTCATGAAGCTCGACAAGGAATTGGAGAACGTCCTCGGCGAAAAGGAGAGAAGAGTCGGCGCGTTGCGTCAACATGCGGCCGAGCACGGATGCTGGCCATAGGCGAGCAACAGGAAGCCCGGAGCCGAAGCTCCGGGCTGTTGAATCCAACCATCTCCCTGACCGCGAGAACCAGTTCATCCCACCCTTGCGGCAAACAACTCGGACGCCGCAAGGATGGGGACCCATCATGTACTACAGATACAGGACCACTTCCTACTCGGCTGTCGCCTCTACCGCCCTGGTCTGCGCGACGGTCCACTCCGGCGCGCCGACCTTGAAGCGGGCGAAGCGGCGCACCGTGATGTTCTCGCCCAGCTTGCCGACCTTCTGCGCGATGAGCTCCTTGATGCTGATGGCCTGATCCTTGATGAAGGGCTGCTCGAGCAGGCAGACTTCCTCGTAGAACTTGGCCATCTTGCCGTCGACAATGCGCTCAACGACCTGCGCGGGCTTGCCGGTAGCCGCAGCCTGCGCGCGATAGATCTCCTTCTCGCGCTCGAGGTCGTCCATGGTCACGTCCTCAGGCTTCACATAGCGCGGATCGCTGGCGGCGATGTGCATGGCGATGTCCTTGAGCAACTCCTGGAAATCCTCGGTGCGAGCCACGAAGTCGCTCTCGCAGTTCAATTCGACGATGACGCCGATCTTGCCCCCGGCATGAATGTAGCTGCCGACCGCGCCTTCGTTGGTGGTACGCGCGGCCTTTTTCTGCGCCGAGGCCACGCCACGCTTGCGCAGCACCACGAACGCGTCTTCGATGTTGCCCCTGGTCTCCTGCAGGGCTTTCAGGCAATCGCCCATGGGGGCGCCGGACTTTTCACGGAGCTCTTTGACTAATTTGGAATCGATCTTCTCGGTCACAGTGGTCATCTCTCGGTTTTCCTGTTCTTCGCGCGCGATCGTCGCGCGGTTCCCAATTTCAGTGTATCGCGTGCATTGAAAATAGCCGATGAATGAGTCGCGAAGCGGGTGATATCGCTCGTCCCACATTTGCCGCAAAAACAAAGACGCCGCAAGGATGGAGCACCCAGGTCGTATCGACAAAAACCGTCCATTACCTGGCGAAACGTTCAAGCCGGCGCGAAGCATTTGCGGCATAAGAAAAGCGTGGCTCGGAACCAGGTCGGCCACGCTGTTTCCGAGGGCTCGCCGCGGCGAGCCCGATTCGATCAGTCGCCGCCTTCCGCGACTTCGGCCTCATCCGGCACGACCACCGCCGCCGGCGCCTTGCGCACGCCGCTGCCCACCGCCTCGCCGAAATCCACGTCCTCATACGCCGAAGCACTGTCGGCCGGCGTTTCTTCAACCGGCGCAGGTGCGGGCTCTTCGACCTCGAAGGCCTTGTCGCCCACGAGATTCACGCCTTCGGCCGCCGAGTCGGCGATCTTCGAGGTGAAAAGTCGAATGGCGCGCAGCGCGTCGTCGTTGCCGGGAATCACGTAGTCGACGACCGTGGGATCGCAATTCGTGTCGACGACGGCGACCACGGGAATGCCCAGCTTGCGCGCTTCCTTGACGGCGATGGCCTCGTTGTTCGAGTCCACGACGAAGAGTGCGTCGGGCAAGCGCTTCATGGTCTTGATACCGGCCAGATTGGCTTGCAAGTGCTTGCGCTCGCGCTCCAGGCGAATCACTTCTTTCTTGGTCAGCAGGTCGTAGCGGCCATCCACGGCCATCTCGTCCAGTTCCTGAAGGCGCTTGACCGACTTCTGCACCGTCACCCAGTTGGTGAGCAGCCCGCCCAGCCAGCGCTGGTTGATGTAGGGCATGCCCGCCCGCGTCGCCTCCTCGGCGACGGCGTCCTGCGCCTGGCGCTTGGTGCCGACGAACAGGATCGTCCGGCCCTGCGCGCACAGTTCGGTGACGAACTTCGAAGCCTCCTTGAAGAGCTTCAGCGTCTTCTGCAGGTCGATGATGTAGATCCCGTTGCGCTCGCCGAAGATGAACTCCTTCATCTTGGGATTCCAGCGCTTGGTCTGATGCCCGAAGTGGACTCCCGCTTCGAGCAGCTCCTTCATTGTGATCGTGGCCAATGGGCCTCCTTCGTGGATTGCATCCGGGCTGACCTTCGTCTTGCCCGGATTGAACCCGCCGTGGCGGGAGATTGAAAAACCGCGGGACTAAGGGACTCGGAACTAAGGGACTGGATCCGACCGGTGTCTTAGTCCCTAGTCCCTTGGTGCCTCGGTCCCTGCAAGCGCGCTAGCGCTTGCTGAACTGGAACCGCTTGCGGGCGCCCTTCTGCCCGTACTTCTTGCGCTCTTTCACGCGCGCGTCGCGAGTGAGCAGGCCTTCAGTCTTGAGCGCCTTGCGCAGCTCCGGATTGAACTCGAGCAATGCGCGCGCGACGCCCATCTTCACTGCATCGGCCTGCGCGGCCACGCCGCCGCCCTTCACCGTGGTTACGACGTCGAAGCTGCCGGCAAGCTCGGTGAGCGCCAGCGTGCGCTTGGCCGAGACGCGCTGCTGCTCGGTGACGAAGTACGCGTCGAATTCCTTGTCGTTGACCTTCCAAATGCCCGTTCCCGGGCGCAGAAAAACGCGGGCGATCGCGCTCTTGCGCCTGCCCGTTCCGTAGTACTGAACGATATCTGCCATTCTCTCCTCAGCTATCAGCCGTCAGCCGTCAGCTTTCAGCTTCCCCAATCAAGTGCGCTCGAACCTTACCCGACGCACCTTCAACCCGCAACAGAACTGAAAGCTGACAGTTGTGAGCTGCCAGCTTTTTTACGCCACTTCCAGCGCCACCGGCTGCTGCGCCTGGTGGGGGTGCCTGTCGCCGCGATAGACTTTCAGCTTGGTTCCCATCGCTCGGCCCAGCTTGGTCTTGGGCAACATGCCCTTGATCGCCTCTTCGAGGACCTTCTCAGGCCTTCGGTTGAGCAGGCGCGTGAAGGACTCCTCGCGCAGGCCGCCGGGAAAGCCGGTGTAGCGGCGGTAGGTCTTTTTCTCGCTCTTCAGGCCCGTGAGCCGGATCTTCTCCGCGTTGATCACAATCACGAAATCGCCCATATCAAGGTAGGGCGTGTACTGCGGATTCAGCTTGCCGCTAAGCACGCTCGCGGCGCGCGTGGCAAGACGGCCCAGCGTCTGTCCGCTTGCATCTACCACGTACCACTTGCGGTCAACATTCTTTCCGCTCGGAACAAAGGTCGACATCTCTCTCCCAATCCCGGACACAAACCGGCAAAAGATCACTGCGCCGCAGCGCTGCCCGGCCCGATTTCGTCTTGCCAGTCGCGCCGGCTTCGCCGGCAACGTGGCTATGCGCCCGCAAATGCGCGGAAGGGCCTCAGGTTCCACCCACTCGCAAACAATACTGTTCGGGTGAGGACGGCGGCCAGAGGGCCTGGCTGGACCTCACGGCAACATCAGGGCCACCAGCCAATTGCCTGCTTCCGGCAGAGCCTGCTGCACGCCCTGCCATCGCGATCCGCGCGCGTCTCTACGGACCCCAGGCGCAACACCGCACAAGAATCTCAGATTACCCGATTTTGCATGCGCAGTCAACGACCGGAGCGAGGATTCGCCTGGCGGCAGGCGATTGTTCTGGCATAACTTGGGCGACGTGGCCGGTCAAGGCCGTCCGGAAATCGAGGCGAAAACTGCGGGCTCCCGGTTCGACGTTGCCGGGTGAGCCGATTCAGCGGAAAGAGGTTTGCGGTAATCCCGATCGGTTACGCGGTAACCTCGGTTTTTTCACCCGCCGTTTGGTCCCATCGTCTCGACAAATCGGCAGGCTCGTGGTTAGGATAGCTCTTAAATTAAACGATTCTAGATACTTCACGAGCCCTAACGCTTCCTTCGAAGCCCAGCGCTTGCGAGATCGGGTTGACGGATGAAGGCAAAATCAATTCGCATCCTGGCGTCCCTTTTTTTATCGACTCTCGGAATTTCCGCCATTGCATTTGTGGCGTCTGCATCGGGGAAAGGTACGGCCACCAACCGCGACTTCCTCGCCTACTGGGCCGCTGGCCAGCAACTGGTTCACGGCGGCAATCCCTACAGCCGCACGGCCGTGCTTCGCATGGAGCGCGCGCAGGAGCTTCCCGGGAGCCGGCCGCTGATCATGCGCAACCCGCCGCTGGCGTTCTTCCTTGCCTGGCCTTTGGGATTCGTCACCGAGCAATGGGGCATGGTCCTCTGGCTGCTGATGCTCGTCGCCGCACTCATGGTGTCCGTGAGGATGCTGTGGGTTCTGAACGGCAAACCGGGAGACAGTCTGCATCTGCTGGGCTATTTATTCGCTCCGGCCCTCGCCTGCGTGATGGCGGGGCAGATGGGCATTGTCCTGTTACTGGGAGTGACGCTCTTTCTCTACTTTCATCGCTCGCGGCCTTTCGTGGCCGGGGCGGCTTTGCTCCTTTGCTCGGTCAAGCCTCATCTCTTCCTCGCATTCGGCGCGGTGCTGCTTGCCTGGGCATTGAGCCAAAGAGCGTACAGGCTTCTTGCCGGCACGGCTACAGCGATCGCCTCGAGCTGCGTTCTGTCGTTCGGTCTCGATCTCCATGCATGGCCGCAATACGCGCGAATGATGCTCTCTGCCGGCATTCCGCGCGAGTTCGTGCCTTCGCTGAGCCTGCTCTTCCGTTTGCTCGTCGATCGCAACGCGCCGTGGCTGCAGTTTGCACCGGCTGCGGTCGCTTGCGTCTGGGCGATCTCGTACTTCTGGAAGCGTCGCGACCGCTGGAACTGGATGGAGCACGGCATGCTGCTGCTGCTCGTTTCCGCCGCAACCGCGCCCTATGCGTGGTTTACCGATGAGGTTGTCGTTTTGCCGGCCATGCTCGCCGCACTCTACATCTCCAGCCGATCGGGACGGCCGGTCTGGCCCTTCGGCTTCTTCTCCGGCATTGCCCTGGTCGAGGTGATGGAGCGCGTGTCCCTGACTTCGGCTCTTTATCTGTGGACCATGCCGGCGTGGCTGGCATGGTATCTCTATGCCACCCGCGCGGGAGTCGCGCGCGAAGCCGAAGCGCGAGCGGCCGGACCGCTTTTTGCCGAACGCCTGGCGCAGCATTGCCTTTTTGCCGAAGTCGAGCAAAAGGGCGATCGCGAAAGCGCGGCGTAAGAAGGTGCGCTACGAAGGCTGCTCCTCGCGCGCCTGGCTATACTCCTTGATCTTGTTGTGCAGGGTCTTGAGGCTGACGCCCAGGATTTCCGCGGCGCGCGTCTTGTTTTGCCCGGCAGCGTCGAGCGTGCGCAGGATCAGCATGCGCTCGGCTTCGTCCACCGTGGTACCCACGGGCACCATCACGACGCCCTCGCCGACGGCTTGCACCGCGGGGATCTGGGCCTTGCCGAATCCCGGCGGCAGGTGTCCGGCATCAAGAGGCGCGCCGTCGGGGCAAAGGATCACCGCGCGCTCGATCGTGTTGCGCAGCTCGCGCCCGTTGCCGGGCCAGTCGTAGGCCATCATGCGGTCGAGCATGGATGGGGCGACGCCGGCCACCCGGCGCCCATGCTTCTGGTTCATCTCATTCAGCATCGTTTCGGTCATCACCGGCAGGTCTTCCATGTGGTCGCGCAGTGGCGGCATGTGAATGTTGAAGACATTGAGCCGGTAAAAAAGATCGGCGCGCAGATGGCCCTGCACCACAGCCTGGCCGGGATCGCGATTGGTGGCGGCCAGCACGCGCACGTCCACGTCGAGCTCGGTGCGCGCGCCCAGGCGGCGCAGCTTGTGTTCCTCGATCACGCGCAGCAGCTTGGCCTGCGTGGCCATGGGCATCTCGCCCACCTCGTCGAGCAGCAGCGTTCCGCCGGAGGCCAGCTCGAAGCAGCCGATGCGCCGCTCGGCTGCGCCGGTGAAAGCGCCCTTCTCGTGGCCGAAGATTTCGCTCTCGATCAGCGTTTCCGGAATGGCTGCGCAGTTGACGGCGACAAACGGCCGCGGCTTGCGCGGGCTCAGGTCGTGCAGAGTGCGCGCCACAAGCTCCTTGCCCGTGCCGCTCTCGCCGGTGATGAGGACGGAGACATTCGACGGAGCGATCTGCTCGATCAGCCCGAAGATTTCGCGCATCTTTTTGGAGCCGCCGACCAGCGCGCCGAGCACGCCGGATTCGCGCAGGCGCCGCCGCGCCACCTCGAGCTCGATTTCGGTGTCGCGCTGGCGGGTGGCATTGCCGAGGATGGTTCGCAAGCGGGTGGCGTCGACCGGTTTCTGCAGAAAGTCGTATGCGCCCAGCTTCATCGCTTCGACAGCCAACTGGATGGAGCCCTGTGCCGTAAGCACGACCACGGCCAGGTTGGAATTGG
>JASHQQ010000301.1 GCA_030039035.1 Acidobacteriaceae bacterium | reverse complement strand
AGTGGATGTGGTAATTGGCTGAGGCGGGTAGTCCTGGTCTCGGGCCATTGTCCCTATCAAATGGATGGAGTGCCATGGTTTTACATTCGAATCTCCGCTATGGCTTTGGGATCTCCTGCTCGAGCTCCGCGTTCAGGTGAACCGTGCCGCTCGTCACGCTAAGGGTCCTGCTCCAATCAGCGAAGCCCTTTTTCTTTACTCCTATCAAGTGGCTGCCCGGGCTAAGAGAGACCGTAGAAGGTGTATTCCCAACAAACGCGCCATCGATTTCTATGTCTGCGCCGGGCGGCGTTGAGTCGATTGAGATCGACGCTTGAGAGGCTGCTGGAGGGGCAGTCGGCGCTGGCGCCGCAGTGGATACTCCGAATTTGCTCATGTCCAATGGCATGTCGCCATTGATATAGGCGGTAAGCTCTGCGCCCTTGGGAATCGTGATGTCCTTGCCATGCATAAAAAGGAAGAGCGCCGAGCCACCCAGCGTGAAAATAGCAGTCGCTACGATTGCTCCTGTCATTTTGCCGACGTTACTTCCGCCTTTCCCGCCCTCGGTGGCCTTCAGCGCGGCCTTCTCATTGTCCACCAGGCGTACATAATCTAGAGTCATTTCGAGTTTGCCTTCGCGCCCCATCCGCCTCTTCGGCTGGGCTTCGGTGACCGTTGCCGAAGCAGTCGCGCCTTTGGCGATCACTACCGCACCCATCACCTGGACCTCATCCAGAACCTCGAAATCCACGTTTTCGCCTACCTTGGCATCGGCTGAGGACACGTTTCGTCCAATACGGAGTTTCACGGGCGTTCCGTCTAGCAGCATATTCGGCTTCACGGGAACGGCGGCGGATGATGTTGCCGGGACGGCTGGAGTAGTTGCTGGCGTCTCCTGTGTGCTCTGCGGCTGTTGAGAGTCTGGCAGCGGGTCGCTCTCAACAGCCATCTGGTAGTCGTTGTTTCCGGCAAACGCAACAACGGGCATGAGCGCGCAAAGGAGCACTGCAAGGAGTTTTTTCATGGGAGTTATCTCTGCACGGCTTTATAGCACAGTTCTTTATGTTTGACGGTGACGAAAATGGGGGAGTTATTCTTTCGCAAATAAAAATGGAACGGGATTGTGGGGATTCGGGTTCCCCGGATTTGCGCTTTTGAGGACTGAGTTTAGGCAAACCTCACCCTGTCCTGCGGAGAGGCGGCAAAGAAAAAATCACCGATTCCCACCCGTGGGACGGCACTCCGGCCGTCGGGCCGCGGCGATCCATTGCCAACTGTTGCCAATCCGCCTATCATAGCTTCATGCCGACACGGAACATCAACCTGACCCCGCGGATGGACCGCTTCGTTGCGGCCCGGATCAGGAAGGGCCGCTATGCCAACGCGAGCGAAGTCCTTCGCGCCGGCTTGCGCGCGCTGGAGCGGGAGGAACTCGAGGACAAGGCGAAGCTCGAAGCGCTGCGCGAGGCCCTGATCGCCGGCGAGCAGAGCGGCGTTGCCGAAGGCGACGTTCTCGGCGAACTCCGCGAGCGCATCCGCCGACGCGCATTGGCGACCCACCAGGCTTGACCAAATGCCCGCCTACCGGCTTTCCCAGCGGGCGCGCCTCGACCTGTTCGAGATCGCCGACTACACACTCGACTCCTGGGGTATCGAGCAGGCGAATCGGTATGTCAGTAGCCTTTATGAATGCTTCGCTTTGCTCTCCGATTCTCCCCGAATCGGGCGTCCATGCGAGAAGGTCCGTGCAGGATACCGCCGCATCGAGCATGAAAAGCATGTCATCTTCTATCGTATCGAAGAGGACGGCATCCTGATCAGTCGCGTCCTCCACCAGCGCATGCTCCCGAGCCGGCACGCGCTCGATGGCGAGTGAGTTTCGCCGGTCCACCGCCCTGCATTCCCTCACATTCCGGCGTTTGCGCTGAGCCGGTTCGCCGGCGTTTTGCGATCTTCATTGCAGAGGGGTTTCTGCCCTCCACGATGGATTGCACTTGAAAGGAAAGAGCAATGCGAAAGATTGCTGGGATTCTGATTCTGGCTGCGGCCATGGCAGCCTCGCTGCCGGCGAAGGGCGTCACCGTGTTCTCCAGCGGCAGCCTGACATGCAGCAGTTCGAAATTCCCCCTGAGCCTGACTCTGACCGGGATCAGCTTTAACTACGTCCGGCCTGCTGAAGGGAAGGCAACCTCTTCGATGGTCGTGTACTTCCCCATGGACTCTCACTACGCGACGTATCAGGGGTACTCGTCCACGAATGTCGTCTACGCATCCTGTACGGTGATTGCGAACGTGGCCGGGTCGAATGGCCTGCCCGCGGCGGTCACATGGGACCTCAAGGACGTCAGCCTCCCCACGATCACGGCAACGGCCGGCGGGCCGTCGACGCTGGAGGGCCTGACGGAACCCTTTGCCACCGTCGCCCTCACGCTGGACTTTTCCGAAGAGACCGTTTCGAGCGCCAATTGATTCTTCGCCGCCGGGCGCCTGCGGCCTGGCTGAAGGTCCGATTCTGGCGCTTTGCTGCGACCGCGGCGGCGCAACGCCGGTCATGCGCGCCCGGGCCACGAGCCGGCCCCGTCCCGTTGGCGAGGACGATGATGCGCAGGCGCATTCCACCGGACGGCGGCATGGCGATCGGCGTCCCGCGGATGCTTGCCCATGAGATACCATACCCCGGTTTGATAAAAAGAGGGGTGGCATTTGGCAAATGGCGCAGGCAGGTCCGATTTCCAAAAAAGCCATCGGTGCGCCGGGCAGAGCGGGGTGCACAGGCTCAGAGTAGCGCGTCACCAGGATCTGGCCCGCGTCTCCAGGTCTTCGATTCAGAGGCAGTTGCGAATCGCCTGCCTTGACTGGATGCAGTCGCGCCTTCAGCGGCCCGGCGCTTCCGCCCTGGCCACGGTCTGCTTTTTCGCCAGCAACACCGCGCTCCTCAGCGCATCGACGAACACTTGCGCCGCGGCGTGGTCGGTAAAGGTCAGCCCGAAGGCTTCCACGTCATCCGGCGCCTGGCCATACTCGGAGCTGTTATGCACACCCGGCCCAAGCTGCGCAAGCTTGTCGCGGTCGTACATCAGCGTGTGGAACTGCCTGCCTTCAACGCCCATCACGACCACCATCGTGGTGTCGCCCAGGTCGCCGGGCTTGTAGGCCCTGGCCGCGTCAGGGCTGGTAAAGACGCGGTCTTCGGTGATCAGCGTCTCGTCCACCGTCTCCAGCGGCACGGTGATCGAAGCCAGCGGGAAGGCAAAGTACGACCATGTGGTCTTGCCGGCCTCGCTCCTGGGCAGCGCGCAGACCGGTCCCGGCATGTTGGGCTCGATGACCAGCGTGTGCTTGTCGAGCGTGACAATGCTGCCGGAAGCGGCATAGGAAGTCTTCATGGTCTGAATATCCGCAGTGAGATCCTGGGCGAGGCTTGCTGCGGGCACGGCGAGAACACCAAGGGCAAGGAAACAGGACCTCAGCACGACAGTTACCTCTGAATGGCTTGAAGGTTGGAGCCATTGTCGCACGAAGTCGAGTGTCAGACGCGTCATTCGCCCTGCCCCATTGGTGTTAGCCGGGCTGCCTTTCGGGGAAAGCTATAAAATCCAGGAGATATGACAGAAGCTGCCGCAGCAACTCAACCCACTTGCGCAGAAAAGCTCGACAAACTCGCTGAAGTGGCCGTACGTGTAGGGCTTGGACTGCAGGCCGGCCAGGAGGTTGTCATGACCGCGTCGCTCGATGCGCTGCCGCTGGCGCGGCGCATTACCGGGCACGCCTATCGCGCCGGGGCCTCGCTGGTGACCACGCTTTTTACAGATGAAGAAGCAACTCTGATGCGCTATCACTACGCGCCCGATCCGAGCTTCGATCGCGCGGCGGGATGGCTCTACGACGGCATGGCCGCGGCGTTCAGGAGTGGCGCGGCGCGCCTCGCGATCACCGGCGCGAACCCGTCGCTGCTCGCCAACGAGGATCCCGACAAGGTGGGCCGCGCCAACCGCGCCATGTCGCGGTCGTACCAGCCGGCGCTGGAACTGATCACGCGTTTCCATATCAACTGGACGATCGTGGCCGCGGCGACTCCGGCGTGGGCCGCGCAGATGTTTCCCAATGACGCGCCGGATGTCGCGCTCGGCAATCTGTGGGACGCGATCTTCGCGACGACCCGCATCGACAGCGACGATCCCGTGGCCGCGTGGAAGGCGCACGACGCCAACCTGCAGAAGCGCGCGGCGTTCCTGAACGAAAAGCGCTATGCGGCCCTCAAGTACCGCGGTCCGGGCACGGATTTCCGGCTGGGGCTGGCGGACGATCACCAGTGGCTCGGCGGCGGCAGCACGGCGGAGAACGGGCTCTACTGCATTCCCAACATGCCCACCGAAGAGGTCTTCAGCATGCCGCACAAGGACCGCGCCGACGGCACCGTAACCGCGACCAAGCCGCTCTCGCACCAGGGGACGATGATCGAGGGCATCCATGTGCGCTTCGAGCAGGGTCGAATCGTGGAGATGCGCGCCAGCAAAGGCCAGGAGGTGCTGCAAAAGCTGATCGACACCGATGACGGCGCGCGGCGACTGGGCGAAGTGGCGCTGGTGCCGCACTCGTCGCCCATCGCCAGCAGCGGCAAGCTGTTTTTCAACACGCTCTTTGACGAGAATGCCGCATCGCATGTGGCGCTGGGGCAGGCCTATACCTCGTGCGTGCGCGGAGGCGAGAAGCTCTCGCCGGAGGAGCTGGCGGGCAAAGGCGCGAATAAGAGCCTGATCCACGTGGACTGGATGATCGGGTCTGAAAAGCTCGATATCGACGGGATTACGGCGTCGGCCGTTGCGGAGCCGCTGATGCGCCGGGGCGAGTGGGCGGATTGACGTTGGAGCCTGAATGGATCGTCTTTCCACCCCGTTCCGCTCGCTACGCGACCGGAAAACGATGGGGCGCCCAGTTGTCCGATCAGTGTGCGGCGGGCAGCAGACCGTAAACATCGACCTCGTGCTTGGCGCCGATGTAGACGTGCCCGTTTACCACGGTGGGAATGTTGAAGCGGAGCGCCAGTCCGGCGCGGTCTCGCCTTGCGTTCTGCTCGCTGTTATAGAGCTCATGCGCTACATTGGCTGCGTCGACCGCGTGCAGCACGGCGGTGCGGTCGGGCGAGTTCCATCCTTTCGAACTCACCACCCACACCACGCCGTCCTTCGCGCCGTTGGCTGAGACTGCGGGCGTGGCCCCGTGGTCTTTCAAAGTAAATGTGCTGGCTGCCTTGAAGGCCAGCTTGCCGTCTTTCACTTCGTAGTCGCGCAAGGCATCGCTGTTGGCCATGACGTAGACATTGTGGTTCCAGTAAGCAAAGGAACCGAGAATGCCGCCTGAGGCCGGTAGCACCTGCACGGCCTGGCTGTTGCTTCCCGGCTGGAAGCGGCCCAGGCGATCGCGGTCGAGAAGATAAATTGTCGGCGCCTTGCCGCCGATCAGGACAAGATGCGCGTGCGGCCCCGGCTGGTCGGGCAGCAGCATCGGTCCTCCCGAGCCGAGATCGTTATCGTCGGCGTTCAACTGGTCGGCGTTGAAAGGCGTGAAAGAGTCGGCGATACCGAGGCTCTGCCCATTCAGCTTGAGCAGCGTGTCGCCGTAGTCGCGCCCGCCGTTAGCCGCGTCGAATCGGCCGTTGCCCGTGGCGAGATACACGTTGCCTTCTCTGTCGGCTGCGATGCCCGTGTCGCTCGCCCAGATGCCGCCGTCATCGGCATCCGGCGAGTCGTTGAAGATCGCCTTCTGCTTGAGCGTCTGCGCATCGTAGGCGATCACCCAGCCGTGGTATGGGCCCACATCGCACGCCGAGGCCCAGGAAAGGTAGACTGTGCCATTCGCCAGCAGCAGAGCGGCGCGCGGGTTTTCGCGTAGCGGATCGAAGGTGACGTTGCCGTTCGAGCTGCCGTCGCCGCGCCCGCGCACCGTGGCGTGAATCTCGACCGGCCCGCCGAATTTTTCCGCGCCAGTGGTGATGGCCAGCGCGTGCAGCTTCTGGTGATACTCGTTTGCGGAAATGGCGTGACCCACCCTGGTGCGCGCCAGCACGTAGATCGTGCCGGTCTTCGTGTCGATCACGGGAGTCGACGTGATTCCGACTTCCGGCCGGATGAAGAAGCATTGCGTATCCTCCTCGGCAACCGTTGTTGCGCCGTCATTGAGAAAACTCGTCTGCCACAGCGGCGTGGACGGATTGCCGTAGGCGTCGAAGGCATAGACGCTATCGTGCTCGGTGGCGATGAAGAGCAAATCGTGCTTTCCTTTACCGGGAATCTGGACGCCGCCAAGAAAGAGCGGCTGCGCGTAAATGTCGCCGTCGACCTTGAGCGTGAAGATCCTGCCAAACTGTTGCGCGTTCACGTTGCGCGGCGTGAGCGTCGTCTCGCCCAGGTACGCGCCGGTGCGGGCGTTGTCCATCTGCGAAGTGATCATCTGTGCGGCGGCGGCGCTGAGAGCGATGACCGTGATGGAATATCCTGCGATTCCGACGATTCGAGCGACCTTCATTCGCACCTCGCGCGCCCGGCAACGATCTGGCGCCGGGATTCCGGGATCGATTCCTGTTCGACTTCCGGATTGCGATCATGGTATCCGGAACTCGCGAGGTTCCTGGCGGAATGTGACGTGCTGCGGCAGATCGAGCTGCGACGTGGCCTGAATCTCGCGCAGGAATGCTTTTCGATCGCCGCGGCGGCGTGAAAGAATCGGTTTATTCCGAGTCCGAATCGATTCCCGGGAGCTGGCAATGATCTCTCGCGGTTGGACCGACCGCAGGCAATTTCCATTTCTTGCAACTTTGACGCTGGCTGGTATGCTCGCTCCGCAGCTCTGCCCGGCGCAGAACTCCGACTGGCCCGTCTACAACGGCAACGTGAACGGCGAGCATTATTCGCCGCTCGCGCAAATCAATCGCTCCAACGTCAGTCGGCTTCAAATCGCGTGGACCTTCGACACTGGCGAAAAAGGCGGCATTCAGGATAATCCGCTGATCGTGGGTCGCATGCTCTTTGCCTACACACCCACGCAGAAAATCGTTGCGCTCGACGCCACCACCGGCAACCTGATCTGGAAATTCGATTCCGGCATCGTAGGCTCTCAACCCGCGCGCGGAATGGCGTACTGGACCGACGGCAAGGAGCATCGACTGCTCGCAGGCGTAATGAATTACCTCTACTGCCTCGATGCCGACACGGGCAAGCCGATGTCGAGCTTCGGCGAGGATGGCCGGATCGATCTGCGCAAGGGGCTGCGCGAGCCTTATGAGGAGCAATCGATCGCGCTGACGTCGCCCGGAATCATTTACAAGGACCTCATCATCACAGGTGGACGTGACCCGGAGACGCACCCCGCGCCGCCCGGCGACATTCGTGCCTACGACGTGCGCACCGGCGCGCTCGTCTGGACCTTTCACACCATCCCTCGCCCCGGCGAGCCCGGCTACGAAACGTGGCCCAAGGATGCGTGGAAACTGGCCGGCGCGGCCAACAACTGGGCCGGCATGTCGCTCGATGCGGAGCGCGGGATCGTCTACGCGCCCACCGGCTCGGCGGTCTTCGACTTCTACGGCGGCGATCGCGCCGGAGCCGATCTCTACGCCAACTGCATCCTCGCGCTCGATGCCGCGACCGGCAAGCTGCTATGGTATTTCCAGGGTGTGCATCACGATCTCTGGGATCGCGACTTTCCCTCGCCGCCGGCGCTGCTGACCCTTCATCGCAACGGTCAATCCATTCCGGCTCTTGCGCAGACGACCAAGCAGGGCTACATCTATCTCTTCAATCGGCTCACCGGCGAGGCGCTCAATCCGGTTCACGAACATCCTTATCCGGCGAGCACGGTTCCGGGCGAAGTCACCTCGCCCACGCAGCCGCTGCCCGACACCCCCGCGCCGTTCGCGCGGCAGCGACTCACCGCCGATAACCTGACCAACCGCAGTCCCGAGATCCATGCGTGGGCCGAGAAGGAATTCTCGCGGCTGCGCAGCAACGGCCAGTTCTATCCCTTCGCCCTCGACAAGCAGACCATTGTGCTTCCCGGCTTCGACGGCGGCGCGGAGTGGGGCGGACCGGCGATCGATCCGGCCACCGATGTTCTTTATGTGAACGCGAACGAAATGGCGTGGCTCGGCGGGCTCATTCCCGCAGCGCAAACGGGCAACCGGGGCGAACTCGTCTACCAAAGCCAATGCGCCGTCTGCCACGGCGAGGATCGCTCCGGCGCGCCGCCTGCATTCCCGTCGCTGGTCGACATTTTCAGCCGGCTCACCGTGCAGCAGGTCACCGATACGATCCATCAAGGCAAGGGACGCATGCCGTCGTTCCCGAATGTCGGCGATGCCGATCTGACTGCGCTGCTCGACAATCTTCGCGGACCTGCGCCGCAGGGAGCGAAATCTTCCGCGGCCAAGGAGCTTTCCCCGGTTCCGGCACAGTCGGCAAACGAGCAGCCGCTGGGCGATGAGGCCGGCGCGAAGCTGTATCTCAATCGCTGCGCCATGTGCCACGGCGCGCACATGCAGGGCAATCCTCCGGCGGTGCCGATGCTCGCCGGCGCCGGCAGCCGGTTGACAGCCGCGCAGATCGCCGGCTTCATCCATCAGGGCAAGGGCGCCATGCCGCCCATGCCGGATATTCAAGGCGCTGGTCTCGACGCGCTGCTTCGCTATCTCGGCGCGGACACACAAGGCGAATCCAAACCCGCCGAAGCCGCAACCCCGCCGGACCGCTTCATCTTCACCGGCTATCGCAAGTTTCTCGATCCCGGCGGTTATCCCGCCATCGCGCCGCCGTGGGGCACGCTCAACGCGATCGATCTCAAGACCAACAAGTATCTCTGGAAGATTCGTCTGGGCGAATATCCCGAACTCGTCCAGCAGGGAATCATCAAAACGGGCTCGGAGACGTACGGCGGACCGATCGTGACCGCGGGCGGCGTGCTCTTGATCGGATCGACCATCGCCGATCGAAAATTCCACGCCTTCGACACGCGCAACGGCAAGCTGCTTTGGGAGACGGTGCTGCCATTCGCGGGTGTGGCCACGCCCTCAACGTACATGATCGACGGCCGGCAGTATGTTGTTATCGCTGCCAGTGGCGGCCGCGATCCGCGCTCGCCCGTGGGCGGTGAATACGTGGCGTTTGCCCTGCCGAAATAGTCTCAGTCGCACATGCCGGCAGAAGTTACTCGCAAGAAAGCTGGAGCGCCCCGCGAGGCGCTCCAGTTCCTTCATGATGACTCAATTGAGGACGCTGCTGCGACGCAGATTCGCGTCACCACTGCACTCCCGGATAGAGGCTGGGAAAGCGGAGGGCGCGGTAGAAATTACTGTTTTGAAGCTCCAGCGACCAAACCGTCGTTGGGCCTTGAGGATCATCCAGCGTTACCTCCCGGACGAGCGATGCCGATCCCAAAGCGCCGCCGGCCTTAGCTGGCTCCACTGTGAGCCCGCACAGGTTGTATTCCACGTTTCCGTTCGGGAGTTTATCCGTGTTTCCGCCCCAGAAACTGTACAAGCTGGTAAGGGGACCGTCGAGTTGGTTCAGCGGCGAGTTGGGCAGCTTTTGGTGGAAGGTGAGCGTCGCCGTCATAATGTCGGGATTCTCGTTGATCTCAAAAATCGGGATTGTCGAGTATTGGCAGGAGGCGGGCAGGTTCGATTGAGGGGTGCAAGTCTT
>JASHQQ010000300.1 GCA_030039035.1 Acidobacteriaceae bacterium | reverse complement strand
CGCGCCTCTCTGCGGTGCTGCTAGCGCCCGATTCACCCACGCGCATCTCACGCGAAAGCCAAATAATCCCCGGTTGGCCCTCAACTTGTCACGATAGCGTCACGGTCACGCGATGCGCGAAGATCGAATCAGCGTAACCTGTTTGCTTTGTTGGCGTCCCCGACGGGATTTGAACCCGTGTTATCGCCGTGAAAGGGCGGTGTCCTGGGCCGGGCTAGACGACGGGGACGTAGTGTGGTGTGAAGGCTGGCCGGAAGGATGCGGATAAGCCCTTCTGGAAGGCTACCAACTCGCAGAGGGGGTGTCAAAAAAGCCGAAGGCGGGAGCCTTCGCCGCGCATCGGCAAAGCCAGCAAAGTCTCTGTCGGCCAAGGCACAGCATCTGTTCCGGGAGCGCGGGGGATCCAAAAAATCCAACAGCTTGCCCAGGTTATCCTCGTACTGTGAGCCGCTCGTACCGGTACCTGGACACGCTGACCATCGGCTTTGTCGTGGTGCTGCTGATTTCGAACCTCGTCGGGCCCAAAATTGTGCAATTCGGGCGGCTGCAGATCAGCGCGGCGGAGTTCTTCTTCCCGCTCACCTACATCTGCGGTGACATATTTACCGAGGTTTACGGGTACGGCGCCTCGCGGCGGGCCATTTGGCTGGGATTCTTTGCCATGGGGCTGCTTTCGGTCATGGGCGAAGCCGCCGTGGCGCTGCCCCCGGCAGCGGGGTGGAACGACCAGGCCGCCTTCGCCAGGGTCTTCGGCGTGGTGCCGCGGTTCGCCGCCGCCAGCCTCGCGGCCTACTGGGCCGGCGAGTTCACCAACAGCTACACGCTGGCCAAGCTGAAATTGTGGACTGGCGGGCGGTGGCTGTGGACGCGAACCGTGGGGTCGACGGTGACCGGACAGGCCGTGGATACTACGGTCCTGGTGCTGGTGGCTTTTCTGGGTGTGCATCCCGCCAAAATGCTGGCCTGGATCGTCGTTTCGTCGTATCTGGTGAAGGTCGCCGTCGAAGTGATAGCCACGCCAGCCACCTATCTCGTCGTGGGAGCGCTGAAGCGGGCCGAGTGCATCGACGCCTTCGACTGCCGGACCAACTTCAATCCTTTTGCCTGGCGCGCCGAGGCGGCGTAAGCGCCGGAGCCGATGCGGTTTCGGGTGATCGCTGTCATGGGCGATTTTTTGCGTCGGAACCTGTTCTTGCGGCGTCACATAGGGAACAGCATCGATCCCCGGTTTGCGCGTTTTCAAGTGGTTGGAAATCCGGAGCGTTGGGCGCAACCGATTTGCAAGCGGTAATTTGCAGCGCCGATACTACAAAGGAACGGCTCGTTCCGGGTTTCCGTAGAGATTCATCAGGCAAACCCCAGGGGAAGTGGGAATGATCGCAGCGAATCGCATTCTTCTTTTCAGCTCCGTAGCCCTGGTTGGGTTGGCGCTCGCCGGCTGCCAGCATCGGGATCCCGCTGCCGCGCCGCGCGCCGGCGGCATGCCGGGCATGCCCGTGCGGACCGTCGACGTGACCATGGAGCCGGTGCCGGCCAGCAGCGAATACATGGCCACAATCAAGTCGCGCCGGTCGGCCACGCTGCAGCCCCAGGTATCCGGCGCGCTGACGCAGATTCTCGTCAAGTCAGGCGACGCGGTGACGGCCGGCCAGGTGCTGATGACGATCGACCCCAAGCTGCAACTCGCCACGGTCGCATCGGCGCGCGCCACGGAACGCCAGAAAAAGGCGGTCTTCGACTACAACACGGTGGAGATCGACCGCCAGCGCAAGCTGTTCGATGCCGGCGTCACCAGCCGCGATGCCTTCGACCAGGCGCAGCAGGCCTACGACAACAGCAAAGCCGACTATCAGTCTTCCGAGGAGACGCGCCAAACCCAGGAGGAGCAGCTTGCCTACTACACCATCCGCGCACCCTTCGACGGCGTGGTCGGCGACATTCCGGTGCACGTGGGGGATTACGTCTCGCCCCTGAACTCGCCGGCGACGGTGCTGACCACAGTGGACGAGAACAAGGATCTCGAGGCGTACATTTATATCCCCACCGAGCGCGCCAGCCAGGTGCGGCTGGGTCTGGACGTCGATCTGACCGACATCTCCGGCAAGTTACTGGAAAAGACGAAGGTCGATTTCGTTTCCCCGCAGGTGGACAGCACCTTGCAGGGCATACTGGCCAAGGCGCCGGTGCACGCCACGCCCGAGATTCTGCGCAACGCTCAGATGGTGAAGGCGCGCGTGATCTGGAGCACGACTCCCATGGCTGTGATTCCGATTCTCGCGGTTACGCGGCTGGGCGGACAGAGCTTTGTTTTTGTAGCCAGACAGCAGAACGGGCATTTTTTTGCCAGCCAGATTCCTGTCACGCTGGGCGACACGGTAGGCAACAGCTACTCGGTCTCCTCGGGATTGAACAGCGGCGACCGCGTGATCGTATCGAGTACGCAATTCCTGGTAAACGGCATGCCGGTGATTCCCATGAAGGCGCAATCCTGACGCGCAGATCCTCGCCGGCGGCTACACCGTTTTGGGAAACTCGATATCAGGAAGCCGCAACAATGAGTCGACTCGACCTTTAGGACCGGGGCTCCCAGCGACAGGTCTTCGTCGCTGGAGTGGAAAGAGCGGCGAACCTGAACATCGCAAGAAAGGACTCACTATTTCCTGAAACGGTCTGTGAGCACGTAAACCCGCAGCTCATCGAAGGGAAGGCCCACCTTGTTTGTCGACTTCTTTATTCATCGGCCGGTATTCGCTACAGTCTGCGCGCTGATGATCATCCTCGCCGGCGCGGTGTGCATCCCTAACCTTCCGGTCGCCATGTATCCCACGCTGGCGCCGCCGCAGGTAATCGTGGTCAGCACTTATGTGGGCGCCAACGCCGACACGGTGGAGAAGGCCGTAACCATCCCGCTCGAAGAGGCCATCAATGGCGTACCGGGGATGCGCTACATCAGCTCGTCGAGCACCAACAATGGGCTCAGCACCATCACCGTGACGTTTCGTACCGGCTACGATCTCTCGATCGCGGCCGTCGACGTGCAGAATCGCGTCTCCAGTGTGACGGGCAGGCTGCCCGCGGCCGTCAATTCCACCGGCATCACCATCAGCAAGGCCAACAGCAACTTCGTGTTCGGCGCGGGCTTTTTCACGCTCGACGGGCGCTACTCGCAGGAGTTCATCTCCAACTATCTCGACGTTTATGTCAAGGACGCACTCAAGCGCATCCCCGGCGTGGGCGATGTGACGATCTTTGGCGAGCGCAAGTACGCCATGCGCGTCTGGCTCGACCCGGTAAGGCTGGCCGCGCGGAACCTCACCGCGACCGACGTGGTGAACGCGCTGCTGGAGCAGAACGTCGAGATTCCTGCCGGTCAGCTTGGGCAGCCGCCGTCGAATTCCACGCAGTCGTTCGAGGTGCCGGTGCGGGTGGTGGGAAGGCTCAGCGATCCCGCGGAGTTCGACAACATCATCATCAAAAATGCGCCGACCGGGCTGGTATTGCTCAAAGACGTGGGCCACTCGGTGGTGGGCGCCGAAGACTACAGCAACAACCTCAAGTACTCGGGACACGCAGCCACCGGCGTGGGCGTGCAGCAGCTCTCCGATGCCAACGCCCTCGACGTGGATGCGAAGGCCAAGGCCGTGCTCGCGCAGCTTTCGAAGAACTTTCCGCCCGGGCTTCAATACGCCATCGCGTTCGACTCGACCACGTTTGTGGGCGACTCGATCCGCGAAGTGCTGGTCACGCTTGGCGAAGCCATTCTTATCGTCATCCTGGTCATCTTTTTCTTCCTTCTCGACTGGCGCGCCACCATCATTCCGGCGGTCACCATTCCCGTGTCGCTGGTCGGCACCTTCGCCTTCGTCAAGATCTTCGGCTTCTCCATCAACACGCTCACGCTCTTCGGCATCACGCTGGCCACCGGCCTGGTGGTCGACGATGCGATCGTCGTGATCGAAAACGTGCAGCGCCATATTGCCGCCGAGCATTGCGATCCCCATCGCGCCACGTCCGAAGCCATGGGCGAAGTGACCAGCGCCGTGATCGCCACTTCGCTGGTGCTCATCGCTGTGTTTGTTCCGGTCTCGTTCTTTCCCGGAACCACCGGCATTCTCTACCGGCAGTTTTCGCTGACGATCGCCTTCTCGATCGCCATCTCCGCCTTCAACGCGCTCACGCTCTCGCCGGCGCTCTCGGCCTTGTTCTTGCGCGGCGAAGAGGAACGCCCGCGCCAGCTCGACTTCCTGCACGTTCGTCCCATCTCGCGCGCATTCGCCGGCTTCATCCACGGCGCTGACGGCTTTATCCGCTGGATCGGCCGCACTTACGGGAAGACCATTCACGGCGCGCTCAAGGTGCGCTACGTGCTGCTGCTCGTCTTTTTCCTCGGGCTCTACGCCACGGTGCGCATGTATCGGACTGTCCCGACCGGATTTATTCCGCAGGAAGATCAGGGCTTCCTGATGTGCATCGTGCAGGCGCCGCCGGGCTCGTCGCTCGCCTACACCACGGCTCTGGCTGATCGGGCCGAGCAGATTATCGGCTCCGATTCCGACGTCGCCGGAGCGTTTTCGGTGATGGGCTTCGGCTTTTCCGGCGGGGCGGCCAATGGCGGATTGATGTTCCTCGCCACCAAGCCTTCCGACCAGCGGCGCGGCAAGGGCCACTCGGCCGCGGATATCGTGGCCCGTCTTGCTCCGAAGCTGCAGATGCTGATGTTTGCGCCCGACGGCGGCCTGGTAGCTCTGATTCAACCCCCCGCGGTGAACGGCGTGGGCAGCTACGGCGGGTTCCAGTTCGTGCTGCAGGATACGGGCGTCAACAAGCTCTCCGACCTCGATAGCGTGGCCCACCAGATCGTCAATGGAGCGCGGGAGCGCAAGGACATCACCAACCTGATCACGACCTTTTCCGCCAACGATCCGCAGGTGCTGGTGACCATCGACCGCGACAAGGCCAAGGCGATGGGTGTTTCGCTGTCTCAGATCACCACTACGCTCGGCGTCTTCATGGGTTCACAGTACGTAAACGACTTTGACTTCAACAATCGCACCTATCGCGTCTACGTGCAGGCGGATCAGGCATTCCGCATGAATGCCGGTGACCTGCACGACTACTATGTGCGCTCCGATGGTGGCGAGATGGTGCCGCTCGACAACCTGGTTACGGTGGGCGAAAGCTCCGGCCCGCCCGTCATCACGCACTATAATCTTTTTCGCTCTGTCGAGATCGACGGCTCGCCTGCGCCGGGTTACAGCTCCGGCCAGGGCATCGCCGGCATGGAACAGCTCGCCAGGAAGTACATGCTGCCGGGCATGCAGTATGAATGGACCGGCCTCACGCTGGACGAAATCGAATCGAGCGGCAAGGCGCTCACCATCTTCACCCTCGGGCTGCTGGTGGTGTATCTGACGCTTTCGGCGCAGTACGAAAGCTTCGCGCTGCCGTTCATTATTCTGCTCGCGGTGCCCATGGCGGTGCTGGGCGCGCTTGGGCTTGTCGCGCTGCGCGGCCAATCGAACGATGTGTATTGCCAGATCGGCCTCGTCATGCTCATCGGCCTTTCGGCCAAAAACTCGATTCTGATCGTCGAGTTCGCCGAGCAGTTGCGGCACAAGGGACGGACCATCGTCGAAGCCGCCATCGAAGGCGCGGAGCTGCGCCTGCGGCCGATTCTCATGACGTCGTTTGCCTTTATTCTCGGCGTGTTGCCGCTGGTCTTCGCCACGGGCGCGGGCGCGCTGGGCCGCCGCTCGGTGGGCACCACCATCGTGGGCGGAATGTTGCTCTCCACAGTCCTGAATCTGCTCTTCATTCCCGTGCTTTACGTCATCGTGAGTTCGCTGCTGTCGCGGCTGGGAAGCGGCAAAAAGCGTGTGCTGGCCGAGGGATGCGAAGAGGAAGCTATTGCGGTTGGCGGTGAGCGATAACGAATTCCTTGATGCGGTCGTAGACTTCGCTCGAAACGACGCCGCGATCCAGCAGGTCCTGCTTGGTGCGGTACGGCCGGAATCGAATGATGCGTCCTGCCCAGCTTCGCGTCATCCCCGGCACTTTCACGAGCTCGTCCAGGCTGGCGTGGTTGATATCCACCCGCATCTCGACGGGCGGAGGTGCGGGTTTTCGCGGCGCGGTCTGCCCCGATGAGGCCAGCAGTAGCGCGAGCGCCGCGATTGCCAATCCTGCGAAGCGCGTCGTGAATCGCACCGGACCATTCTCTGCCTGGGATGTCCGGTTCTTCAAGCCACTCTTTCGCGGTTCACGATCCGCAATGCGGCGATTGACACCGCGCCATGTTTCCGTTACGGTAGAAAAAGAGATGCAGTCCCGCCGCCATCACGGCCACCACCACCATGGAATCTCCATGCCGGCGGACTTGCATGGCCTGACGTAATCGGCCAAAACGAGATCAGGAAGTAATCCAAGCCCGCCGGCAACTCAAGCCGACGGGCTTTTTCTTTGCATTGGTAACTCGCCGGCCAAGGTATAGACCATGGAATGGATCGACTTTGAAAAAATGGATGGCCTCGCTCCCGGCATCGTGCAGGATGCGCGCACCGGCGAAGTGTTGATGCTCGGCTTCCTGAATGCCACGAGCTACGCGAAGACGCTCGAGACCGGCTACGTGACTTTCTGGAGCCGGACGCGGCAAACGCTGTGGACGAAAGGCGAAACCAGCGGAAACCGGCTGCGCGTCGTCTCCGCTTTGACCGATTGCGACAGCGATGCGCTGCTCTTCCGGGTGGAAGTCGAAGGCGACGGCCTCGTCTGTCACGAAGGCACAGTGAGTTGCTTTACGCGGCCTCTGCCCTTGACCGCAGACAGCCGGCAGGAGGCCACTCGTGCCCAATAGGCTCAGGCTCGGTATTCCCAAAGGCAGCCTGCAGGACGCCACGATCGATCTCTTCCGGCGCGCAGGCTGGAACATCTACGCCGATGGCCGCTCCTACTTTCCTTCCATCGACGATGGCGAGATCGAATGCATGCTGATCCGCGCTCAGGAGATGGCCCGCTATGTCGATCACGGCGCGCTCGACGCCGGGCTTACCGGCATCGACTGGGTCGTCGAAAGCGGCCTCGACGTCGTCAGCGTGACCACGCTGACCTATGCCAAACAGAGCCGCCGCAAAGTGCGCTGGGTGCTCGCGGTGCCCGAATCGAGCGGGTTTCAAAAGGCCGAAGACCTGCAAGGATGCATCATTGCCACAGAGCTGGTCGAGGTCACGAAGAGATACTTCGCCGATAAACGCCTCAACGTGAAGGTCGAATTCAGTTGGGGCGCGACCGAAGTCAAGCCGCCCATGCTCGCCGACGCCATCGTCGAAGTCACGGAAACCGGCAGCTCGCTGAAAGCGAATCACCTGCGGATCATCGATACGGTGATGGAAAGTGAGACGCACCTCATTGCAAGCAAGTCCGCGCTGGCTGACGAATGGAAGCGCGACAAGATCGAATCCGTCGCGCTCATGCTGCGCGGAGCCATCGATGCGCAATCGCAAGTCGGGCTGATGCTCAACGTCAGGCAGGCGGATCTCGACGGTGTGCTCGCGGTGCTGCCGGCGCTGAACTCGCCGACCATCTCGCGCCTCAGCGATCCCCAATGGGTTGCGGTCAACACGATTGTCGAAGAACGCGTCGCCCGCGAGGTAATTCCGCGGCTGAAAGCCGCTCGCGCGACCGGCATTGTGGAGTACCCGCTGAACAAAGTCGTACTTTGAGGCGCTCGAACGATGAAGCTCATCCGCACCAGCGGCCGCAGCGCGAAAGAAGCAGCGAAGATCATCGCGCGGCTTGAAAACCGCGGCTCCGCGTCACTCGAGTCGGTGCTGCCGGTTGCGCGCCGCATCATTGCCGGCGTGCGTCATGGGGGCGATCGTGCTCTTCTGCGTTACGCGCGGAAATTCGACGGTCTTCCCGGCGCCGGGACGATGCGCGTCACGCCCGCGGAGATGGCGAAAGCATGGGATTCGATCGACTCGCGGCTCAGGACCGCGCTCATCGCGGCGGCAACGCAGGTCCGCATCTTTGCGCATTGGCAGCGGCCGGCTTCGTGGAACCGGTCGCCGATCGAAGGCCTCACCACAGGCCAATTGGTCAGACCACTTTCCTCGGCGGGATGTTACGTTCCCGGTGGCCGCCATCCTTTGCCTTCCACACTGCTCATGACGGTCATTCCCGCGCTGGTGGCGGGCGTCCCGCGCATTGTTGTCGTATCGCCCAGGCCGGCGAGGGAAACACTTGCGGCGGCGCATCTGCTCTCCATGCCGGAGTTCTGCCGCTCGCCGGAAATCGGCGGAAAGCGGGTCGGGACATTCGAGCGGCCATGGACTCCGGAATTCTATCGCCTCGGCGGCGCGCACGCGATCGCTGCGCTCGCCTGCGGCACGGATACCATTCCGCGCGTCGACAAGATCGTCGGGCCGGGCAATCTCTACGTCACCGCGGCCAAGCGGCTGGTCGCCTTCGACTGCGCGATCGACATGCTCGCCGGGCCGACCGAGATCGCCATCGCCAGCGACACCGGCGATCCGGTCTTCATTGCCGCCGATCTCGTCGCGCAAGCCGAACATGATCCGGAAGCTCTCGCCATCCTGATTACGACACGCGCCGATTTGGCCAAATCTGTTCTTGCCGAGACCAGTGTCCGCAGCCGAAGGAACACCGTGGCCCGTCAGGCCCTGGAACGCAATGGTCTTATCCTGCTCGCCGCCAGCGCCGACGAAGCTCGGTTCATCACTAATTGCATCGCCCCGGAGCATCTCACCGTCGATTCCGCTGCCGACCTCGAATGGGTTCGCAACGCGGGTTCTGTTTTTGTCGGGCCATGGTCGGCGCAGCCGCTCGGGGACTACATCTCCGGGCCGAACCACACGTTGCCGACAGGCGGAATGGCGCGGGTGCGCAGCGGGCTGAGCGTAAACGATTTTGTGAAATTGATCACAGTGCAGGAGTACAGTCTGAAGGCCGCGCGATCGCTCGGACCCCCGGCGGCGCTGCTGGCCGAGGCCGAAGGTCTCACCGCGCACGCCGAAGCGATTCGTGCGCGGCTGGACGCGAAGATCGCGCATGAGGAGGTTCGATGACTGGGACCGGGGCATTCGTCCAACCCGTGCCGCGAGCGCGTGTGCTCGCCATGAAGGCCTATCACCCTCCGCTCGGCAACCGCGACGCGCTGCGCCTCGACTTCAACGAAAATACGCTGGCCTGCTCGCCGAAAGTCCGCGAAGTGCTGGGACAGATCTCCGCATCGGCGCTGACGCGGTATCCGGAACGCGAATCCGTGGAAGCGCTTGTCGGCTCGCATCTAGGCGTTCGCCCCGGGCAACTCGTGCTCACCAACGGCGTGGACGAGGCCATTCACGTTCTCTTCGCAACGTATCTCGGCGCAAACGACGAGCTCCTGCTGCCCGTGCCCACGTACGCCATGTACGAGGTCTACGCCTCGGTAACTGACGCGCGCGTGGTCACGGTCCAGGCCGCCAACGATCTGCAGTTCCCTTTCGATCGTCTCGTCGCTGCAATCACATCGCGAACCAGAGTGATTGCGATCGCCAATCCGAACAGCCCTTCGGGCAGTGTCGCAACGCGCGATCAGATCATCGGACTTGCCCGCCGTGCGCCGCATGCAGTTTTGTTTGTCGATGAGGCTTATTACCATTTTCACGGCGAAACCGTCATCGATCTTGTCGGAAAAGTGCCGAATCTTCTGGTTGCGCGCACCTTCTCGAAAGCCTACGGTCTGGCCGGAATGCGCATTGGTCTGATGGTCGGACCAATGGACTCGATGCATTGGATTCGCCGCGTCATTTCTCCGTACAGTGTGAATTCGATTGCGCTCGCCTGCCTGCCGGCGGCTCTGGAGGAAGCCGGCTATGTCGACTGGTACATCGGCGAAGTGCTTGCCGCACGCGCCGATTTCGAATCCGCGCTCGACGCCGCCGGAATTCGCCGCTGGCCCAGCCGCGCCAACTTTGTTCTCGTTGAAATCGGCCCAAAACATGCGGAGGTCGTCGCGGGCATGCGCGCCGCGGGGGTTCTGGTGCGCGACCGGTCGGGCGATCCCGGCTGCGACGGATGCATTCGCATCACCATCGGAACGCGGGAGCAGATGCGTCATGCCGCCGATGCTCTCAATAAGGCAATGGAAAAGCTGCGTGGCGCCGGAGGTTTGCAATGACGACGAAGGGAGCTCGGGAGAGGCGCGGCAGACGCACTGCCTCGTTCGGGCGCAATACGGCTGAAACACGCATTTCCGTGCAACTCAGGATCGAAGGCGGAGGCAAATACAAGGTTGCGACCGGAATTCGTTTCTTCGATCACATGCTGGAACTGTTCGCTCGCCACGGCGCCTTCGATCTCGATCTGAAATGTGACGGGGATCTCGACGTGGATCAGCACCACACGGTAGAGGACGTGGGGATCGCGCTGGGCGAGGCCTTCGACCGGGCCCTCGGCGACAGGCGCGGCATCTTGCGTGCCGGCTATTTTCTCATGCCGATGGACGAGACGCTCGCCATCGCCGCGGTGGACCTGAGCGGGCGCGCAGCTTTCGCAGTCGATGCGAAGGTGAGGACGCGCCTGGTTGGAGACCTGCAAACCGAGCTGGTCACCGACTTCTTTGCAGGATTCGCCCGCGGCGCGCGGGCCAACGTGCACGTGAAGACCATGTACGGCCGCTCCAATCACCATAAGATCGAAGCCATCTTCAAGGCATTCGCACGCGCGCTGCGTGTGGCCTGCTCGCGCGACCGGCAACTCGGGCGAATATTGCCTTCGACCAAGGGACTGCTCTGATGCGCGTGACCGTAGTCGATTACAAGGCCGGCAATCTTGCCTCGGTGCTCAAGGCGTTGCATCGTCTGGGCGCGGAAACCGAAGTCGCCGGCGGCCCCGCGCCGCTCGTCCCGGCCGAGCGTATCGTCCTTCCCGGAGTTGGACATTTCGCCGCAACGCGGCGGCTGGACGAGACCGGCCTCACTCCGGCGATCCGCGACGCCATCGCGCGCGGTGTGCCGTTCCTCGGCATCTGCGTGGGCATGCAGTGGCTCTTCGCCGGCTCGACAGAGGCGCCGGGCCAGCCTGGTCTCGCGCACTTCGCCGGACAGTGCACGCGCTTTCCCGCGGGCAGCGACAAGGTCCCGCACGTTGGCTGGAACTCGCTCGAAATTGGCAACGGCTCGCGGCTGCTGGCCGCCGTCGAACCAGGAGCCTTCGTCTATTTCACACACTCATACCGGGCCCCGGTCTTCGCTGAAGCTGCGGCGATTACGCACTACATCGAGCCTTTCACGGCTGCGGTCGAGCAGGGCAACGTGATGGGCGTCCAGTTCCATCCCGAGCTTTCCGGGGAAACGGGTCTCACGGTGCTGAAGAACTTTCTCGGCTGGGAGGCGCGAAGCTGAATGCTGGCCCGGCGCATCATCGCCTGCCTCGACGTCGACCGCGGACGCGTCGTGAAAGGTGTGCAGTTCGTCGACCTCGTCGATGCAGGCGATCCGGCCACTTTGGCCGCGCGGCACGCGCGCGAGGGTGCGGACGAGATCGTGCTTCTCGACATCGCCGCTACGCACCAGGGCCGCCAGATGTTGCTCGATACCGTGCGCAGAACCGCGCGCGAGCTTTTCATTCCTTTCACGGTAGGAGGCGGAATCCGCAGCGCGGACGATGCCGCCCGTGTCTTCGAGGCCGGAGCGGACAAGGTCAGCGTGAACTCCGCCGCGCTCGCCGATCCATCGCTGATCGGGGCCATCGGCCGCAGCTTTGGCGCGCAGGCCGTGGTCGTCGCCATCGACGCGCGCCGTGATCCTGCCGCGGCCGATCCCGTTCGCGATGCGCAGGTCTTCGTGCATGGCGGACGCATGCCGGCGGGGCGGCGCGCCGTGGAGTGGGCGCGCGAAGCCGAGGCGCGGGGCGCGGGCGAGATCCTGCTCACTTCAATGAATGCCGACGGCACGCGCTCCGGCTTCGATTGCGAGCTGACCGCGGCGGTGAGCGAGGCCGTGAACATTCCGGTCATTGCGTCGGGAGGCGCGGGGTCCGTGGACCATTTTGTCGAAGTCTTCACGCGCGGGAAGGCCGATGCCGCGCTGGCGGCGAGCATTTTTCACTTCGGCGTATCGAGCGCCCGCGCGCTCAAGCAGGATCTGGCGCGCGCCGGAATACCGGTGCGGCCAGGAGTGCATCGGTCTCCGTCAGGAGCTGAAGCCCCGGTACAGTGAGATTGCCATGCTGATCCCATCCATCGATCTTATGGGCGGAAAGATCGTTCAGCTCGTGCAGGGAGAAAAACTGCGCCTCGAGTTCGACGATTTCGAATACTGGATCGGCAAATTCTCCGTGTATCCACTCGTGCAATTGATCGACCTCGACGCCGCCCTGCGCCAGGGCGACAACACCGCCCTGGTCGCGACGATTGCGCGGCGCCTGCCCTGCCAGGTGGGCGGCGGAATCCGATCCATCGAACGGGCGCGGCAGGTGCTCGAGTCAGGCGCAAGACGGCTCATCGTCGGTTCCGCGCTCTTCTCCACCGGAGACGGCCACGCAAGAGTGAACATCGATTTTGCCGCAACCCTTGCCGGCGCAATCGGCGCCGATCGCATCGTCGCGGGCATCGATACAAAGAATGGCGCCATCGCCGTGAAAGGATGGAAGGAGAACGTGGCGCTGACACCGGACGAGGCGATTCCGCTGCTTGAGCCTTATGTCGGCGGCTTTCTCTACACCCACATCGATGGCGAGGGATTGATGCAGGGTTTCCCCATCGCAGTCGCCGGGCGATTGCGCGGCCTGACGAAGCGGAGGCTCATCGTGGCCGGCGGTATCCGCAGCCGCCGGGAGGTCGATGCCCTCGACGCGATGGGCGTCGACGCCGTGGCAGGAATGGCCATTTATACCGAATCGATGGCCGTCTGACGCATCGAACGGGAGAGAGATCGCCGAAGGCCCGGCCGGGCTCCGGGATAAGCTGATCACATCGGCTCGTTCCTCTTCGGCGAAAGGAATCGCAATCATGGCAACCAGAGTGAGCGGAATCCGGCTGGCCAGGCGGCTGGATGAGGTGGGCTTCTCCGACATTGTGCAGATCCGCAACAAGGTGATGGAACTGCGCGCGGCCGGCCACAAGGTTCATCCCATGCATGGCGGCGAACCGTACTTTGAAACGCCCGACGCGATCAAATATGCAGCCATCAAGGCGCTGGCGGAGAACCAGACCCATTATGCGCCGTCATCCGGCATTCTGCCCTTGCGCAAGGCATTGGCGGAAAAGCTCGCTGCAAAGAACAGGATCGATGCGACTCCAGATGAGGTGCTTGTCACCGTGGGCGGGTCGCAGGGATTGTACGCGGCCTTTCAGAGCGTGCTCGATCCCGGCGACGACGCGCTCGTCTTCTCGCCGTACTGGACTCCGATCGGCGACCTGGTCACCGGTACACAGGCGCGGCCGCTGCTGGTGCCCACCATCACCGCGCGGCGCAACGGGCTGCGCATGACACTCGAGCACTTCTCCACGCCGAAGACGCGCGCCATCTATTACAACACCCCGCAGAATCCTGGCGGAGTGGTCTTCACCCGCGCGGATGCGGAGGAAGTGGCGGCGTTCGCCATCGAACGCGACCTGATCGTGATTGCCGACGAGGCGTACGAGGACCTGGTCTACGATGGCGAGCATGTGTCCATCGCTTCGCTTCCCGGAATGGCCGAGCGCACCATCGCGTGCTTCACGTTCTCCAAGACCTATGCCATGACCGGGTGGCGTGCCGGTTACGCCGTGGCGAGAGAGCCATTCATGACGGCGCTGCGCAAGATCGTCCTTTACTCGACCAATGGCGTGGCCACGCCGGTGCAGTACGCCATGCTGCAGGGGCTCGCCACTCCGGAACGCGAGATCGCCGCGCGGCGTGAGGAGTATCGCAGGCGGCGCGATCTGCTGGTTGCCGGCCTGAACGAAGTCGGACTGGAATGCGAGCCGCCCGCGGGCGCATTCTATGCCTTTCCCAATGCGGAAAGGATCCACAGGAAGAGCCGCGCGGCGGCGCAAATCCTGCTCGAGAAGGCGCACATCGCCACCATTCCCGGCGTGGTGTTCGGAGCGCAGGGCGAAGGGCATCTGCGCTTCGGCTACGCGATCCCGATTGAGGAGATCGAAGACTGCGTGGAGGCATTGCGCGGATTCTTTTCGTAAGCGCCGGATTCGAAGGTGGCTGCTTTTCTCGCGGACATGGCGTCGCGCGTGTAGCATGGGTGTCAGGCGCTGCTGTGCGACGCCTGTTCACCAGCCCATGCTGCGAGTCGGATACCCCGAAACATTGCTGCCTGAATTGTCGAGCGAATTCCCTGCGGGAGTCGAGCTCGTTTGCCTGCCTGAACAACCGGATCGCGACGTCGACATCGACGTCTGGGTCCCCGATGCCTATCCTTCGCGTGCCGTCCGCACCTGGCCCCATCTTCGCGGCGTCAGGCTGGTGCTTGCGCTCGTCGCCGGCACGGAATGGCTTCCGGGCCTCGTCGGCCCGCATGTGACCGTCTGCAACGCCCAGGGCGCGCACAACATCTCGACAGCCGAGTGGACGATCGCCGTGATTCTCGCCATGTTGAAGAACTTTCCCCTGTTCTTCGACATTCAGCAATCGGGGCGTTGGAAACGCCGCTTCGAATTGCCGGCCCATTACGCAAAGATCACCGGCGACACCCGCCCACTCTATCCACCCGTCATGATCGAGGAGCTCACGGGAAAGACCGTGCTGCTGGCCGGCTACGGATCGATCGGCAAAGACATTGAACGGATGCTTGCGCCCTTTCGCGTCGAGGTCCTGCGCGTGGCCCGGAACGCGCGCAGCGAGCCCAGGGTGCACGCCGTCGCCGATCTCGACGCGCTCATTCCACAGGCTCATGTCATCGTGCTCATCGTGCCCTCGACGGCGGAGACGCGTTGGCTCATCGATGCGCCGCAGCTTGCTCTCATGCGCCATGGCGCGCTCTTGGTGAATGCCGCGCGCGGACCCGTGGTGAATACCGATGCGCTGGTCGCTGCGCTCCAGGCGGGCAGAATCCGCGCCGCTCTCGACGTCACCGATCCCGAGCCGTTGCCCGAAGGGCACCCCCTTTGGAGCTGCCCCAACCTTTTCATCACGCCTCACGTCGGCGGATCGAGCCCGCAGTTTTCGCCCAACGCGGTGCGTATCGCCGCCGGCGAGCTGCGCCGGTACATGAATGGCGAGCCGCTGCGCAATGCAGTTCAGGTTGGGAATTGATGAATCCCACCCTTGCCGTTCGCCTCGGCGAAAGAGAAAAGATGGGTTAACCGGACTGTTGGGGATTGATCGGTCCTGCCAATCGCGGGGGGAGAAGATTTCATGCGGCGGCTGCGGCGACTTCCGCGCGGCGCCACTCGAGCAGGCCCAGAATGGCCAGCGCCACAAGGCCCGCGTAAAGCACGGCCGTCAGCAGCAAATCCTTGTAGATGTACTCGCCGACGTATATGACGTCAACCACGATCCACAACCACCAGTTGGCGGTGTGTTTGCGCGCTTGCCACCAGCTTGCCACCAGGCTGTAGCTCGTGAGCGCAGCATCGAGGTGCGGCAGGGCAGCTCCAACGTGCGTCATCAGCGATCCCAGCAACAGGCTGCCGATCGCGCCCGCGGCCAGGGCGGCGGCGAGATTCGGCCACCGTAGAGGCTCGACGCGCACCGCTCCTTCTTCGCGCACGCCGCGCCACCAGTGCCACCAGCCGTAAAGGGTAAAAGCCACGAAGAAGAGCTGCAGCAGGGCATCGGAGAACAGCCGCGTCTGAAAGAAGACAACGAGATAAAGAAAGTCAGCGGCAAGCGTTACCGGCCAGCAGACGAGCAGACGCCGCGTCGTGAGCCAGATGCCCGCGGCCGTGGTAAGGAACCCCGCGAGCTCCAGCCAGTGGGCGCCGAGGTAACTCGCGATTGCGCTCATGGGAGTGCGCCTCTCCGCGGCTCTTTCCGCGCATCGGCCCATCGGCGCAGTCCGTTCAGAAGTTTCTCGCCGGCGCGGCTGCGAAACCATCGCGCGTGTCCCACCAGGTAATTGGGAACTGCCATGCGCGACTGCTCTTTCGAATGCAGCACACCGAGAAAATAATCGGCCTCCGTGAGTGCGAACTCGGCGTGGCACAGCGCCGTCATCGGCGCAAGCGCCGCCGCCTCCTCGCTGCCAAGCGGACGCGCCGATTCGTATCCGGCAAGAAGGGCTTCGAGATCGCCCAGGTGAACGGGCACGGCATCGAACCGGTCCGGATTCTCGACGAGCGCCAGCCACTCGACAACGTTGCGCTCGATGGCATGGGCAAGGTCATGGACAGCGTTGGTGCGGTCGGCGAGCCCGAAGTCGATAATCGCCACGGTCCGTGCGTGCGCGCTGGTGTCGCTCCAGAACAGATTCGAAGCATGAAAATCATTGTGCGTCCATATCGGTTCGAGCGCAGGCAGAAGCGGCTTGAGCTCGGCGTGAAATGGCGCCAGCAGGTCGAGTGCCTCGTCGCAGGCTGCATGGATCGATCGATCGCTGTTCAGAGCCGGCCGCGCGGCCAGGTAACGCTTTGTCGCCGCAGCCGGATCGTCAGCGGCAAAGATCGTGAAGCTTGCCACCAGCGGACGAGGCTGTCTTGCCGGAGCCGCGTATCGCCGTGACGCGCGATGCAGGCCGGCCAGTGTCTGGCCCGTCGAACAGGCGTGGTGCACGGAGCGAAAAGGTGTCCAGGAGATCGCATCCTCGTAAAAATCGGCGCCTTGCGGCACTTCGTGAACCTCATAGGTCCATTCGCCGGACTCGATCGCCGTATCGCCGGAGCGCGCCGCCAATACTTGCGGCGCCGGGGCGCCGTTGCCGCGCAAATGCTCGATGAATCGATGTTCCTCCAGCAGCCCTTCTCGGTCGCGCACATTGCGATGCTGGCGCTTGACGAAGACCTTCCCGCCCCGCGTGCGCACAACGCTTGCCGCGGAAAACGGCCGCGGGCTCACGGAGAGAATCTCGCGCGGCTCGCCGCAGCCGGAGAATCGATCGAGCAAGTCGCGCACCTCGTCCAGCGTGAGCGGAGGCCAGTCGGGCACGACCAGCGTGCCGTCCAGTCCATGCATTTTGGCGTTCGCGTTCATGGAAATCAACTCACTCCAGGTGCCCCATCCTTGCATAGATCGCGCAAGCGATCTATGCAAGGGTGGGATAACGAATCGCTCGGTGAAGGGGTCAGTTTCCCTCAGGGGCCAGGCAGCGTCTGACGAATCCCCGATTGAATGTTTTGTAACAGGGCACGACTTGCCGGGGTCCCCAACAAGCCGGTTTTGCTTGTTGGGGTGGCTTGAGTCGTGCCCAAAAAAGCGCAAAAATGAAATGGGGGCTTTGGCCCCTGAGGGCCGCTTTTCGCGCCTGATCCGCGAGCTCTCGATTCGTCAGACACTGCCCCTGCAACCCTCATGCAATTCTTGGCGCAAATCATGTAAGGGCCAAAGCCCGTACCATTCACGCCAAGGCCCGTACCCTGCAAGGCGAAGCCCGCGCCTGCGACTTGACCCGCTGCACCGAACGAGCCATCCGCGAGTTCAAAACACATAGTGTGCGGAAAGCCGCACGGTCGTCGGAGCGCCAAGATGAATGAAGGTGTCGCCGTAGCTCGCGCCGGTGTCTTTCCAGTAGCGCTTGTCCAGAATGTTGTCGGCATAGAGCCGCAGCGTGACGCGGCCGTTCTCGCCGCCCGGCGTGTACCGCGCGCCCAGATTGAACAGGTTGTAGCCGCCCACGCTCACGCGGTCGTCGCGTGTAGCCTCTTTGCGGCTCGTAAAGCTCCAGCCGGGCATCATGTGCAGGCCGTGCGCGTGCGGCACAAGCACATCGGCAAAGAGGGCTGAGTGCATCCGCGGCAGATTGATGACCTGCCTGTTGTCGAACGCCGGCGTGCCGGTATCGCTCGAAATCCCCCGAATCCACGCCGCCGATGCATTGAGTTGCAGCCAGTTTGTCGCCTTGCCCTCGGCATTCGTTTCGACTCCGTTGTGTGTTTCGCGTCCTTCGGCTACGAAGCACAGATCGCCGGGCTGCACGGAGCCGCCGGTCACCAGATTGCTCGTGCAAAAGCTGTTGGCGGTCTCAATCACCTTGGGGTAGAAAAACGGCTCGCGCATGCGGAAAAAATCGCCGCTGAGCAGGATGCCGCGCTCGTACTTTGCGCCCGCCTCAAACTGGCGCGTGAGAAACGGCGCGAGATACTCATTCGCATCGTCCGCCCACCACGGCGCCTGCGGACCCAGCGACAAAAGTGATCCGTAATTGGTGTAGAACGTGAGCGGATGAACTGCGCCCGCCGGCCATTGCGGCGTGTAAGTTGCTGCATATTGCGGCAGCCACAGCGAGCGCGGATGCGCATAGTTGAAGTCGCTGACGCGCGCGTAGCGGCCGCCGGCGATCAGATCGAATCCGCGCGGCAACTCGGCGCGATCCTGCACAATGCCCGAAATCTGATGATCGAAGTCGGCCAGCGACGACGGACTCGGATGCTGATAGGGGCTCTCCGTCGGATACGGAATATCGGGTTGAAAGATGTTTTCGACACCCAGCGGTGCATCGACGATCGTCGGCGAAAGATCGACCATGCGATGAAAAATGGAGCCGCCTGCGACCATGTGATTCCTGATAGCACCGGTTTTCACTACGCCGTTCAGCAGAGCTTCGCCTACGGCATCGATACGCAACTCCTCGGGGCTGCGATAGTCGTAGATCTCGTAGCTGCCGTCGGGGCAGAAGAAATAAATCGGCGAGTTGGGGCAGAGCGGGTTGCCGTTCGCGTCAAGCGCCGCGCCGTAGGGCCAGATCACGTTGTCGTCGATGAGCGAACGGCTGTAGGAGCCGGCGAAATACGCGTGCCAATCCGCCGGCAGCGTGCGGTCGAGGCGCGCGCCGGAGTTGAACGTATCGAAGGTATTCGGTTTCGACCACGCCTGGTCGCCGAGCATTACATCGGGCGACATGTGCGCCGGCACGACTGTGCCGCCCAAAAGCTGATAGCCGGCGACAGAGCGCTGAATGCGGTGCTGATACTCGAAATCCGTCCTGAGAAACGTTGCCGGATCGAGCTTCCAGTCGCCGCGCGCCGCACCCACGCCGCGCCAGCCGTCGGTGCTTTCCACGTAGGGATGCATCTCTTCGCCGGCGAAGTTGAAGCGCAACCCCGAACCCGCTCCGCGGCCGAACAACCGCCCGATATCCAGTGCCCCGTACGAGCCTCCGCGATGATCGATCGCCAGATCCATCGCTCGAATCGTGAGAGCCGGTTTCGTCACGTAGTCAATGACGCCGCCGGCCGAGGTTACGCCGCTCTCCATGCCGGCAATGCCGTTAAGAATCTCGACGCGCTGCTTGTTCTCGAGCGGAACGTCCTGCTCGCCGGCAATGGTCAGACCATTGACCTCGAGACCGGTCGCGAGATCGATGGGAAAGCCGCGAATCTCGTAGTCGCCGTAGTAGCCAACGGGTGCATAATCCTCCTCGACGGAGGCGTCGTTCTTCACCACGTCTGCCAGCGTGCGTGCCACCTGGTCGTTGAGTACGGCTCGGGTCGCAACGTTGATCGAGAGCGGCGTTTCCTGCTCCGATGCGAACTGCCCGCCCAGGCTGCCGGCCTCGACCTGAAGCGGAGCATAGGAGTTCTGTATTTCGCCCCGCACAATCACCGTGGTTGTCACCGGCGGAATCTTCGGCGCATTCGGCTGCGGCTTCGGTGCTTCAGGCGGCGCCTGAGCCTGGCCGGACGGCGGGATGCTGGAATCCTGCGCGATCGCCCATGCAGGGAGCCCGAAAGAAAGCGCAAGCAGGAGCCAGCGGCGCAGCGCGCCGCGCCGCACGATTGGCCTCGCAATGCGAATCGGATTGGCGGCCGCGCGCCCGCGCATAGGCTCCCCTTGATTCCGATCGAAACAGGAGCGCCTGACTTCTGCGCGAGGGAATGTGCCGCCTCGCAATGGAAACTTCCCACGCCGGTATTATCCGGATCGGGTTCGAGGGTATCTTCTCAGCCCCACCCCTGTGGAGCACCCCTGTTCAATAACCAGATTGAAACACTTGCGCCCCGGTTTGGCAAATCGGCGCGGCGGAATGCGGGATTCGACGATGAGTTGCGCCGGGAGCTGCCCGGTGCGAATCAGGCTTACCGCCAGATCGACTCGACCAGCGGACGATAGCTTTCGAGCGGCGGCACCGCAAGCTCGGCAACCTTCGCCGCGTCGTCGGCGTGGCGCAGCGTCACGGCTTCCCGGGCGTGAGGCAACGCGAGAAACGCCTCGGCCTCCGTAGCGGTCATCGGACCGCCCTGCAGAGCCAGGCTCTGTTTCGATGCCGGGGAGAGCCGGTCGAAATAATTCCTGTCGGCGAAGCACAGATAGCGCTTGGCAGCCACGTGCAAATGAATCGGATCGAGCACGGCGGCAGGCAGATGTCCGGCGAGAGCCTCGGCTCCCATCTCTTCATGGCGCGTATCCACGCCGCGATCGGCGATATCTTCGCCTTCCTGGTGCAGCAGGTGGCCCACGTCGTGGAGCAGGGCCGCGGCAATAAGGGTATTTTCTCCGCCGTGCTGTTCGACAAACCACGCTGCCTGCAGCGCGTGCTCGAGCTGGGTGACCGGTTCGCCGAAGTAGGATTCGCTGCCACCTGCCGCGAACAATGCGAAGACGTCGCCGACCGAAGAGAGAGTCTGCACGGATCTACACCTCCTCTGGAACCGGCTGGCGCTTGTGCTGGTGAACGACCAGCACAAAGGCAACAACCGCGGTGAGAAATCCCACGCCGGCCAGCATCAGGAAAGCGTCTCGCCAGCCATAGTCCACCGTCACGCGGGCCATCGTGTCGCCGGAGAGTACGCCGGCGGCCAGATATCCCAGTCCATCCATGATGCCGGCCGCCGTGGCGCTGCCGCGCTTTCCGCCAAAGTCGAGCGAGATGGCTCCGGAGAGATACGCATAGGGGCCGAGCAGGGCGAGTCCCGTGAGCGCGACCAGGCTGACGGCAACCCAGGGATTCGCCGAAGGCGGCGTGAGAGCCAGCGCCAGCAGGCAAAGCGCGACCAGTGCCAGACCGCTGAAGAGGACGCGGTTGCGCCCGTTGAGGCCGAGGCGGTCGCTCAACACGCCGCACACCACCACCGAAACGCCGCCCAGCAGCGGAAAGAGCGCCGAGCGGCTCGCCGCTTCGGCGCTGCTCAGGCCGACAAACTGGACGAAGTAGGTCGGCGTCCAGAAGTTGAAGGTCTCGCGCAGCAGCGTGGTGCCGATCGAAAGCAGGCACACCAGCCAGAAGGGGACGCTGTTGAACAGCGGCCACAGGATCGCACGGAGAGGAACCCGCACTTCGGCGTCGTCGTCCTTGCCCGCATAAACGTTCAGGGGATTCGCTTCCGGCGAGGGCAGGCCGCGCTCCTCCGGCGTCTCGCGCAGAAAGACCCAGTTCACCACCAGCAGCACGGCAAGCGACGCGGCGCCGACGACGAAGATGCCGCGCCAGCCCATGCCCGCGCCGAGCAACAACGACATGATGTAGCGGCAGGCCGCGTCTCCGAAGAGATAGCTCAGGCAAAGCACGCCCATCACCGAGCCATAACGCGAATAGTCGAACCAGCGGGAAGTGACCTTGACCAGTCCCGCCCAGCCGCCGGACTGAACCAGACGGTTGCCGATCCAGGCCAGCGTGAAGAACGGCAGCGTGCCGGAAGCGGCGAAGGTCACCGTGAAGACGATCGAGCCGGCCATGCCGCCGAGGAAGTTCTTGCGCCCGCCGAAGAGGTCGGCCATCGAGCCCGACAGGAACTTGCCGATCGCATACGCGAAGACGCCCGCCGAAACGATGGTGCCGAAGTGAATCTTGGCCGCGTCCGCCGGCATGCCGTGGCGGCCCATCTCCTGGATGAGCAGCGGCAGAACCACCGAGAAATCCGACCGGCAGAAGTAATACCCCATATAGCCCACTGCCAGCAAGGCGATCGTAGCCATATGCCAGTGCGTCAACCGGCGATGCGAATGTGCAAGGGGAGGCGCGCTGCGTTCGAGAACCGGGGTCTTTTCGGTCGGCACACCGGAAGACTAACACGGAATTGCAGGCGTCCTGGACGAGCAAGCCGGAGTGCCGGACGCTCCTGCTCCCCGCCGAGAAGTTTTCGCGGGATTTGCCCCCGATTTTCTCTTCACAAACAGGAAATTTGAGTTACAAATATCCAAAAAGCGAAGAGAAATCGACGCTCGGGTCAATCTCCGATGAAAGGCAGCGAGATGCGCAACATTCTCTCCCCGGCCCAGCTCTGGCTCCGCTCCGCGCGGAGGCTCTGCGTCGTCCTTTTCGTGTCGTGCGCCGTCCCGGCACTGATAGCCCAATCCACCTTCGGCACCATTCTCGGAACGGTGCGCGACACCAGCGGCGCAGTGGTGACCGGCGTTCAGGTCACGCTGAAAAACACCGGCACCACGGCTGCGCGTACGGCAGCCACCGACTCCGACGGCAACTACTCTTTCAGTAATATCGACGTGGGCCGTTACTCGCTCACCTTCGAGGCGCAAGGATTCGAGAAAGAGTCTCTGCCCGATATCGACCTGCTGGCGCGCGAGACGCGGCGCCTCGACGCAACCCTGAAGGCCGGAGCCGCGGCGACCACGGTCGTGGTGCAGGAGGATGCCGCGCCGGTGATCACCACCGACGTTTCAAATCTGGCCGAAACCAAGCTCGGCGACGAGCTGGAGGAACTGCCGGTCGCGATCTATTCGCGCTCGACGGGATCGACGAGTCCGATTTCGACCCTTACCACCGAGGCCGGGGTGCAGACCGACGACAGCGGCGAACTCGCCGTGGACGGAACCACCGCCGCGCTTTTGAGCGTCACCATCGATGGCATCTCGTCGGTGGGCGTCGAGTACTCCGGGCCGGTCAACGAAATGTTTCCTTCGTTCAACTCCATCGAGGAGATTCGCATCTCCGAATCGAACAACAGCGCCGAGTTCGGCGGCGTGGCCGACATCACGACCGTCTCCAAGGCGGGAACCAATCAGTTTCACGGCGGGCTCTTTGAGAATCACGAGAACACCGTTCTCAATTCGGACAATACCTTCGCTCTTTCCAAGCCCAGGATCATCATGAACGACTTTGGCGGGACGCTGGGCGGGCCGCTGGTGATTCCCCGGCTCTTCAATGGCCACGACACCACGTTCTTCTTCATCAGTTTCGAAGGCCTGCGCCTGCCGCGCGAAACGCCCATCGTGCTCAGCGTGCCCTCGATGGATATGCGCAGCGGCAATCTCACGAGCTATCTCGCCGGCCAGGGCGTCTCCGCGATCTACGAGCCCGACGGCGTCACCCCCCTCGATCCGGCTCATGTTCCCGTGAATCCGATTTCGGCAAAGCTGCTTCAGGTGCTTATGCCTGTGCCCAACTACGGCGCTGCCGGCTCCTACGCGAACAACTACAACATCAACTTCCCGTCGCCCATCTCCTCGAATCAGGGCGACGTGCGCCTGGACCGCGTGATTTCCTCGAAACAGTCTGTTTTTGCGCGCTTCTCGTACAAGAATCGCCAGGTCATCACCGCGCCGTCCGCGGCGTGCACGTTCACCTATTGCGCCGAGGCGGGCAGCCCGCTGCAGGGCGCCTACAACACTCCGGAGATCGACGAAGGGATGACTTTCGCGCACAACTACATCCTCTCCGCGAAACTGCTCAACGAATTTCGCGGCGGCTACAACGCCCAGCACACCTCGGAGACGCAGAGCTACTCGACGGCCGCGATTCTCAGCCAGACCGGGATCACGGTTCCCCAGCCCGATCTCGACTGGTCCGAAGCGCCGCAGGTGCTCATCAACGGGTTCATGTCCACCGGCGCCGGCAATCCCGGCGCGCAGCGCGGGCAGATCATCGAGGCGCTCGACAACGTGACCTGGTCGCCGGCGAACCACTCGTTCAAATTCGGCGCGGACTTCAAGCGTCTCACCGACCACGACGACAATGTCTTCGGCAACTACCGCTCCGGATGGTACGTCTTCGATGGATCGTCGAATGTGGGCGCCGCGATCGGCGATCCGTATACCGCGTTCTTGCTTGGCGTGCCCGACTACACCGAAGTCAGTTCCACCAACAATCCAACCATGAACGGCCTCGGCTACTCGTACGCCTTCTTTGGCCAGGACGACTGGAAGCTGATCCCGCGCCTCACGCTGAACCTCGGCCTGCGCTACGAGTTGCATCCGCCCATCCACGACACGCACTACAACACAGCCACCTTCCAGCCCGACTACACGGCGACGATCGGCGGCGAGCCGGTGAGCGGCGCGGTTGTGGTTTCGAACGCCCAGGCCGAGTCGCAGGCCTCGTCGGCGTTTCTCGCCGCCATCGCGCCCACGCCGCTGCTCACCGCGGCGCAGGCCGGCATTCCCGCGGGCTTGCGCTACACCGACACAACCGACTGGGGCCCGCGGATCGGCTTTGCCTGGCAGCCCTTTGGCAACGGCAAGACCGTTGTGCGCGGCGGCTGGGGACGCTACATCGAATCGCCGCTCGGCTTTTCGCTCGTCTCCGGATGGGCGGTGCATTCAAGCTACGTGGCCACCTACAACCAGGCTTATGCCGCCGGCAACGTCACGCCGCTGCTCACCTTCGCCAACCCGTTCAACACCGCGGCCGGCAGCTCCACGGGCACGGCGGGCTTTTACTACGCCTTTCCCATTCACTATCACGACCCCAACGTTCAGCAGTGGAACCTGACCCTCGAGCAGGACCTGGGCCACAGCATCGGCGTGCGCGCTTCCTACACGGGCAGCCACGGCGAGAACCTCGAGGCCATGGTCGACCTCAACCAGGTGCCCGCCAATCCGTATGGCTATTTCAACGCGGAGCCGGGGCCGGCGGCCACGGGCGCATGCATCACCGACGGCGGGACCTACGTTGACGACCATCGGCCGTTTCCCTGCTGGAGCGTGATCCAGAGCGTGACCAACCTGGCTGCGAGCAACTACAACGCGGGCTCGGTCGAGGTCTCGCGCCGCAGCGGAAAATCGCTCACCTTCGACGCCAGCTACACCTTCACGCGCGATCTCTCCAACGCCGGGGGCGCCACGCCCAACGCCTTTGCCGTCGCCGGCGGCAGCTTTCTCACCGACCGTTTTCATCCCGGACTCGATTACGGCAACGTGATCTACGACCGCAGGCATCGCTTCCTGGTCACGTATCTCTACGGTCTGCCCTTCGGCAAAGGCGAGCGCTGGCTCAACTCCGGCAATGCGCTCAACCGCGTCGTGGGCGGGTGGCAGCTTGCCGGGGTCACCATCCTGCAGAGCGGACCGTTCCTTACGCCGTATCAATCGTCGGTCGACCCGGCGAACACCAACATCCTCACTACGGTGGGCGAGGCGCGCCCCGACGAGTTGCGCAATGTCTCGCTCTACGCCGCGCATCGCACCACGGCGCAGTGGCTCAACCCCGCGGCATTTCCCTATCTCAATCTCCAGACCGCCAGCGGCAACGGCATCGGCCGCTTCGGCAATGCGCCGGTGGGCGGCGTGGTGGGGCCGGGCACGGACAACTTCTCGCTGTCGCTGATGAAAGACGTGGCGCTGGCCGAGAAGTCGAAGTTCACGCTGGGCGTCGAGGCGTCGAACCTCTTCAACCACCGCAACTACGAGCCGCCTAACGTTCAGGTGGACGCTTCCGGCTTCGGCTCCATCACTGCACTGCAGACGGCCGAAGGCGCGGGGCCGAGAAGCCTGGAAGTTGTGGGAAGGGTTACGTTCTGAGCCTCACGTCCCAGGTCCGAAAACACGGACCTCAGCCCCAGCGACAAGGACCCGTCGCTGGGGACCCTGGACCTGGGGCACCCGCGATCATTTGCCATTCATCGCTTCCTGCGCGGCTTTGGCCAGGAATCCCGACCGGCTCAGATGATGCGCTTCGGCGTATTCGTCGATCTGTGAGAGCAGCGAGCCAGGGAGGGAGATATTGACTCGCTTCGGCGCCGGATCGAGCCGTGTGGTATCCAGATCGACGAGCAAACTGCCGCGCTCTCCGTACCGGTGCGCCGAGCATCAATCGTAAGCCGGGTACCAGAAATACGGGCGAGAAACCTTAATGACCTGGTCGGAGGGTAAGCCGTCCCGCTGTCCCTCGAAATGTGTGAATTCGATCTCGATCTGGATCAAAGGGCAACTCTTGAAGACATATCTCGATGGGCCCGGTACTGGCTGGAGCCCGCCGTCCGGTCGAAAATCCTGCTCCACCTTCGAGCGGGGAGTGCCAGGCGTGAAGCTCTGAACCGTCTTCAATGCCTCTTCCATCAATGCGCAGCCATCGCAATGGGCCGGCGCTTGCGCATGAGCCCTGTTCACGATGACCGGCTGAAGCAATACCGCAAGGGCAAGCGCTGGAAACGGGAACCTTTTCATCATGCTGGGAAGCCTCACGAAGTTAGACTTCGAGGGCTTCATTCTGTTTGGTCCCTTCCGCCAATGCCATGCTCAAACGACGCTGGACCCTCGGCTCATTTCCCCGTCCCCTCCTGAATCGTCACAATCCGGTCCACGCCCGGCACGGTGAAGTGCTCGACCTTCCCGCTCGGCCAGTGCACTTCGATGTCGTCGACCCTCGTCGCCTGGCCCAGACCGAAGTGCGGCCGCGGATCATTGCTCGAGAGATAGCTTCCGCCGCTCAGCACATCTTCGCGCTGTTTCATTCCGTTCGCCGTCAGATACACGGTCGCGCCGGTGGCGTCGCGCGGGCTTTTCGGTCCGCCCACCAGCTTCAGCTCCAGCCAGTGATTGTGGTCCGGGCTCACGTTGCGCAGCAGCACGGGGTGGCCGTCCATCACGTTGATCACCGCGTCGATCTTGCCATCGTTGAACAGGTCGCCCACCGCCATTCCGCGTCCGGCGATCACGTCGGCCAGTCCCGTGCCCTCGACCGCGGCAACCTCATCGAACCGCTTGCCCTCGATGTTGTGGAAGAGCACCGGCCGCTCCTTCCACGAGGTGCCCCAGTTGTACTTGTCGGCCTCGGGGTAGACGTGGCCGTCGGACATGAGCAGGTCCTTCCAGCCGTCGTTGTCGAAATCGAGGAACGCGTCGCCCCAGCTCAGGAAGGGCACCGTGATCTCGCCCAGACCGATCTTGTAACTGATGTCGGTGAAGTTGGCGTCGCCTTCGTTGTGATAAAGAGGCTTGTAATCGTCCGAGAAAGTCGTATTGAAAACGTCGAGCTGGCCCGTGTTCTGCCAGTCGCCCACGGCGATCCCCATCGATGCTGTCTCGCGCCCGGCTTCGTTCAGCGCGTAGCCCGACTCGTAGCTCAGGTCGTCGAAGGTTCCGTCCCCCTTGTTCAGGTAGAGATAGTTCGGCGTCGAGTCGTTGCCTACGAGCAGGTCGGGCTTGCCGTCGTTGTTGATATCGACAAAGACCGCGCCCAGGCCGTAGTAGCCGGCCTTGTCGGCCACGCCGGCCTTCACGCTCACGTCGGTGAAAGTCCCGTCGCCGTTGTTGTGGAAGAGATGATCGGGCTCGCCCTTCAGGCCGCGCGGCCCGCAACTCACCAGCTCGCCGCGAAAGGTGCAGAACGCGTTCGTCCCGCCGTTCTCGGCCGGCGTGGGCAGGTTCTTGCGGTCGTAGTGCAGGTAGCCCGCAACGAACAAATCGAGCCGGCCGTCGCCGTTGTAATCGCCCCACGTTGCGCCGGTATGCCACGCAGCCGGATCGTCGAGCGCCACGCCGGCTTTGTCGGCCACGTCGGTAAACGTGCCGTCGTGATTGTTGTGGTAGAGCCGGTTCTTGCCCCAATTCGAAACGAAGATATCCGCCCAGCCATCGTTGTCATAATCGGCAATGGCCACGCCGAAACCCCAGCGGTCGTTGGTGACGCCGGCCTTCGCCGCTACGTCGGTGAACGTCCCGTCGTGGTTATTGTGGAAGAGCGCGGCGTGCGGCGGCGTTTCCTTGCCGTCGAGCGCGTCGAACGTCGAACCATTAACCACATAAATATCGAGCCACCCGTCGTTGTCGTAGTCGATGAGTCCCACGCCCGAGCCCTTGGTCTCGACGATGTATTCCTTCTTCGGGCTGCCCATCTTGTGCGTCCAGTGCGTCAGGCCGGCTTTCTCCGAGTCGTCCTCGAAGATCACCGGACCGGTCTTCACGAATCCACCCTCGGTAATCGGCCGGTGCTGTGCGTCGAGCTGCAGCGGATGCGGCGAGCCCGTCTCCTGTCCGCCGTGTGCCGCAGGCTGCGCGCCTTCTTCGGGCGCTCGCTGGCTGGGGGGAATGGCGCCGGGCTCACCGGCCTGTGCGAGTAATGGGGCGGCAAATCCGAAGGCCGCCACTGCGGAGACAAGGGCCGCTCGCGAGATCGGCAACATGGAAGAAAGTATACGGGGCGCGGCGCGGGCCGAAATATCGACCGAAAGATGGAGCATGTCTTACTGTGCCGGAATCTCCGTGGTCGCAGGCTTCCAGTCCGTTACCGACCAGCCATCTGCGTTCCGGGTCAGGGTTGCCGTCGCCGTCTGCTCGCCGCTGATGTCGGTGGCGATTCGTGGAAATGCGGTCCTCATCTCCGCGGTGTTGGCCCAGTCGGCAAGCTGAGTGACCGCGAAATGGCAAGTCACGCTGTATTCGGTCTGACTGGCATTCGCCGCAGGCGTGTAAGTGTCGATCGAAGTCGCCACCGGATGGCCGTAGCAGAAGTTGCCGTATCCCGGCTGCGAGGCGTCAACGATCCATATCGAGCGGCCTTTGCCGGAAAGATCGTAGTCGTTCACCTCCTTCGATCCGATCAGGAAGCGCTGTTTCTGCTCCGGCGTGCGCGCCAGCAGACCGGCATCGGTCAGCGCGTCGAAGCCTTTTGTCTGTTCGCTGTCCGAGGTGTCTGCCTGGGCGGGGAGCTTCGCCGGAGCGGGCCACACACAGCGTTGCCGGCCGGCCAGATAATCGTCCAGCGTTCTTTCGAAAGCCTTCTTGTCGACAGTGTTCTTCCGGCATCCGGCGCCGGATCCCAGCGCGCTCATGAGAATGAGAACCAGAGCCGCAGACCAGGTATTTCGCATCCATCTCTCTCCCCGGAGCTTGGATGCAAAAACCGAGCTGGCCATCGCGAACCCGGGGGTGAGATGCTGGTTTTGTCTCGACCGCCGGATGGGACCGCAAGATGAGAGCAACGAGCTTCGAACTCCGCTTTCCATCGCTGACGAGATTGCTCCTCGTTGGCGTAGCCGTATGCAGTTACTTCTTTGATCGCGATGACGTCGTCTGGCGCTTCATTCGCGACCCTCCTTCTCGCAGACTCCTCGAACACACGTGCTTCTTCCTTGCGGCCCTCCTTGTTGGTCTCGGAGCCATCCTCTGCACGCGCAGCCGTGCTTTCGCTCGGCGCCACTCAGCGGAGCATCGTGCCGGCGAGCTTCTCTACGCGGCCGGCCTTGCATCGCTGCTCCCTCTTGCGGGAGCGGTTTTTCTCGTTTTGGCCGAGGCCATTCGGCTGCTTCGGCTCGATTCGGCTGAAGCGCAGGAGGCGATGGGAGGATCCGAGCGTCGTCCCTTCCTGGATTTTGCCTGCCGGCGGCAGGCATTGGAGTCGCTCGAGGGAGGATCGGCGGACAGGCCTCATTGGGGCATGGCCGTATGCCGCGAAGCTGACCGATGGGGACTGCTCTTTACGATGATCGCTTTCTCCATTACGCTGATCGATCGGCTCGCGGACGTGCTGGCCGTGGCGAGCATTCTCGTATGGCTTCTTGTGAACGCGGCCTCGTTCTGCAAGGCCAGAACGCCAGTACTCGCGGCAAGGAGGTAGCGTAGCGCGAATCTCGTCGCTCGCCGAGTCGTAATATGCCTTGACATCTGCATCCGATTCGTTTCGCTTGAGAGCCAGGATCGCTTCGCAAATCATCCGATCCTGCGACTCCGAGCAGTGCACGCCTTGTTTCCTGAACCGACTCTCATTTTGAAGAATCCGCTGCTTCTCCGCATTGCTAGCCCCCCATCCACCACCCATCGCCGGAAAGCCAGCAGCTCTCATCCGGCGTGTCGTCGCGCACCAGCCGCCGCACTTCGCGCCAGTTGCCGCGCCGGTAAGCCGCCTGCAGCGCGCGGCCGGCGTGCTCGTCCTGTGCGCCCAGGCAGGGCACAAATTGTACGGGACCGAGAAAATTCACTGCATATTCCGTCCCGGTCTTCCGCGTCAGCATCAGCATCTCGCCGGTTCCATCCGCGGCGGCCAGCGGAAACAGCAACCCTCCTCCCGGCTTGAGCGCGTCGAGCCAGACCGTCAGGGGCTCGGCCGCCGCCGCGTTGACATATATCGCGTCGCACTCGGGCAGCGGCCCCACGGCGCCGGAACTCGCGTGGACCTCGACCTGCGAAAACTCCGCCAGGTTCGCCTTCGCCCGCTCGGCGAGATCGGGCTCGATCTCCCAGGCGTCCACCACGCCGGCCTCGCCCACCAGCATCGCCATCGCCGCCGTGTAATATCCCGTTCCCGCGCCCACGTGCACCACGCGCTCGCCCCGCTTCAGATCGAGCGCCGCAAGGCACACGGCGTGCAGGCTCGGCTGCCCGTTGTTCAGGCCCGGCTCCCCGCCCAGAGAGATCAGCACATCCTGGTAAAGAACCGCCGGATCTTCCGAGGTCGTCCGCAGCCGCCCGCGCCCGGAAAGGATCCTCCAGGGTGGCGGCCCCACGTAGTTCTCCCTGGGGATGGTCGCCAGCGCGGCCTCGATCTCACTCCCCGGCGGGATGCCCGCCGCGGCGCAAATCTGGCGCGCATAGTCCGTCCGACGGACCTGCAGCCTTTCCGCCTCGCTCTGTTCCAATTCCGCCACTTCGGTCTCTCCATGGCTGGATGCCGGGGGATCGGACGGCGATCCGAACTGGAAATTCTAGAGCATTTTCAAAGAGAACAGCGCCTGGGCGGAGGGTCCGGTGCCAGCCGGGTTCCCTCAGGACCTGGAATTGAGGCGGGAGTCTCGCGATGGATGAGGCAGTTCTGTCCGCGAGACCCGGCGTTACCCCGGAATTAAGGGCATCTGCAAGTCGAGATGCCTAAGCGGATAGGCAAATATCGAACCGGTCAGGACCAACCGGGAGAAATGCCTGAGCTTTTCCCGTAAGTCTTTTGTTTTGTGCACGAAAATACACGTCACTAAAGGCACGTTTTTCGCCGTTTCGGGCATTGTATCTTTGTCCGATTCGGTAAAATATACGAATGCCCGATCGCTTCCCATCGAGCAGTGCGAGTGCCCAAAATTCCCGCTGGATTCTCCTGCTGGCAGGCGCGTTGTCCGTCACCGCTGGCGGGGCGCTGATGACCGTCCTTACCGTGACAGTGCAGGCCGATGCTCCGCTGCCCCGACCGGCATCCACGCTGCCGCCGACGTGGAAATGGGCCGGGGTCGATCCGGACTCCCTTGCGCCCACATTGCCGGTAAAGAAGACGCACATGCTGCACGGTATTGCCTCGTGGTACGGATCGGCGCTGGATGGCCGCCAGACCGCGAGCGGCGAGCCGTTCGATATGTATGCCATGACCGCCTGCCATCCCACGCTGCCCTTTGGCACGTTGGTTCGCGTGGTGAACCTCTCCAACGGGAGATCGGTTGTGGTGCGCATCAACGATCGCGGCCCATTGGCAAAGGGCCGCGTGATCGACCTCTCCTGGGCTGCCGCCGGGAAATTGAACATCACCCAACGCGGCCTGGCCCGCGTGACGCTGGAAGTCCTCTCCCTGGGCCAGCCACGCCGCGGAAATCATTAAGTCGTATCCCCCAGGGTCTCCTGGAAGCAAACGAGCCGACAGGCGGCGGCTGCGGTCTGCGAGAGCGACCAGATCGTCGCCTACGCAAAATCTGCGCCAAAGACTCTCTCAAAGAGCCGGACGATTTCCCGCAGCGCCTTGCAGGAAATGGTCAAACCCGGCCACACCAGCCATGGGAACTCCCGGCAGGGGATCAGCCGGCCAATCATTACCCACGCGATCAGCAGCGGCAGCGCGGTTCCCGCAAACCAGAGGAAAGGTATCTCCAGGCGCTGCAGCAGGCGGGCGGAAGCGGCACACGCAAAGGCCACCAGCGGCAGTGCCGCTTGTTGGGGGACCAGCCAGGCGAACAGTGCGGCGAGACACAGGCCCAAAGTGACGCACGGCAAGGCAGCCCTCGCGAGGGAGCCGGGGAAGAGACGTTCCCCTGCGTAGAGACTGCAATAGCCTGCAGTGATCGCGCCGAAGCCGAAACTCTCCTGATGGATGTCGCGCAAGATGGACAGGACCGGCGCGGCCATGCACATCGCGGCGAGGGACTGCACCGTGCCCACCACGAGAGCCACCGCAATGCTGGATGCGGCGAACAAGAGGGTCGACTGAAGAATCCGTCTCGCCCATCGCTCCGGCCCGTAAACAGAAGCGAATGCCGCCGCGATCTCCCGCGGCTCGCCGAACCGCATCCGCGCGATCCGTGCGGCGGCCTCGTCATCGTAGCCCTGCGATCGCATCTCCTCCGCCAGGTCATCGAGGTGGGCGCGCAACTCCCTCTCCACTTCGCGCCGGCGCCTGTTGCCCGGCAGCCTGGCCTGCAGCATGACTCGGGCAACGATGTGATCGAAATACGTCATGAGGGGGCCTTCGAAAGCATGGCGTTCACGACCTTCGTGAACGAGATCCATTCCTGTTCGCTGCGGCGAGCGGCCTTTCGGCCGGCGGCTGTCAAACCGTAATACTTGCGCTGCTTGCCGGTCTCTCCCGTTCGCCACTCCGAGCGGAGATACCCCCGCCTGTGCAACTGGTGAAGGGCCGGGTACAATGTGCCCTCCTTGAATTCAAAGGCGTCCTTGCTGCGCCGCACCGATTCCTGGATGATCTCGTATCCGTACATGTCGCGTTCGGACAGGAGCCTGAGGATCAGCAGGGCAATGCTGCCCTTGAGCAATTCGCGATCAAATGCCATTTCCGCCGCCTTGGACATTCAGGTACATCGGCTGAGAAGGTATTGTAGCTTGCCGCGGCTCCGGAGGAAAGAAGTGATTTTCGCACCTGATTGGTGGCATCAAAGTGAATCCGGGAGTCCGGTTGACAGTCATCGTCCGCCCGGAGTATTCAATACATCGTATAACGATGTACGAGATGGGAAGAACAGGAGACACGTTATGAGAACCCGCACCGCGCTGGTCGCAGCGCTTTGTCTGATCGTTGTGGAACAACTGTTGGGAACCGTGGTCGGCAGTCTGAACCGGACGCTGGTGGAGATGCCGGCGTGGCGGCATCTCGGGGTCCAGGCGTGGGCCGCGTTCAGCCGCAGCGCGGATCTTGGAAATGGCACGATTCTCTATCCCCTGGCGGGCATCGGCGGACTGGCGTTGATCCTCGCCGCAGCGATCGTATTTCGCCTGGGCCCGCGAAGGCCGTGGTCCGTGGCCATCCCGCTTTACGGCGCCGCCCTGTTGGCGATCTGCGTCATGCTTACCACCACGCAAGCCGCACCCATCATGTTGAGCCTGCATCGGATCGGGGACGATCCTGGCGCGCTGCGGCAGGCTTTCGAAGGGTTTTATCGATGGGATTCGATCCGGGCCGTCATCGGAATGCTGGAAACCTTCGCGGAGATTTGGGCGCTGGTGGCCCTGAGTTCCCTGGCCCTCGAAAGGAAGACTCCATCGCCGGAGCACGAGCGGATATTGCAACCTTGAGGGCGTTGACCGGGTTTCAAGCCCCGGGGTTCAGCAAGGCGATCCGGCGCAGTGGAAGTATGCCCGGGACGCCCGGTCGGGCAAAGTCATGCATCGGGACTCGTTGCTTGCGGTATTCTCCGTTCCGGATTCGGCGCCGCCGGACTGAAACAATCGAGGCGCAACCCGCGTTTCATCCCGTTCAGATCTCCCAACTGTTCCTCAACAATCCGCCGCACCTGCCCGGCGCTGCCTTTCGCGCGCAGGTTCAGGAGCAGCTCGTGACGGCTCGACGGCGAGGCATCGCGATCGCCCTCGACGGCAGGCTCTTCGCCGTTGGCGCAAACTGCGGCCTTGAGCCATCCTGCATCGGAACGGTCGAAGATCTTCACATGCACGATCGCGATTCCCGCTGCTGTCAGCGCGCGGTCCAGGCCATCCAGAATGGGTCCGACCACTGTTGACGGCGAGATCGCCGGACAAGGCTCGAGAACAAAACTCAGATTGAGCCACGCCAGCGCAGCTTCTGCCTGCGCGTAGCGGGAGTAGTCGATTTCCAGAGCTTTTTGTCCCGCTTCAAGATGCCCAAAAAGCACTTCATCGAGCCACTCATTCACACCCTGGCCCGTCCTGGCGCTAAGGTGCCTCGCGTTTATGCCGGAAATCGTTGGCATGTCGCGAAGCAGATCGGCCCTGGACAGGCAAACAAGATCGGCTTCCTCCAGTTGCTTGCGGAAGAGAAACGCCAGATCGGCGTCCGCATCTTCGCGCAGCAGTTCTTCGGCCCGCGCGGGATCGACGAGCACCGTCAACGGCGCGATGCGATAACGGTCGAAGTCTTCCCGCAGCGGACGCAATACCGTGGCGGCGATATCGGTACAGCTCCCGACGGGTTCGGCGAAGATCACATCCGGAGACAAGCTCCGCATCGTATCCATGACCGAGGCCAGCGCGGAAAACCGGCAGCAGAAGCAGCCGCCGGTGACCTCGCCGGCGAGCAAGCCCCGCGCTTCGGCGTGCCGCGAATCCACGAGCTCGCCGCCCTGGTCGTTGAGAATCGCCGCGCAGCGCAAACCGCGCTGCCCGAGCAGGCGCGCCGCGCACAGGATCAGAGTGGTCTTTCCCGAGCCCAGAAATCCGCCGACCACAACCACCGTCGGCCTTTGATGCGGCGATGTCTGGCTCACTCACTCACCTCGATCGTTACTTCGCCGTTCGCCGGGATGCGAAGTGTCTCGTTGAAAGTCACGATGGCGCGATCGTCGCGCCGATCGACCACGTTTGCAATGGTCCGACCACTGCTGTTGACCTTCGCCGTCGATCCCGCCGCTGCAATTTCGCAGGATCGCAAGGCAACGGTCCCGCCCATCACTTTCATGGCGAACGCTCCGGCGCTGCTCGCCTGGCGCAACGAAAACGTGCCCCACCCCGTCCCCGTCGCCCAGATGCATTGGAAGCCGGCTCCGGCGGCTGGAGGTACCGCCACCACTGAAGCGCCTGCTCCGTCATAGCGGAAGCCGTTCATCGCCAGCACCGTCGACCACGCCGACATGGCGCGCGCGTAATGATGACCGCACTCGGCTTCGTCCCAGGGGTTGCGCTTCTCGCCGTCGTAGCGCAGGCGCGCGTTGCGCACGATCCCGACTCCTTCGTCGACCATGCCCCAACGCATCATCAAAGCCGCCAGCGGATACTCCTGGCCCGTCCACGATTCGGGATAGTACGGAAACGGAATGCGCGGGCGCTCGGCCTTGCCGTAGTCGCAGATCACGACCGCCGATTCGTCGTTCAGCGCGTAAGTGCGCGCCACGTTGTCGTGATCGGCGAGGCTGCGCTTCATGTTGTAGCGATAGATCGACTGCAGCGCGGCGCGAATGTGGTCAGGCGAGACCAGCGCTCCGAGTCCGCCCGCATCGGCAAGATACTGGCCGAGGAGCTGATCCACCAGACAGCCTGCGCCTGCCTGATACTCGGGGTTCTCCGTGTCCGCCGAGCCCATGTCGCTGCGCAGATTCTTCGCGATCTCGTCGGGGCGGAATCCGCGCACCTTCTGGATGTAATACTCGCCGTTGAACAGGTTGGCGTCGATCCACCGGCTGCCCTTTTCAAAGAGCGCGCGGTAAACCTGCGCACCCGACGGGTCGCCGGCGGCTCGCGCCATCTCTTCGGCGGCGCGCAACGCGCCGAGATAATAGATGCCGCAAAGCGGATTGGGCCCGTAGAACTCGACATCGTACGTGTTGTGCTGCACGCCTTCCATCACGCCGTCGCGGTTGGCGTCCCATCCGCCGGGAATCCACGCGAATTCGAGGGCCCTTCTGGCGCGCGGCCAGGTGGCGCGCAGCAGCGCGTCGTCGCCGCTGATCTTCCAGTCGAGCCATGCGTGCAAAACCTGTCCCATCTGGCCGTCGGCGGCGGCAAATCCCCAGCGCTTCTTGCCGTCGGGCAGGGTCTGGCGAAAATGAATGGCGCCATCGTCGTCCATCGAGTAGCCGAACGCGCTCCGCCGCAGCGACCGCGCAAACGAGGGGAAGAGAAACGGAGTGACGGTCTCGTAGTTCCACACGTGCGTGCAGTTGCCAAAGCAGCAGCCGCGCGTGTCGTCGCTGCCTTCAAAGCCGTGAAACTCCCCGTCGGCGGTGCGAAAGCAGGTGGTGGTCGCCAGCGTGGAAAGATTGGCGCTGGCCGCATCCTTCACCGCGGCGGGAATCGTGCTTTCGCGCAAGGCGGCGGCGAATGCGCGCGTGCGCGCCTCCAGCGACGGCAGATTCGCCGCTGCGTAGATCACTGCGTCCCACGCGCTCTGGAATCGCCCCGCATAAAAATTGCCGATGACCGTCTTTTCCTCGCCGGGAGGCGCTTCCCAGCCGCACCACTCCGGAGTGCGATTCGCGAAGCGCCAGCCGAGGATGAACTGGAAGTCTGCGCTCGCGCCCGGCGCGATCGTCCTTTGCAGGCAGAGCGCCCCGACCTTGTTTTGCCGCTGCGGTGGCGCGTCCAGATTCCCCGATTGCGAAAACGCGTCCCAGAAAAGCAGCGGCGAATTCCACCAGCGTCCCGCCGGCCAGCCGCCCCAGTGCGAGATTCGGGCGCCGGCGTCGGCAGTCGCGGCGAGCACGAATTCGCCGCTCATCGGATCGTCTCCAGCAAGTGCCGGATTGCTCATCACCAGCCCGGCAATGCCGCCCGCCTCGCGATACCCGTTTTGCCGCTGCTCGTCCGATTTGTCGGCCGTCTTCACCGGGTTGTCGATCGAGAACGCGATGCCGACAGTGGCCGGCTCATGGTTCGCGTTGCTGACGCGATAGCGCAAGATTCCCACCGGCAATCCCGAATCGTCGGGCTCGTGCGGAATGAACGGCGAGAAGGCATCGAGTTCCACGCGCACCGGGAGCACGGACTCTTCGAAATCGATATGCGCGAGCGGGTATTCGGCCGTGAACACCGCCGAGGCGAGCCGGGTCAATCCGGGAGCATTGTCGGACCCGAGGCCGTCCTGCCCCTCGTAGGGAGGCAGGATGCGCGATTCCAGCACGCGCGCGATCGGAGCGCGGCTCCCCGCCTGCACCCAGATGGAAGGAAAACAGTACGACGGGCGAAAGCCTTTGTTGGGGCGGTTGAAGATCTCCCAGTTGATCAGTTGTCCCCGTCCGCCCAGTCCGATGCTGCCTGCGGCCACTCCGCCCAGTGGAAACGAAATCATGCGCAACCGGCGCCCGCGAAACCGCCGCGGAAAGGCGAGTCCCTCGTCGTTCGAACCCGGCGCGTCGCCCTCGCGCCCTTTCGCCTCCAGTCCGAACGCGGTCAGGCTCTCCGCCTTCGCTACTGCGCCCACGGCCGCCGCCGACCGCTTGAGAAAATCGCGGCGATCGATTCCCGGCTTCTCTTTCATCACGCGGTCATCATACCTGCTCGACCGCAATCCGAAGACGGGAATCTCGACGGGTGCCCCATCCCTGGCGCGCCTTTGTTTTTGCGCCAGGGGTGGGATCGACCCTTCGTCGATCTTTTCCCTTTTCCGCCGGGCCGACTCCCAGGCGTGCCGGCTCACTGCTTCCGGATTCAGTATGCGATCCCGGGTCTCGGCCTCCGAAGCTCGCCTCTCAGTTTCACGCGGCTGATGTGCACATCGTAATTTGCTCCGGGCAGCAGGGATTCGAGGACAAACGTATCGGTGCCGTCTGTATTCAGTTCGCTGAAGCGGTACACTCCCACCTCGCCCTCGCTGGTCTCCATTCCGTTATGGGGCGCGTTCAGGAATTGCTGCGCATCGGCCACCGTGGGCGCAGCGTGCTCTTCGCCTTCGGTCAGGCTCTCGGCGGCGTACGAACGCACCAGCTTGGCCCAGTAGCGGGAGAGCAGATCCGTATCGGTGAACAAATCGGCCCACACCAGTTCTCCGCGAACGGCCACCACCACGCCGACGGCCTGCTCCTGTTTCAGGCGCGCCAGCACCTGCTCGCGCGACTTCATCACCGGCGCCGCCGCTTCGTCCACCTTGGCGCTGATCGCGCCGTTCTGCATCGCTTTGGCGTAGCTGGTCGTGTTCAGGGGAACGGGCGCGGACATTGCGCTTCCCGGTGCGCTGGGCGCCGGGGGCGCCATCTCCATCTGCGCGATGCTCCCGTTCACTGAGTCCCACACCTGCTGCTGGTTCTTGGCCACCATCGCCTGCTGCCGCACCGTCGGCTGCACCATAAAACTCTCCGCGGGCAACTTGGCCGTGGCGCCAAACGTCGCCGAGCTCTCGACCCAGCGCCCCGGCTCGATGCAAAAGACCGAGAGATCGATCGGATCGCTACCCGGCGGCACAATGCGGTCTTTCGCAATCACGCGATCCTGCTTCCCGCCGGTGACAATCTCGCCGGCGAGCAACAGCAGCGGCTTTTCGGAATTGTTCACCAGCACCAGCGTATTCACCTGGTCGCCGCCCGGGCGAACGCCGGGCCACCGCTTCGCATCGCCGCGCGGACGGATCAGCCCCTGCACGCGCCCGGCTTCGGTCACTTCCACCTGGCCGCTCCTGATGCCTTCATCGAGCGTGAGAAAGGGCGTTGCGCCCGGCAACTTTCCATTGGCCCGGATCACGGGGAAGAGCAGCAGATTGCCGCTCTCGATCGGGGCCAGCACATGGTACTCGTTTTCGTCGATTCCGGCCGGTGCGCCGGCCGCCTTCACTCCGCTCGCATTCCCGATCGCCGCGCACGCGCACACCGCAAGCGCAGCGGCTCCCAGCCACATCGGTCGATTCATAGCGCTCCTTCGCGGCCGGCGCGTAGCTGCCGGCCTTTTCACTCAGGAACGCGGCTGTGGGGGGATCTTGCAGGATTTTTTCCCGCGCTGCCGCCGGTTATCGTTGCCCGGCGGCTCTCTTCGCTGTTTCCGCGCGAGCGTCAGTCACCGGCTGGCCAGCAACTCTCCGATGCGCGCGTGATAGCTGCGGCTCATCGGCACTTTCTGCCCGTTCACCAGGACCACGCTGAATTCGCTGTTCGCGTTGGTGCGCACTTCCTTCACATACTGCAGATTGACGATCGCCGAACGGTGCACGCGCAGGAACATGCGCGGGTCGAGCCGCTCCTCGATTCTCGCCATCGTTTCGCGCAGCAGGTGCGTCTCCGCCCCGGTGCAGATGCGTACATAATTCTCTTCTGCCGCGATCCAGCGAATCTCCGAGACGGGAAGAAACAGGATCCGTCCGCGCGACTTGAACACCATCCGCGTGCTGTGCTGTTTTCCGTTTTCGCCATGGCCCTTGCCGTTGCCATTCTGCCGCGATCTCGCCAACTGGTCGCTGGCCCGTTGCACGGCCATGTGCAGCCGTTCGGCGGTAAAGGGCTTGAGCAGGTAATCCACGGCATGGATGTCGAATGCGCGTAGCGCGTAACTGTCGTACGCCGTGGTAAAGATCGTCAGCGGCATGGGCACGCCCTCGCAGGCGGCCAGTTCGCGCAGGATATCGAACCCGTCCCGGCCCGGCATGCGGATGTCGAGAAAGAGCAGGTCGGGCGCGGTGTCGCGCACAAGGTCGATCGTCTCTGCCGCATTCGCGCCCTCGCCGGCGATCTCGATCTCCGCCTCGTTGCGCAACAGTTCACGTAGTTTATTTCTGGCAAGTGCTTCGTCGTCGGCCAGGATTGCGCGGATCAAGGTGTCTCTCCTGTCTATTTTTGCTTCGTTCAGCCAGGGCTCTCCTGCCTCTCGTCCCCGCATCCGGGGACAAAACGCGCGAGCAGATGGACGAAATGCAGAAACAGATTGCCGGAATGCCGAACGAGCCGTATAACCCTGCCTGGAATTGTGCAAATCCGATTCCAAAAACCTGCTCTTATTCGACAAGTTGAAAACAAGGAAGTTAGCGCCAACCTTCGAAACCCGTTTTTTCGCCGGGACTGGCCGAATCCGGACGCATCTGTCCGAGTTCGGACAGTTGGGAGAGCCGGACAAGCCAACGCAAGCGGGCTGGACCATACGCCGGAACGAGGCGATTGTCCTCACTTGGGCGCATCGTCCATTGGGGGAAAAACCGCCGGGGCGCACGCGCCTTGCTCTCTCGACGGGTGCAATCCGCCGCGGTCTCCGTCCAAAGCCATCTACATTCGAGATAGAAGTCATCTCAAGCTTTCATTTGTTGGATATGGCTTTTCGGGAGAAACTGATTTCGAACGGGACTTATTCGCCGCGCAGTTGGATATGTTCCCGCACTTAGGGCAATTCCCGGGTTGCGGGAAGTTTGAATGCCTGCCGTGGCAGAGTAGGCGTGTCAACGTGCCGCCGGATCCACGAGCGACCCGTCTGGAAATGCGCGCAGGAATCGGGAGGACTTTCAATCGTTTCTGCGCCGAAGATATTTCCTGTTACCCAATGCGGCCCGGCGGTTCCGCAACTCATCGCGGCGATCTCCCCTGATTTCAGTCCTCCCCGATGGCGTGCGTACTCCGCACGAGGGACGGCAAATCAGTGGAACTCACGCACGGGAGTGCGCGAAAGTCCGGGACAAGAAGAAAGTTACTTTTTTTGTTTTGTGACGAGTTGCATTTGGCCGATGACGGAGATCGAGGCAATTTGTGCGCAGCGGCTCCGGCGCGAGACGAAAGCCGGCAGATTCGGGGAACCCTGGCAGTTACACGGCGTATCCAGCGAAGTCTACGGAGCATGAATTGCACTTGATGAATGCGGCCAGTATCGGCTCAGCGACACAGATCCGCTCACCGGAGGTGAGCCATGATTCATCCCCATCGAAATCCCGTGCGACGCTCCCGGATTTGCGCCGCGGCGCTTGCGGCGCTCGCGGGAGTTCTGTTCGCTCCGCGCGCAGCCCGGGCCGCCGACGAGAGCATTCCCCAACTTCAGGCCGCCGCGGAAAAAGGGCTCGTCGCCCAGCAGATCGAGCTGGCGGCAGCCTATTTCATCGGCGATGGCGTGCCGCAGGATGTCAGCATGGCGGCGCATTGGTACGAGAAAGCCGCGTTGAGCGGCGACCCCGAGGCGGAGAACGAGATCGCTTTCTTCTATCAGACCGGCATGGGTGTTCCTCTCGACCCGGAGCGCGCGTTTCATTGGTACCAGTTGTCGTCCGCGGCCGGCTACGTCAAGGCGAAGGTGAACCTCGGCGTGATGTATTTCTGGGGCATCGGTGTCAAAAAGAACGAGGAATTGGCAGTGCAGTTCTTTCACGAGGCATGCGAGAAAGGCGACGGCACGGCAGCCGGCTATCTTGGCGACATGTCCTGGTTCGGGATCGGGATGAAGCAGGACAAAACTGCCGCGGAACGATGGTATGCAATCGGAGTCAAGCTCCACGATCCGGTCGCGGCCTATGACCTGGCTTCGCTCTTCTCCATTGAACCGGGCCATCCCCACGACCTTTCCAGGGCGGCCGGACTCTTGCGCCGCTCGGCCACCGACGGTTATGTCCCGGCGATGCACTCGCTGGGGTTGATCCTCGTTAATCATCCTGAGCTGGCCAAATCCGCGGAAGAAGCGCGAGCCCTGCTGCAAACTGCCTCGCAAGCCGGTTCGTGGAGATCGACGGTGGTGCTCGGCGTGCTGGCGCGCGATGGCCGGGGCGTCCCCGCCGATTCTGAAGCCGCTTTCTACGATTTTCAGCTCGCAGTTCTTCAGGGAGGCGAAGCGGCCAGGAGTCTTCTCGCAAACGACGTCAAAATACTCTCCGCCCGGGTGGGTGCGGATGGCGCCGCGGCGCTGGCCACAAAAGCAGGCCAGTGGTTCAAGGAGCATCCTGCGCCGCTCGCTTTCGTTTCCAGAAGCGGCGACTCCAGCAAGCGATTTCCCGCGCTTGCGCGCGCGCCCGTCGATGCCGAGGTTCATGCCGGGCGCTTGATTCCGCCTCCGCCCGCCTGACAATTCTCGCGGCATTTGCCGCCATGCGCGGAATTGGGCTATTGGTAAAACAAACGACAAGGAGGTGACGCACTGAAGCCCCAGCCCGGAGAGAACAAGCGCTTTTGGCCGGTGTTCATGCATCCGGTCATCTTCGTGGGGATTTTTGTCCTTCTGGGGATTCTTTTCGCTTTGCAAGGCTGGGTCAGCATGCGGCTGTGGAGTTATCCGGTCAGCATGTTGCTCCTGGCAGAGGCATGGGTCTTGCAGTATTTCCTGTGGGGCGTTCTGTGCTGGCTCTTCTGGTGGTGGCTGGGCGAGAGAATCCAGCAGGCCCGCTGGAAATGGCTCCTCACCCGGCTGATTCCCTTGAGCCTTCTTGCCAGCGTGGTGGAGGAGGCGATTTTTGCTCTGGTCTTTCCCAACCTGCCATTGAACCGCCCGCACATGAGCTACCTGCGGCGACTGGCTTTCGAAGTAGACGACGATCTGCTCGAGAACATGGTGATTTGTTGGTTCGCTTTCGGGTTGTTCCGCGCCATCGGCTACTACTGGAAGTATCGCGAGAGGGAGGTCGCCGCCTCGCAACTGGAAACGCAGTTGGCCAATGCGCAGATATCGGCCCTGCGCATGCAACTGAACCCGCACTTCCTCTTCAACACCATGAACAGCATCTCAAGTCTCATGCGCTCCGATGTGGCCGCGGCGGACAACATGCTGGAACAACTGGGCAGCCTGCTGCGTATCACGCTGAAACGCGGCGACGCGCAGCTCATTCCCCTGCGCGACGAGATGGAATTCATCGAGCTGTATCTTGCCATGCAGGACCAGAGGTTCGGCAGCCGCGTGCGCCAATCCATCTCCATCGAAAGCGAACTGCACGACGCGCTGGTGCCGGCCATGATCCTGCAGCCGATCGTCGAAAACGCCTATGCGCATGGATTGTCGAAGCTGGACCGCGACGGAATGCTCGCCATTGAAGGCCGCCGCGAAGGCCGCCGGATCAGGCTCTCCGTCGTCAACACCGGCGTGGGGCTGAACAGCGACCCCGGCAACGGATCGTCCGGCCAGGGCGTGGGGTTGGCAAACGTCAAGGCCCGCCTGCGGCTGCACTATGGCTCGGACCACGAATTCTTCATTCGCGAGCTGGACCGGAACACGGTGCAGGTCGCCATCACTCTTCCCTTCAGGCTGTGCGATCGCCGCGAGGAGCCAGTCACAAGGTTCGGTGCAGAATGATTCGCGTGGTATTGGCAGACGACGAAGTCCTGGCAAGGCAGAAGCTGCGGCAGTTTCTTCGCGAGGAACCGGATCTGGAAATCGTCGGCGAAGGTGCCACGGCCTCCGAGACCATAGAACTGGTTCGGGTAGCGAGGCCGGAGCTCCTGTTTCTCGACATTCGCATGCCCGGCATGGACGGCTTTGACATTATCGGCGAGCTGACGGCCGGCACCCAATGCCGGATGCCGCGGATCATCTTCACGACCGCCCACGATCACTATGCCGTGCGGGCTTTCGAGATTCATGCCGCCGACTACCTTCTCAAGCCGTTCACGGAGGAGCGATTCCGTGCCGCGGTGCAACGGGTGCGGCAGCAATTGAGCGGCCCGCCGTCAGCACCGGAGCCGGCCAATGGCCGGCCCAGGGATGCCGGCCCGTATTCGACCCGCATCGTCTTCAAGTCGCGCGGACGCATACTCTTTCTGCCCGTGTCCGAGATCCGCTGGATCGCGGCGGAGGAAAACTATGTCAGGATCTGCACCGGGACCGATACGCATCTGCTGCGCGAAACCATGGCGCACATCGAGGATCGGCTCGACCCGCAGATGTTCCTGCGCGTGCACCGTTCCTCCATCGTCAATCTGCAATATGTAAAGGAAGTGCGCACCGAACCCAATGGGGACTTTTCCGTTGTGCTGGTCAACGGGCAGAAAATCGCCATGAGCCGCAGCTATCGTTCCCGCGTCAGCGAGTGGCTCGTGCATCACTAGGACGGGCTACGGGAATCGGAATCGGGGAGCAGCGAACGCTTCGCTCTTCTTGCCCGCGTGACTCGTTTCACGGGTGGTTTTTGGCACTTCGTCACGATTTCGAACTGTGCGGCACATCGATCCGAAAAAAACATGAAAGCCGGTCCATGAAATTCCATAAATCGTAATCGTGAGAATCCCCGGGGCGCCGGCTCCGGCGTCGATTGGGTTCCGGACGACGGCTCATCACCCGGTCCGGCTGTAACTCATCCCGGAAAGCACGATCTTGTCACACATGCGCCCGGGACAAAATATCTGGAGAGAGACTTGCTTCGCCTGTCAGCACGGAGAGAATCGGCCATGTTGCGAAGTTGGATGGACGCTGGCGAATTCGTCGTTGCGGCGCAGAGCCCGTCGTCCAGTGGAAACGGGGAGATCTCCGCGTCGGCCCGGATCGGAGCCGAGATCCCGCGAGTCCTGCACGCCCTCGCCGTCCCCGAATACATGGAGGCATGGCTGCAGGTGCCGGATGCGGAACGGATCGAATGCCGGTCCGATCCGCGATCGTTCGACCGCTTCCGCATCGATCTTTTTGCAGCCGGGCGGCGCCGCGGGTGCATTTACGGATCCTGCCTGCTGACCAAGCCGAATCGCATCACCTACCTGTGGGACAGCACCATCAACGAGGGAGCCCGTTCGCTGGTCGAGATCCGGCTTTGGGGTTGTTTGAGCCGGTGCTCGCTGAAATTGCAGCACAGCGGTCTGATAACACGGGACGAGCGGGAATGGTACTCGAGGATGTGGCGCGACTCCCTCCATAAGCTTTGCTCGCTGATGGAGGGAACCGGCGCCCGGTCCGCGCCGGACCTGTGCTAGCTCCACCATCCATTCCGCTTCATGATCTCCATTTGCGCATATTCCAATTCTGTCTTCAGCAGGAAAGCACACCTGTCATCCGGATCTCTATGCCATTCCATCCCGCAAGCAATGCATCTGACTCGCAATTTGAATCCGTCCGTCACCGAATCTGACTCGGCGTAGGTTGAGTTATCAGGAATCCATCTTCTGGTATCGGCGAGGGCTTGCCGCGCGAGATCTCCGCGCCAGCCTCGTTGGCTGCTCCCTCGAAGTCGCCGCTTTGTCCTGTTCGCCCGGTCTTCCGTCACTCTTGACATTTTCATTTTTCGATTGGCCGGGAGTGTGCAACCTCGAATGACCTGGGCCGTTGCCAATACCGGCGAATTGTGACCGGTTCCCGATGGACGCCGGCCCGGACGCCACAACGCAGGATGAACACCCACCGCAGAGACAGATCTTCGCATGTCTGTCCGCGACCGGAATGGCGAAGACACAAGGAGGATTGCATGAAGCTGAGAGCGATGGGGATTGCCGTGATCGTGACGGCTGCCATAACAGGATTGGCGAACCGGCCGGTCGCCCAGGTGACCACCGCCGCCATTCACGGTATCGTCGCGGACGCGACCGGAGCCGTGCTCGCCGACGCCGACATCAACGTGCTGAACTCCAGCACCGGAATTGTCGCCACCGCGAAAACCGACACCAGCGGCTATTACACGATAACTCAATTGCAACCGGGCGGACCTTATACCGTCACGATCTCCGCCAATGGCTTTGCCACGTCGGTGATCAACGGTATCCGGCTCAACGTCAACGACAACCGCGAGGTGAATGCGAAGCTTGCGGTCGGTTCCGCCGCGCAGACCGTCGAGGTGCAGGCCGGCGCCGTGCAGGTGGAGACCGCCGAGACGCAACTGAAGGTCGACATTCCCGCCACCGAAATCACGCAAATGCCGCTGCTGGGCCGCGACGCCACAATGCTCGAGAAGACCACGCCCGGGATCGTGGAGTCAGCCGACCGGCTGGGCGGCTTTGCCGCCAATGGTTCGCAGACCGGACAAAACAGTTACCTGCTCGACGGCACCGACGTGAACGACTCTGCCCTTCAGGATGAAGGAATCACGGTGAACCCGGACGCCATCGGCGAGATCGCCATCGTAACCAGCACCCTGAACCCCGAGTACAGCCGCAACTCGGGCGCCATCATCAACCAGACCCTCCAGACCGGAACGAATGCCTTTCACGGCGACGGTTTTGACTTTTATCGCGATACCTTTCTGAACACGCCGAATTATTTCTCCCTGGGCCAGAAGACTCCGATTCATCAGAACGTCTACGGCGGTACCTTTGGCGGCCCCGTCTTCAGAAAGAAATTCTTCTTTTTCCTGGCCTATCAGGGTGTCCGCAGCAGCGCCGGCTTTACGCAGAACACTCCCGTCTTCAGCCCCGATCAGCGCAGCGGAAACTTCAGCACCGATGGAGCTTCGTTCTCGAAGAACCCGATGCCGTTCGCGCTCGAGGGCTGCCCGGCGGGAACCGCGTGGAACGCGTGCAAGGCGATCCGCAATCGCATCATTCCGCAATCGGACTGGAATCCGGTTGCCCTGAAGCTCTTCCAGCAATTTGTCCCTCCCCCCAATGTGAGTTCGCCGGGCTCGAATGGTCAGACATCGTATTTTTACAACTTCAATGACAGCACCTTTTCCGACCAGGACCAGGGAATCATCCGCCTCGATTACCATCTCACTCCAAAAGACGCCTTCTGGGCTTCCAGCGTCTTCGAATCCGAGCCGTCCGGCGAAGAACTTCCCTTCGGCGGGTCCACGCTGCCCGGCTTCGCCCAGGTGAACGCCGCGCATGTGAAGGTCTTCGACGCCGATTACACGCACATCTTCAACTCCAGCACCATTAACGACCTCCGCGGGGGCTACTACCGGTTCAATTACGCTGCCGTCGAGCCGGCAACCATTGTTCCACCGGGCAGCTTCGGCTTCGCCATTTCACCGCAAAGTCCGGCGGAGAACCTGCCGGTGATGCAGATCACCGGATACTTCGACCTCGGCTTCAGCTATGAAGGACCCCAGCCGCGAAAAGACACCAATCTCCTCACCCAAGACATTTTTACCAGGATCCTCGGCAACCACAGCCTCAAAGTCGGCGGCACATTCGAGCAATTCGGAGTCGACAACCCTTATTACTCCGATAACGACGGAATCTACACCTACACCGGTAATGGCTCGTTCTCTTCCGGCGATCCGGCCATCGACTTTCTGCTCGGCGTGCCCACCACGTATAACCAGCAATCCGGCAGCCTTGTTGCCGCCATCTCCCGCGAGTATTATGCTTTCGCGCAGGATAGCTGGAAGACCACGCCCGATCTGACCCTGAACTACGGCCTTTCCTGGGACGTCGAGACTCCGTGGGCCAACCACCAGTTCAACGGCGAGGCAATCAACTGTTGGCAGGCGAGCTCGGCAACATCGACGATCTTCCCCGGAGACCCTCCCGGGCTCTTCTACCCGGGAGATCCCGGCTGCACGCCCTACGGCGCGGCGTCGATCAAGTGGAACCACTTTGGTCCGCGCATCGGCTTCGACTGGTCGCCGGGCTCCGGCCCCGCCCGGCTCATCGGCAATCACGACCTTGCCGTGCGCGCCGGATTCGGCTTGTATTTCAATCGCGACCTCGAAGAAGAGGCTTTGCAAAACCTGTCGGCTCCTCCGTACCTCTTTGCTTCTCACGGAGCGACCGACGCCGGCGGAAGCCCGGCGTTCCAGAACCCGTTTGCCGACGTCGCCGGAAGGGCGGCAAATTCCGAAGCCAATCCCTTTCCATATCAGCGGCCGGCTCCGGGCGCAAAGTTGAACTGGCCCAGCTATGCCGAACTGCAGCTCAGCAGTCCCGGCAGCGAGTACACGCCCCCGTACGCCTACAACTTCAATCTGAACGTGCAACGATCACTGCCCGGACAAATGGTGATGCAGGTGGGCTACGTCGGCTCCATCGGGCGCAAGCTGGCGCGGGTCTTCGAGGGCGATCCGATTACCGCGGCCGGCCACGCTGCCTGCCTGGCCAACCCCGCCTGCAATAATCCCGGAGCGGCTGCGGTCATTCATACGGATTTTCCGCAATACACCCTGCAGCCGGCCATCGTGCCCGGCAGCACGGCCATTACGCCCAACGGAATTCCGTGGTATGTCAGCTCGGCACTGCAAGGTTCCAATGGTGTCTCGAGCTACCACTCCCTGCAGGCCAGCCTTCGCAAACAGGTTTCTCACGGCCTTTACTTTACGCTGGCCTACACCTGGTCGCACTCGCTCGACAACTACTCCGGCTACGAATCCTCCTACGGCAACGGAACTCCCAACGGCCTGGGCGCATTGAACGGGCGCGCCATCAACTTCACACCCGGCTTCGAGTATCTGAATTACGGCGACTCGGACTACGATGCCCGTCACCGCTTCGTCGCGCTGTATAACTACGAAATCCCTATCCTGGCCGGCATGAAGAACCATCTTCTCCTCGAAGAGGCGCTGGGGAAGTGGCACGTGAGCGGAACCACGGCGCTGCAAACCGGCTTCCCGGTCACCGTTCAGGATTTCGGAGCCTACTCCTCGGAGTGGTGCGACGCCTACAGCTACTACGGATGCGCCGACAATCCGAACACCAGCAGCTTCCACATCAAGCTTCTCAATCCCCGCGCCGCCGCCCACCAGTGGTTCGACACCTCGACGTTCTCTCCCGAGCCGCTGGGCACCTTCGGCAATGTGGGACGCAACTTCTTCCATGGCCCGGGCTACAACTACACCGACCTCGAGCTCTACAAGGACTTTCCCGTTACGCGCGAGAGCTCCCGGTTTGTCGAGCTGCGTATTGAATCCTACAATGTCTTCAACCACACCAACTTTGCCGAACCGGATGGCAACCTCAGCGATGGGCCGTTTTTCGGCACCATCGAATCGGTCATTCAGCCGGCGAACTTTGGCGTCGCGGCAGGCGATCCGCAACCCGGACGCACGACCCAGATCGCAGGCAAGTTCTACTTTTAGGGAAAAGATTGTTTGTATCTGAATACGTGGGTGCCCATCCTTGCGTCACAGTTGTTTTGCCGCAAGGATGGGAAAGCCGGTCCTTGCGGTCAAAGAGCGGGTGCCCCAGGTCTCGATTCTGAGACCTGGGACCGGCTCAATCGACGGGTTCCAGCCGCGCCGTGAAGTGGCGCAGGAACGGGGCCTCATAGGTCAGGCGCAGGCCGCGGATTCTTTCCCGATTCCTCCACACCTCCAGGATCACCTCGACCAGATAGTCGATGTGGCTCTGCGTGTACACGCGGCGCGGAATGGCCAGCCGCACCAGCTCCATCTGCGCGGCCGGTCCGAACATGAGTGAACCGATTTCCACCGAGCGCACACCGCCTTCGAGATACAATTCGGCGGCCAGCGCCGCGCCGGGAAACTGCTCGACGGGAAGATGCGGCAGAAACGCGCGCGCGTCGAGATAAATGGCGTGACCGCCCGGCGGCTGCACGATGGGCACGCCTTGCGCCGCAATGTGATCGCCCAGGTACGCGGTCGACGAAATGCGATAGCGCAGGTAGTCCTCCTCGAGCGCCTCCTGTATGCCAACGGCGATCGCTTCAAGATCGCGTCCCGCCAGGCCGCCGTACGTCGGATAGCCTTCGGTAAGAATCAGCAGGTCTTTCTCCTGCTGCGCCAGACGATCGTTGTTCGTGCAAAGGAAGCCGCCGATATTCGCCAGGCCGTCCTTCTTGGCCGACATGGTGCATCCATCGCCCAGGCTGAACATCTCTTGCGCGATCTCTTTCGGCGTTTTGTCGCTGTACCCCTCCTCGCGTACCTTGATGAACCACGCATTTTCGGCAAAGCGCGCGGCATCGAAGTAGAGCGGAATGCCGTGCCGCCGGCACACCTTGCCCACGTGGCGAACATTCTCCATCGACACCGGCTGGCCGCCGCCGGAGTTGTTGGTCACCGTCAGCATCGCCAGCGGAATCCGATCACGGCCGACGCGGTCAATGAGATTCTCGAGCGCGGCCACATCCATGTTGCCTTTGAACGGATGAGCGAGCGCCGGCTGACGGCCCTCCGGAATGACCAGGTCGACGGCCTCTGCGCCGGCGAATTCGACGTTGGCGCGAGTGGTGTCGAAGTGCGTATTGTTGGGAACCACGTCGCCCTTTTTGCACGTCACCCCGAACAGGATGCGCTCGGCGGCCCGTCCCTGGTGAGTGGGAATCACGTGCCTGTACCCGAAGACATCCTGGATCGAAGCGCGGAAACGCTCGAAGCTCCGGCTCCCGGCGTAGCTCTCGTCGCCCTCCATGACGGCTGCCCACTGATGCGTCGACATGGCGCCGGTCCCGGAGTCGGTGAGCAGGTCGATGAGGACATCGACGGCGGGGAGAAGAAACAGATTGTAGTGCGCCTGGCGCAGCAACTGAAGGCGCTGCTCGCGCGTAGTCCAGCGGATCGGTTCCACGCTCTTGATGCGGAAGGGCTCGATAATGGTCTTGATGGGCATGAGAAACCCCGCAAATTCCGGCTCGCGATGCTCTGCGCGTCCTCAAGCGGCAGAAACCATGAGCCGGAACAGGCAGCATTTAGCATAGAACGCCAGTGGGCATGCAGGTTGCAAGCCGGGCGCCGAAATGACCTTCCGCAAAATCGTCCACATCGACATGGACGCCTTCTACGCATCGGTCGAGCAGCGCGACGACCCGCAACTGCGCGGCAAGCCCGTTGTGGTTGCATGGCGCGGAAACCGCTCTGTCGTCTGCGCGGCCTCCTACGAGGCGCGTCGTTTCGGCGTTCGCTCGGCCATGCCCGCGGTTCGCGCGGAACGATTGTGTCCGGAGGCGATCTTCATCCCGCCGGACTTTACGCGCTATCGCGCCGTCTCGCGCCAGGTGCGCGAAATCCTCCAGCGACACACAGACCTCATCGAGCCGCTTTCGCTCGACGAAGCGTATCTCGACGTGACGGAGAACAAGACCGGCCTGCCCACCGCCACGCGCGTGGCGCGCGCCATCCGCGAGCAGATTCGCGGCGAACTGCTCCTGACCGCTTCCGCCGGCGTGGCGCCCAACAAGTTCCTCGCCAAGATCGCTTCGGATTGGCGCAAGCCGGACGGGCTTTTCGTCATTCAACCCGAGGAAGTCGAGGCATTTCTCACCCCGCTTCCCGTGGGGCGCTTGCCCGGCGTAGGCAAAGTGACGGAAGCGAATCTCGAAAAGCTCGGAATCCGCACGGTGGGCGATTTGCGCGGTCTTGAACTGCAGTCTCTGGAGGAGCGCTTCGGTCGCAACGGCCTTCGCCTCCATGAGCTGGCGCGCGGCATCGACGAAAATCCGGTGACTCCCGACCGTCCCACGCAATCCATCTCGTCGGAAGATACCTTCGAGCAAGACGTGTTGCTGTCGGAAACCGAACCGCTGATCCGCCGCCTGGCGGAAAAGACATGGTCGGCCGCGAAGAAAGAATCTCGCGTGGCGCGAACCGTGGTGCTCAAGTTGAAGACCAGGGAATTCAGAATCCTGAGCCGCAGCTTCACTCCAATATCGCCACCGGCATCTTGCGAAGAGCTCATCGGCATCGCGCTGGCCCTGCGGGAGCGGGTAGGCCTCGGCGAGCAACAACGCTTTCGCCTCGTCGGCGTGGGCTTGAGCAATTTCACGCAGCCCGAAGAAGCGCCTGCCCAGCCCATGCTGTTCGAGTAGTAGGTCAGTTTGAAGGGTACGGGCTTCACTGGTTGCCGAAAAACTCTCCGCGACTGGGGACTCGTAACAGGGCACGGCTTCAGCCGTGCCGAAAGTGCCGCCGAATCGACGAGGGTTTCAACCCCTGAGTGGCCTGATCCGCAGCCACTCGTCGAGGAGTTGCTTGGCGCCGACTGTATACTGGCTGTCGCGCGCCATTCCCACGCGGACCGCGCGCACCGAAATGCGCCATTCGAAGTGTTCGATTCCACCGTTGCGAATACTCGCTGCCATGTTGGCTTCCGCTCTCTTGTCTGCTTCCGGCTTGGTGAGCGCGCAATCCACCGGCGCTCCGCCGGGCGCCCCGGCAGCGCAGGCGCCGCGTCCGTGGGACCAGAATCCCAAAGGAATGCACGTCTACATCTGGGCGGGTCTCAAATCCCACTACGAGGGCCAGCACGACTATCCGCAATTCCTCGCCGACTGGAGCAAGCTCCTCACCGGGCACGGAGCGGTGGTCGACGGAGCCCTGCATGCGCCCACCGCGGCCGATCTCGCCCACACCGATGTTGTCGTCATTTACAAGGGCGACGCGGGTTATCTCACTGAGGAAGAGAGATCCACGCTTGAGGCCTATATTCGCGGCGGCGGCGGGCTGGTCAGCCTCCATGATTCTCTTTGCGGCCCCGATCCGGCTTATTTCGCCACTCTCGTCGGCGGCGCCAAGAAACACGGCGAAGTCAACTACACGCTGGGTGCGCCGATTCCTTACACGATCGTCGAATCCAACAACCCCATCATGAAAGGCATGTCGAATTTTGTCATCTTCGACGAAGCGTTCTACAACATGACCTGGGCGCAGAATCCCGGCATCAACGTCCTCGCTACCGCCGTTATTCCGGGAACGCCTAGC
>JASHQQ010000299.1 GCA_030039035.1 Acidobacteriaceae bacterium | reverse complement strand
GACGCGAACCTCAGGGAGCGGCGACCTTGCACAGGATTCGAAAGGCCACGCCTACTCAGGAATTGCCGTACCCCGCTTCCATTCAGAGAGTCAGGGCCGTGGGCCCTCTTGCGCGCGGAAAAAGCGCGCTGAACTCCGCTCCACTCTGCTATAGTGTCGGCGGATTCCTTCTGAGAATTTTCATTGTTGCTTCCCCCCGGGCCACGTCGAGGCGTGGGAGGCCTCCAGTCATGAAAAGAGCACGATCTGTCCGTTCGGCGGCGGATGATTCCGCTTCGTCGAGCCGGCCGGCTGCGCCGGCTTCCGTCGCTCAACTCAAAATTGTCGCTCGTGCGGCATTGCTGGTCGTAGTGGCCGGTGCGAGCGTCGCCGCGGTTGCGCGCCATCATGGGTGGCTTGCAAGTCTCGGGAGCGACGACGGCGCCATGCCGGTCGCGCCGGCAACGGCAGCGGAACCGTTACCCGAGGCCGCGAGCGCAGGCACGTTTACCGTCATCAACGTTTCCGGAGCCGGAACCGCGGCGATGGAAGGAACCTTCGCCATCGCCATCAACACGGCCGGCGAGGTCACGGGCGTCTACAGCGACTCGCCGGGTACGCTGCACGGCTTTGTGCGCGACGCCCAGGGCGCAATCGCGAAGTTCGACGCGCCCGATGCGGGAACGGGCGCGATCGAAGGAACCATACCGCTGAGCATCGATACCGCCGGAGTGATCGCGGGCACGATCATCGACTCGAACCACGTATCGCACGGCTTTGTGCGCAGCGCGAGCGGCACATTGACGCCGTTCGAGGCTCCCGGCGCGGGCACGGGAGCCAACCGCGGAACCACCGCGTGGCGCATCAACGATGCGGGCGAGGTAGTGGGCTTCTTCTCGACCGATGGCGATTCTTCCACGCCGCCGACCTATCACGGGTTTCTGCGATTGGCGAACGGCGCCTTTACGCAGATCGACGCTCCCGGGGCAGGAACCGGCGTGAATCCGTCGAACGGAAAGAAAGAGGGAACGCAGGCCTATTCCGTCAACAACGCCGGCGAGATCGTTGGATCCTATGTCGACGCAAATTCGGAGCGGCACGGTTTTCTTCGCTATGCGAATGGCACATTTGAAGAATTCGATCCCCCCGGCACTGGCACGGGCACCACGGGCCACAAACAGGGCATGAACGGCACCATCCCGACCGGGATCGATGCCGACGGATTGGTGGAGGGGACCTTCACGGATACGAACGGGCTCCGCCATGGATTTGTGCGAAATACCGACGGAACCTTCAAGACTTTCGACGGACCAGGCGCGGCGGCAGGATCAGGGCTGATCCCGGGAACCTTCCCTTTCAACATCGATTCGTCGACCGGGGTGGTTGTGGGGTTCTTTGCGGACGCCAATGGCGTCTATCACGGATTCGAGCGTTCCGAGGCAGGTGTCGTCACGGCGATCAATCCTCCCGGTGTGGGCGGGACCGGGTTGACTGAACTGCCCGGGGCCGGAGCCGCCGGAGTGAACGAATACGGCGACGTGGCCGGCGGATACTCCGACGCGAAAGGTGTCTATCACGGTTTCATTTACTCGCCGGCTTCGACTCCACCACAGGTTGCCACGCCAACCTTCTCGCCCGCAGGCGGCCCACATGGAGGACCGGAATCGGTTGAAATCAAAGATGCGACTTCCGGCGCCGCGATCTATTACACGCTCGACAAGAGCGTTCCCCCTGCGTCCAAAACATCGAAAAAATACTCCGGTCCGATCGCGATCGCGAAGACAACCACAGTCGAAGCCGTCGGATTGAAATCCGGATACACCGACAGCAGCGTGGCAACGGCGACTTACACGATCCTGAAGGCGCAAACCATCTCCTGGCCCGGAATTGTGGGCGCGCGTTCGACCGGGTCGAAGCTGACTCTGAAAGCGACTGCGAGCTCTGGCCTTTCGGTCAGCTTCGCATCCACAACACCGAAGATCTGCACTGTGTCCAAGACCACCGCGTCTCTGCTTGCCGCGGGAAACTGCACGATCCGAGCCACGCAGGCGGGCAATGCAATCTATGGACCCGCGCCTCCGGTGTCGCAAACGATTCACGTCGTGCAGCCCAGGTAGCGATGGCCGAATCGCCAAGGCGAGAATCCCTGTTGGCCGGGGAGACTCCGCGCCTGCGCCCGCGCGGGCACGGTATTTCCGTAACAGGCTAAGTTCCGTTGAATTCCCCGAACACGGCAAGCGAACTGTGCGAAGTTTGCTATATTTGCCGACAAGACTCAACCTTTGATCCTCTTCTTTCCCCGCTCACCCCCGAGGCGCGGGAGGCCTCCCTCTGATGAAATCAGCCACTGCTCCTTTCTCAAAGGATCTTTCCCATCCTGTCACCCGTCGCCAGGCAGCGATTCCACGCAAGGTAGCGGCCTTTGCCGGACTGCTCTGCGCTCTGACAATGGGTGCCGCTTGTCCCGCGGTGAACGCCCAGGCCGGCGAGTGGACGTGGGTGGGAGGAAACAGCACATTCGGGTCCGATTACACGGCCGACGGCGCCAACTTCAATGTCTACGCGCGCCCCGGCGTTTACGGCATGCAGGGACAATTTGCATCCGGCAATCTTCCCGGCGGCCGATTCGACTCGATCTACTGGACCGACAAGAGCGGCAATGAGTGGGTCTTCAGCGGTTTTGGCGACGACGCCGACGGCAACCAGGGATTCCCCAACGATCTTTGGGAGTACAGCGCCTCGAAGGGCCAATGGGCATGGATGGGCGGCAGCACGACGATCCAGGGCACCGACTACGGCCACGCCGGCGTTTGCCCGTCCACGGCGGGCGCCTTCAATTCCACCAGCATGCCCGGCAGCCGCTACTCCGGCGTCTCGTGGACGGACGCGAGCGGCAACCTGTGGCTCTTCGGCGGCTTTGGATACGACGCCGGCAGCAGCTACGGCTACCTGAATGACATGTGGGAGTTCAACGCCACGCTTGGCACATACGGCGAATGGACCTGGCTTGACGGGAGCTGCACCGTGCCCGGCGCCAATGGAGGAACAGCGGGCGTTTATCCGTCCCAGCCGGGGACGACCGGAACAAGCTACGTCCCCGGAAGCCGCATCAACGCCGTTTCCTGGATCGACAGGAGCGGGAACTTGTGGCTCTTTGGCGGGCTGGGCTTCGACTCGACCGGCACGATGGGATGGCTGAACGACCTCTGGAAGTTCGAGCCGTCGACGAAAGAGTGGACCTGGATGGGCGGCGGCAGCACCGTCGGCTCGAGCTGCTCGCCCCTGCACACCACTTACCCCACGCAGGTCTTCTGCGGCCAGCCCGGATCGTACGGCACGCGGGGAAAGTTTGCCGCGTCGAACCTTCCCGGCGCGCGCGCCAACGCAGTCGGCCTGACCGACAGCGAGGGTAACTTCTGGCTCTTCGGCGGCAACGGATATTTTGCCGAAAACGAGCAGACGTTTCTCAATGACCTGTGGGAATACAATCCGGACACCAACGAATGGGCCTGGATATCCGGCAACAGCACGGTTTCCGCCGACGCCGCGGCGAATCCCGGCGTCTACGGCACACAGGGTATTCCGGCGGTGGGCAATTACCCCGGCGGCCGCATTGATGCCTACGGCTGGACGGACGCCTATGGAAACATCTGGATCTTCGGCGGCCAGGGAGATCTGACGGCGACTTCGGACGGCTTTCCCAACGATCTTTGGGTGTACCATCCGCCCACCGGCGAATGGACCTGGATGAATGGACTCGACACGCTGGCCAACGGCGACTGCACCAGCGGCGTGGGCGCCTGCGGGGTGCCGGGGGTCTATCCGGCCAACACGGGCGACACCGCCGCAACCAATGAGCCGGGCGGACGGCATGCGGGCGTCAACTGGACCGGCGCCGACGGCAATCTCTGGCTCCTTCAGGGCGCGGGCTTCGATTCTTCCACCACGAATTATGGCCTGCTGAACGATCTGTGGGAGTACCAGACGCCGGCGCCGGCTGCAGAGCCGGTTTTCAAGGCCCCGGGCGGCACCTACACCGCGAAGGCGCTCGTGACTCTCTCTGACGGCACTGCCGGTGCGACCATTTATTTCACGACCGATGGCACAACGCCCACCACGGATTCGAGCGCGTTCAAGTCGTCCATCGACGTGACAAGATCGGAGACCATCAAGGCGCTGGCCGTCTCGGCAGGATACCTGGAGAGCGCAATCGCGAGCGCCACTTACACCATCGTCCCTCCGCAGGCCGCGGAGCCCACATTCACCCCCGGCCATGGAAGTTATACGGCCCATGTGTCGGTGAAGCTCTCGGACGAGACGCCGGGGGCGGTCATCTATTACGCTCTTCACGGCAAAATACCGTCGGTCGCGTCCGGGACGCGATATTCGGGTCCGATCGATATCGACAGCCTGACCACGGTGAAAGCCATCGCCGTCGCCGCCGGATATCTCGACAGCGACGTGGCAACGTCGAAGTACATCATCCTGAAGGCACAGACGATCGATTTCCCCAGGATCACAGGCACTTATGATGCGGGAACGGAGCTCCGCCTGCATGCAACCGCCAGCTCGGGTCTTCCTGTAAGTTTTGCGTCGAAGACGCCGAAGGTCTGCACCGTCTCAAAGGCCACGGCCTCGCTGCTTGCCGCCGGAACCTGCACGATTGTCGCCACGCAGGATGGCGATCCCGACTTCCCGTACTATGACGCTGCCGCAACGCCGGTCACGCGCGGCTTTGCCGTAGCGAAGAGCCCATAGCGGCGACTCTCCCGGCCGGTGAGTTTGCCGAATAAATACGTACTCGGATGGTGGCCCAGGTATATTCTGAAGCCGCCTGGATCTTGCAGGTTTCGGGGAGATATTCCATGCCTGTGAACGATTCCTTTCCCTCGCACAAACATGGCCGTCGCGAGTTCCTGAAGGCCGGCGGAGCCGTGACCGCTGCACTGCTGGCGCCAGGCGCGCTGGCCGATACGCCGAAGACGTTGCCGGCCTTGCCCTCGAATCCCAGGACGCCGGCGGCGATGCCCACGCGCAACCTGGGCAAGACCGGATACAAGGTCGGCATCTTTTCGCTGGGCGGGCAGGCCGCGCTCGAACACGCCAACAACTTCGATGTGGCCGTGCCCATCGTCGAGCGCGCGCTCGACCTTGGCGTGAATTACCTCGACACGTCGTCGATCTACGGCGGGCCGGAGCGCTGGAGCGAACAGTATGTGGGCAAGGTGATGGCGCACCGGCGCAGCGAAGCGTTTGTCGCGACCAAGACCAAGGAACGCACCCGCGACGGCTCCATGCGCATGATCGAAAAATCACTCGAACTGTTGCAGACCGATCATGTCGACCTGTGGCAGCTCCATGACATCGGGATTCCGATAAATGTCGAGGAAGTCTTCGGCAAGGGCGGCGCGCTCGAGGCGCTCGTCGAGATGAAAGAGCAGAAGGTCGTGCGCTATCTCGGCGTCACCGGCCACTACCGGCCCGACGTGCTGATGGAGTGCATCCGCCGCTATCCGTTCGACACCATCCTGATGGCGATGAATGCCGCCGACCCGCACCACTACAGCTTCAACGAGGAGCTGTTGCCGCTGGCCGTGGAGCGGCAGATGGGCATCGTCGGAATGAAGATACCGGCGCGTGGGCGCATTCTTTCGTCATGGACCCCGCCGTCGATCGAGGCGCAGAAACATTCGTGGGAAGGGATGGCGATCCAGACCGACAAGCCGGGCGCGCTGACCATGCGCGAAGCCATGTATTACACGCTGTCGCGGCCGGTCAGCACGGTCATTATCGGGTGCGACTCGATCGCTCAGCTCGAAGAAAACGTGCAACTGGCGCGCGAATTCACACCGCTGAACGACACGCAGATGGCCGGCCTGGTGACGCGCGCCGAGCCGTGCTCCAGGCCGTCGCTGTTCTTCCGGTTTTACGACCGGCCGAAGGATTGACGAGCCGGCAGGCGATCGACCGGTAGAGTCTGAGCCGGATGGGCGCCCCACCCTTTCGGCCCACCCATGGTGGACCGAAAGGGTGGGATGGACGCAGCCCGGGCGCCGACGAACGCGAAGTCGACCCTCACAGCCGGTTGATCAGCGACGCGATACACGCCGCGCCGAAGCCGTTGTCTATATTGACAACGCTGACGTTCGGCGAACAGGTATTCAGCATGCCCAGCAGCGCGGCGACTCCGCCAAACGAAGCGCCATAACCCACGCTGGTGGGGACGGCAAGCACCGGCGCGTTCACGAGGCCGGCGACAACGGTGGGCAGCGCGCCCTCCATGCCGGCGCAGACAATGAGCACGCGCGCCGACTGCAGCGAGCTTTTCTGCGCCAGCAGGCGATGGATTCCGGCCACTCCCACATCGGCGATCAATTCAACCGTGTTGCCGGCGAGGCGCGCGGTGACTGCGGCCTCTTCGGCAACGGGCAGATCGCTCGTGCCGGCGCAAACCACGCAGATCGCGCCTTTGCCCGGCGGCGCCGGAGCCTGCGCAAGCGTGATGGCGCGCGCGGTTTCGTGCAACTCGGCGCGCGGCTCGACTTCGTGCACAGCCTCGAAAACCGCGCGGGAAGCGCGCGTGGCCAGCACGTTTCCTCCCGCACTGGCCATGCGCGCAAAAATGAGCGCCACCTGCGCCGGAGTCTTGCCTTCGGCGAAGATCACTTCTGGGAATCCGGTGCGCAGCGCACGATGATGATCGACCTTGGCGAAGCCGAGGTCTTCGAAGGGCAGATCGCGCAGTTTGTCGAGAGCCTCGGCGACAGGCGTCTGGCCCTCGCGAACCGCAACCAGCAGCGCCTCGATCTGCAGACGATTCATCAATGGCCTTCCTTCAGATTGGTTGCCGGAGCGGCGAATCCGGCGCGCGTTTCATGCTTCTCGCTGTAGACGCGCATCGCCTCCTGCATCACCTGCTTGAGCGGGACCGACTGTTGCGCGGCAATTGCCCTGCAGTCCTCGTACTCGGGCGAAGCATTCGCGACAGCGCCGGAATCCAAACGCGCAATCTTCATGCGCACCTGTCCCCACGGCGTCTCGACGGGAACGGATTCGCGCGCCAGAGCGACCTTGTTCTCGATGCGCCAGCGCAGGCCTATCGTCGACGTTTCGCGGAAGAGAAGATCGCGCAGTGCCGCGGCCTTTTCCGGATGGCAGAGAATCGTCATCTGCACGCCGGTGCGGCCCTTCTTCATCTGCACGGCGGTGCGATACACATCCCACGCGCCGGCGGCCAGCAGCAACTCGCTCGCGGAGGCGAGCACCTGCGGCGTGGAATCGTCGATGACCGTTTCGATTACGGCGATGGTTTCGTTGGCGGAATCCGCTGCCGGCTGTTCTTCGCCGACCAGCAGCCGCAGCAGGTTGGGCTCGCCCGGAGTGTCGCGACCGCCCGCGCCGTAACCGGCTGAGGCGATCCGCATCGCCGGCAAGGACGTGTACCTCACATCGAGCATGCGCAGCAGGGCCGCGCCGGTGGGCGTCACGCGCTCCATCGGCGGACCGGCCGCGTAGACCGGCGCATCGCCGAGAAGCGCGAGCGTGGCCGGCGCGGGAACGGGCAGCGTTCCATGCTGGCATACCACGGTTCCGCTGCCGACGTTGAGCGGGGACGCGAGCCATTGGTCGACGTCGAGCGCCTCCGCCCCCGCGGCCGCGCAAACGATGTCGACGATGGTGTCGACGGCGCCCACCTCGTGAAAGTGAACCTGCTCGATGGGAATCGAATGGATGCCGGCCTCGGCTTCGCCCAGCAGTTGAAAGGCGCCAGAGGCGCGCTCTTTCACGGCGCCGGCCAGGGGCGCGGCGCGAATCATGGCGAGAATGGCGGATAACGAGCGATGCGGCGCGTGCGAGTGCGAATGAGGATGCGCTTGTTCCTCATGCGCATGGTGGTGGCCGTGCTCGTCGTGGGCATGGTGCGGATGGGAGTGCTCGCCATGCGCGTGCGCCGGATGTTCGTGACGGGAATGTGTCTCGTGCGAATGCGTGTCCGGCGAGATGACATCGACCTTGGTCGCCGCGATCCCGCCGCGAGTCACCTTGCGCAGTTCAAGCCGCGCGCCCACGTTGAGCGCCGCGGCGGCCAGCTCAAGGCGATCGAATGGCACGCCCGCGCCCACCATGGCGCCGAGCACCATGTCGCCGCTTATGCCGGAAAAACACTCAAGATACGCGGTCCGCATCGATTGCGATTCTAAATGGCCAACGATGTTTCGGGGAAAGATGCCGTTCGGCAGACCCGTCTTACGCCCCGCGCCGCGCCAGCACATCGGCCGGCAGCAGATCGTTCAGCGATCCGGAGCGGAAGCCGGAGCAATCGAGCGTAACGTACTTGAAACCGGCCCGCTTGAGCGCAGCCGTGATCGAATCCAGCATCTCCAGTGTCAAAGCGTGCGGCAACTCCGCGCGCGCGATCTCGACACGCGCCAGCTCGCCATGATGGCGCACGCGCAGCTCGCGAAACCCGAGCCTGCGCAGGCTGTCCTCGGCCTGCTCCACCTGGGCGAGCACCTCGCGCGTCACGGCGCGGCCGTACTCGACGCGGGAGGAAAGACACGGCGCGGCGGGCCGGTCCCACAGCGGGAATCCCGCAGCCTTGGCCAGAAGACGGATCTCCGGCTTTGTCAGTCCGGCCTCCGCCAGCGGCGCCAGCACTTCATGCTCGCGGGCGGCGCGCTGCCCGGGGCGAAAATCGCGCGTGTCGTCGGCGTTCATGCCATAGGCGATTTTCGAAAAACCCGATTCTTCGCCCAGCTTCTGCATCACGGTGAAAAGCTCGTCCTTGCAGTGGAAGCAGCGATCGGCATCGTTGCGCCGGTACTCGGGGCGATCCAGCTCCTCGGTGGCGATGACGCGCAGCGGCATGTCCAGCCTGCGCGCGAACTCGCGGGCCTGTTCCATGTCGCGGCGGGCGAGGCTGGGCGAGTCCGCGAGCACGGCAACCATGCGGTGGCCGAGAACACGATATGCGGTAGCCGCGAGGAAGGCCGAGTCGACGCCGCCCGAGTAGGCGACCATCACGCTGCCCAACTCCTTGAGGCGCGCTTCCAATGCGCGGAGCTTTGCTGCGGCTTCCTGACCGATGGCAGGCGGGCGCTCCGGCGCGGTTTGTGCGGAGTCATCGGGCAATGTCGGTGCGCCGGTCGCCATCACGCCGATTATACGCCCGCGCCGATCGAACGCGGCGACGCGGCGAAGACCGGAAAGATTGCGCGCGCGAGGGAATGCATTGCCCATCCAGACCAATCGATTTACCATTGCGGCTGCAATGAAGGCGCGAGGATAGCGGTGCCAGGATTGCAGCCTGCCTGGAGGCCTTTGGTGATCACCCGCAGGGATATGCTGTTGAACTCGATCGCGTGCGCCGCTTTTCCCGGTGCGATTGCGGACCCGGCTTCCGTCATGGGGTCATCGGTTTTCGACTGGAACGCGATTCCGGCGAAGCCGGCCTCGGGCGGCTCGGTGCGCCCGTTTTGCAACGCCCGCACGGCGACGCTCGACGAGCTGGAGATTCACGCCACCACGCTCGATCCGGGAAAGTCTCCGCATCCGCCGCATCGCCATCCGAATGAAGAGCTGGTGATCCTCTGGAAAGGCGAGCTGGAGGCTCTCGAGAACGGCGCGTGGAGCCGCGTGGGGCCCGGATCGGTGATCTTCAGCGCCTCGAACCAACTGCACGGGCTGCGCAATCCGGGAAGCGAGCCGGCTGTCTACCACGTCATCAACTGGAAAACATCGGAGACTCCGGGACCGGCGGCGAAGTGATCGCCGCCGAACGGAAGGAGACCGGGGAGGGCGACGCAAGCATGAAAGTTCGAGTGCTGAGTCCATTTCATGCAGGGACGGCAGCCGTCGCCGCCCTCGGGATGGCGTGCTTTCTTTGCCCGCTTTCTCTGGCTGCGCAAGGGGGCGCCGCCCGGCTGGGCGTTTTCGCGAGCCAGGCGGATGTCGGCAGCGTGACTCCGCCGGGAAAACTGAAACTCGATCCGGATTCGGGCGTCTACACGATCAGCGCAGCCGGCGCGAACCTGTGGATGAAGACCGATGCCTTTCATTTTGTCTGGAAGAAAATGAGCGGCGACGTTTCGCTGACCGCCGGCATCGACTTCCCCGACAAGTCGGGCAATCCCAACCCGCACCGCAAGGCGCTGCTCATGTTCCGGCAAACGCTCGATGACGACGGCGTCTACGTCGACGCGGCCCAGCACGGCGTCGGACTCACAGCCTTGCAGTACCGGCGCGCCCGGGGGGCGACCACGCAGGATATCGAGCTGAATATCGATCCGCCGAAACGCCTGCGCCTGGAAAAACGCGGCGACGTCTTCACCATGTTTCTCAGCAATCGCGGCGAGCCGCTGCACCAGATCGGCGCGTCCATCAGGCTGCATCTGCGGGAGCCGTTTTACGTGGGAATCGGAGTCTGCTCGCACAACAAGGATGTGGTGGAAACGGCGACGTTTTCGAATCTCGAACTCCGGCGGCTCGCCCCTCCCAAAGAACCCGTACCGATGGCGCTTTACAGCACACTCCAGACCATCGGGCTCGACGCCGATTCCCCGCGATCCATCGTCGTCAGCTCGATCCGCGGCCACATGGAGGCGCCGAACTGGAGCCGCGATGGAAACTCGCTGATCTATAACCTCGACGGTCACCTCTGGACGATACCCGTCGCCGGCGGCGAAGCTGGAATGATCGACACCGGCGCGGCGAGCCGATGCACGGGCAGTCATGGGCTCTCGCCGGATGGAGATTCGCTGGCCATCAGTTGCGCCATGCCGGACAAGCCGGAGACGAGGGTTTACGTCGTTCCCTCGCACGGTGGTTCGCCGCGACTTGTGACGCAAAACCCCAATTCCTACTTTCATAGCTGGTCGCCGGACGGGAAAACCATCCTGTTCACACGCCCGGATCATGGCTCGCTCAATATATACGCGATTTCGGCCGATGGCGGCGAGGAGAAAGCGCTCACTGCGGGGAGCGGAACGAGCGACGATCCGGATTACTCGGCCGATGGGCAGTGGATCTACTTCAACTCCGATCGCGCCGGAACGATGCAGATCTGGCGGATGCGCCCGGATGGCAGCGCGCCGGAGCAAATCACCTCGGACGGGATGAATAACTGGACGCCGCACCCGTCGCCCGATGGCAAGTCGATCGTGATCCTGAGTTATCCGGGGGAAGTTACCGGCCATCCCGCGAACAAGGACGTTTCTCTGCGGATAATAACTCCGGACGACAGGAAGCCGCGTTCCCTGGTGAACATCGTCGGCGGTTCAGGCAGCGACAACGTTCCCGACTGGGCGCCCGACGGGCAGCGTCTGGCGTTTGTGAGCTATCAGATGCTGCCGGCGGAAGACAACGGGTCGAGCCAGTAGGCAGGGTCGGAATCATCCCGCCCTGTCCGCATCCGCCGGGCGGACGCGGACTGGATGGGGCGCCCCCCGACAATCTCCCGTTCTACTTCTGCTCCGGCGGAGCGGCGCCGGGGAAGATATTGAGCGGGGCGCGCCGTTTCTCTTCCTGGTCGGGCTGCGGCAGCGGCTTGCGCGGCATCATCTGGTCGCGCTGCGCCGCGTTGTAGACAAAGATGGCCTCGACGGTCGCGATCTGCTTCAGGTCGGCGGCCTGCAGTTCTTCATAGACATCCATGTTCGAGTGATGCGTGCGCGACTCGTAGTCGAGCGGGTCCTGGATGAACTGGAATCCCGGAATGCCGACCGCGTCGAAGCTCAGGTGGTCGGTGCCGCCGGTGTTTCGCATCGTCACGGTGGTTACGCCGAGATCCTTGAGCGGCGCAATCCATTGGGCGAAAATGGGCGCGACGGCAGCGTTGCCCTGCGTGTAGATGCCGCGAATCTTGCCGCTCCCGTTGTCTACGTTGAAGTAGGCGGAGACGAGTTTCTGCTCCGGCTTGACCTCGAGCGGGCCGGCGGACCGGCGCATGAACTCGGGCAACTGCATCTGATCGGGTGCGGTGGAAGTCTTCGCCGATCCGAAGTGCATGGCGCAGTACCCGCGCGAGCCGAAGAGCCCTTCTTCCTCGCCCGTCCAGAGTGCGATGCGGATGGTCCGCCGCGGCTTGATGTCGAGCGCCTTGAGGATGCGCACCGCCTCCATGGCCACGATGGTCCCGGCGCCGTTGTCGGTGGCGCCGGTGCCCGCAATCCAGCTATCGAGGTGGCCGCCGAGCATGACCACCTGATCTTTCAGCTTCGGGTCGGTGCCGGGAATCTCCGCGACGGTGTCGAATCCATGCTCGTGGTCGCCGGTGGTCTTCGTTTCCACGTCGATCTGGACGCTGACCGGAGCGTGCGCCTCGACGAGCCGGTAGAGCCGGCCATAGCTCTCGATAGCGGCCACCACGACCGGAATCTTTACCGCCTTGTCGGCCAGATACGGCGTTCGGCCGAGCGTGGCTCCGTTGTCATCGAAGAACGTGCCTCCCGAACCGCCGCCGTTCTTGCCGTCGCGGCTGGGCTCGATGACCGCGGCGACCTTCTCGTCGGCGAAGAACTGCGCGATCCGGTCGATGAGCCGCAGCCTCTCCATGCGCTCGCGGATGCGGGCCTGCATCTCCGGCGGGAAGTTGCCGGAAAAGGCATTCACCGGGTACTCGGCCATCTCGGCCAGTTCCTGATCGGAGTAGCGCTCGAAGAAGGCCTTGTCGACCGGTGGCACCGGGCGCATGGCGCCGAAGAGGACGATCTTTCCGGCGAGCTTGCCCTTGTATTGGTCGAAGTCTTTTTCATTCTCGATCCTTACGAAGACCACGTCGCCGGTGACCGGTCCCGGCGTCGAGGGCGACCACGGCGTCGCCTGCACGATGAGGATGGCGGTGTCGGGCACGACCATGCGCGCCCAGGTGTTCAACTGCTGCCAGCCCATCCCGAACTCGCCCCAGTCTTCGAGGTGCGCGCTCTCAAGGCCGATTTTGGTCAGTGTGTCGCGCGTCCACTCGTTCGCCTTGGCCAGGTTGGGCGACCCGGTGAGTCGCGGGCCGATGCCGTCGGCGAGCGCGGTGGCGAATTCCATCACGTGCGAGTGATTCAGGCCTTCGTCGCGGATGCGCTGGTACATGTCCAGGTCGAGCGATTCGGCAGCCGGCTGCACCTCGGCATAGGGATCGACCGCGGCAGGCGCCGGCGGGGCGGGCTTGGGCTTGGTGGCCGCGCAAAGGGCGAGCGCGGCGGAGAAAACAGCCAGGGGGACGAAGCGATGTGCTCTGCGTGGCATTGAATCTGGCTCCATTCAGGGGGTGGTCTTTCCGAATGCAGGAATTGTAGGGCATCGGCAGCCGGTGGGGAGGCAAAGAAATCGGCTGCGCGAAGGGGCGGGGCGGCGCGGAGCCGGAGAACGGCATATGCCCCCCGCGCAATCACCCGAATTCGTTACGGATTCACTACGACTTTTGTGACAGAAACCGCCCCCCTGCGCGCGGCAATGGCTTCCTTCCTTTACAATCGGTTGAGGCGTGGGCATGCCGCCACCCTCCAAGGAACCTTGAAAGAATGGCTTCAACCCTGACCGCCCTTCCACCTGAAACCACAACTTCCGATCCGCTCGAACTGAATGCGGAAGACGCGGTGCGACCGGCGGACCGAACGATCCATGTCGTTGCCGCGCGCGACGAGATTCGCCTGGGCAAGGCCGCTTCGCTTGAAGACGGCCTCAACTGGCTGACGACGGCGATCATCGCCGCATTTCACCTCGGCGCGGTGGCTGCGTTTTTCTTTTTCAGTTGGCAGCGTGTCGCCGTCATGGTCGCGATCTATGTCGTCGCCATCAACGTCGGCATCGGCATGTGCTATCACCGCCTGCTCACGCATCGCGGCTACCAGGTTCCCAAGTGGCTCGAGTACCTGATGTCGATCGGCGCCACGCTCTCGCTCGAGGGCGGACCCATCTTCTGGGTGGCCACGCACCGCGTGCATCACCAGAACAGCGACCGCGACGGCGACCCCCATACACCGCGCGAGGGCGGCTGGTGGGCGCACACCGGCTGGCTGCTCTTCGGCGACGCCCTGCACGCCCAGACCAAGGCGCTGTCGCGCTACGTGCCCGATCTCTGCCGCGACCGGTTCCATGTCTGGTTGAGCAAGTATCACTGGATGCCGATCGTCCTGAGCGGCGTGCTGCTCTTCGGTCTTGGCTGGGCCTTCGGCGGATGGAAGAACGCGGTCGGCATGGTGCTTTGGGGCGGGTTCCTGCGCGTGACGCTGGGCCTGCATGCGACCTGGCTCGTGAACTCGGCCACGCACCTCTGGGGACGGCGGCGCTTCGACACCCACGACGACTCGCGCAACAACTGGTGGGTGGCGCTGCTTTCCGGCGGCGAAGGCTGGCACAACAATCACCATGCCCATCCGGTCTCTGCGCGGCACGGGCTGGCCTGGTACGAGATCGATCCCAATTTCTGGGGCATCTGGCTGCTCTCGAAGGTCGGGCTGGCGCGCAAGATTCGCGTGGCCAAGTACGATCGCGCAAATCCCAGGCCGGCGGGGTTGTAACGCCCAGCCGCGCTTGGGCGGCGGGGCTTTCGGTACGCTGACTCGGTGCATCCCGAGAGGAACAAGTGTCAGGGCACGACTTCAGTCGTGCCGAAAAGAGCCCTGTTTCTCCTTTCCCGCGGGCTTTGGCCCGCGAGGGCCGGGCATCTTCACGTGAGCGCACGGAGACGTTTGGCAATGAATGCGACCGATCCCGATCTGTCCGCACTCTTCCTCGAATTCTCCCGCCAGAAGCTCTTCGACCAGTACTGGCCGCGTCTCCGCGCGTGCACTGAATCGCTCACGGACGAACAGGTGTGGTGGCGGCCCAACGAGGCCAGCAACAGCATCGGCAACCTGATCCTGCATTTGAACGGCAATGTCCGGCAATGGCTCGTGGATTCGTTCAACCGGTCCGAAGACAACCGCGATCGGCCGGCCGAGTTCAGCCGGCGCGAAGGCATGTCCGCTTCCGGGTTGCTGGCCACGCTCGAATCAACGATGGATGAGGCCGCGGATGTCCTTGCACGGCTGACGGTCGAAGAGCTGCTTGCTCCGTACGAGATCCAGGGCTATCACGTGCACGGGCTCGACGCCGTCTACCAGGTCGTGGAGCACTTCGGGCTGCACTACGGGCAGATCGCGTACATCGCCAAAAGCCTGAGCGGACGCGATCTGGGGTTTTATCGCGAGCTGAAAGAGACGGGCCGGCTTGAGTCCGGCGATTCCGTCACACCTTGAGCGAATTCCTCCCGATCCCGGAAGGTCTATTGTGGCCGCCGGGCGCAGGCCACACGCGGAACGCCTTGCAGATCGGGGGCGAAGGAGATTTCCCCAAATCCCGCTTCGCAGAGCATCGCCTGCACGGCCGGCGACTGGTCATGGCCGATCTCCATCACGAGGAATCCGCCGGGCACAAGAGCCGCGAAGGCCTGGTGAATGAGGCGCCGGATCGCCTCCAGGCCGTCTTCGCCCGCAAACAGCGCCAAAGCAGGCTCATGTTCGCGGACCTCGACTGCGAGCGAGTTGCGATCTGCAATGGACACGTACGGCGGATTCGACGCAACGATGTGGAATTGCCGGCCGGCGAGCGGCGCCAGCAGGTCTCCCTTCGCGAAGCGGATCCGATCGGCCACAGCGTTCCGGGCCGCGTTCTCGCGGGCAACCGTGAGCGCGCCGGGAGAAATCTCGGTAGCCGTCACCTGCGCTTCGGGTAACGAATGCGCAAGCGCGACGGCAATACAGCCCGATCCACAGCCAACGTCGACGATGCGCGGATCGGGGAAGCGCTGCGCGAGCCCGATCGCGGTCTCGACGACGTGCTCGGTCTCGGGTCGCGGAATCAGAACATCCGGAGTGACGCGAAACGGCAGGCCGAAGAACTCCGCTTCGCCAAGAATGTACTGGATGGGCTCGCCGGCGGCGCGTCGCTCAAGAAGACCGTTGATGACCGCCATTTTCGGCGCGGGGAGCGCATCGCCGGAATGCGCGAGCAATGTCGCGCGTTCCCACCCGAGAGCGTGCGACAGGAGTCGTTCGGCGTCGCGCCGCGCGCGCTCCGGGTGCGGTCCGGCGCGCAGTTGCGCCTCGCTCCAATGAAGCCATTCGCCTACGGTCATAAGCTCAGGCGGCTTTATCCCCGGATTCGCCCTTCAACTGCTCGGCCTGGTAGTGAGCGATGAGCGCGTCGACGATGGGCTGCAGCCGGCCCTCCATCACCAGGTCGAGCTGGTGCAGCGTGAGGCCGATACGATGGTCGGTGACGCGGTTCTGCGGGAAGTTGTAGGTGCGGATCTTCTCGCTGCGGTCTCCTGTGCCCACCATCTGCTTGCGTTCCTTGGCAAGGGCCTCCTGCTGGCGCTCCATCTCCATCTCGTAGAGCCGCGAGCGCAGCACCCGCATGCCTTTCTCGCGATTCTTGATCTGCGATTTTTCGTCCTGACAGCTCACCACGGTGCCCGTCGGCAGGTGCGTAATGCGAACGGCCGAGTAGGTGGTGTTGACCGATTGGCCGCCGGGGCCCGACGAGCAGAATGTATCGATGCGCAGGTCCCTGGCTTCGATTTTTATGTCCACTTCTTCGGCCTCGGGAAGCACTGCCACGGTGACGGCCGAGGTGTGTACGCGGCCCTGCTGCTCGGTCTCCGGCACGCGCTGCACGCGGTGCACGCCGCTTTCCCACTTGAGCTGCGAGTAGACGCGGTCGCCTTCGATGATGGCGATGACTTCCTTGTAGCCGCCCACGCCGCTTTCGGAAAGCGACAGCATCTCCACTTTCCAGCGGTGCTGCTCGGCAAAGCGCGTGTACATGCGGAAGATCTCGGCGGCGAAGAGCGAGGCCTCGTCGCCGCCCGTTCCGGCGCGGATTTCGAGGATGACGTTCTTCTCGTCGTTCGGGTCCTTCGGCAGCAGCAAAACCTTCAGTTCTTCCTCGAGCGCCGGTTCGCGCGGCTCAAGCGCGGCGATCTCCTCCTCGGCCATGGCGCGCATCTCGGGATCGGCGAGCATGGCGCGCGCGTCGGCGAGCCCCGCCCGCACCTGCTTGAGCTCGCGGTACTTTTCCACCGGCGTTTCCATCTCGCGCAGCGCCTTGTTCGTCTTCTGGTATTTTTCGTGGTCGTTCAGGACCTCGGGCAACGCAAGCTGGGCCTCAAGCTCTTCGTAACGCTGCTCCATCTGCTGCAAACGGTCGATCATGGCGAATCCTCACTCCGCACTCTGTCGGGGTCAACTCCGTAACATCAGGTTGGGAACCGAAAATGGGCGCAGAACGGATGTAGCGGCGGGCGCCGCTAGAGGAGGGCCGGGATGGGCTGATGAAGATACATACCCTGATATTCATCTTAGCGCAAAGCAGCTATGAAAGTTCAGAGGAACGGATTGACGATCCTGACTCCATCGACGGTCTGCCCATTCTGCATGTCTTCCGTCAGCAGGTTCCTGCAACCGGCCTGTTTCGCGGAATGAAGGATAAGCGCGTTCCGGAATGAGACACGGTGGAGTCGATGAAGGTCAATGGCAGCAAGGACGTCGGCAACCGTGGGTTGCCGTGAGAAAAGCGCCTGGGGCCATGCGACGCCGCCGTGGCGTCCGGCGCGGCGCGTACTATACAATGCGGTACCATCGGCGGCAGCGCGCCAACCTTCGACGCTCCTTTTCCCTGGAGGCTCGATGTCAGCTCCTGACATTGTCTGGAAAGATGGCAAATTCGGCCGAACCTCGCGGCGCGACTCCTGGTGGCTTTCTCCGGCTGCCATTCTGATCGGCCTTTCCGTGTTCCTGATATATGCCACCTGGGCGGCGTGGCAGAACGGACATTACACCTACGGACCGTATATTTCGCCTTTCTACTCGCCCGAGCTTTTCGGAAGTTCGCCCCACGCGCTATTCGGCCCCAGGCCGGGCTGGTATCCTCGCTACCTTCCTTTTTCTCCCGCTCTCCTCATCCTCTGGATACCCGGCCTCTTCCGCCTCACCTGTTACTACTATCGGGGCGCGTACTACAAATCATTCTGGGCCGATCCTCCGGCGTGCGCTGTCGGCGAGCCGCGCAAGAGCTACTGGGGCGAACGCAGCTTCCCCCTCATCCTGCAAAACTTTCATCGCCTCTTTCTGCGACTTTCGTACATCGTCTGGGGGTTTCTCGTCTACGATGCAGTTCGGGCGTTCTTCTTTCCCGACGGATTTGGCGTAGGCATTGGAACCCTCGTCCTCGCCGTAAATGTCATTCTGCTGGGCGGCTACGTGTTCGGTTGCCACGCTTTCCGCCATCTCATCGGTGGAACCTTCGACCGCGTATCGGAGCACCCCTTCCGCCGCCGGATCTACCAGGCGGTAAGCTGGCTGAACGCCCGCCACATGAAATGGGCCTGGGCCAGCCTGCTTTCGGTCGGATTTGCCGACATCTACGTCCGCCTCTGTTCGATGGGCATCTGGCACGACTGGAGATTTCTGTAGATGCCCGAATTCCAACGGTTCTCCTACGATGTACTGGTGATCGGCGCAGGCGGAGCCGGCTTGCGCGCCGCCATCGAAGCCGCTGCCACCGGCGCCAGGGTTGGAGTGATCTGCAAGTCGCTGCTCGGAAAAGCCCACACCGTCATGGCCGAGGGCGGCATCGCGGCGGCGCTGGCCAATGTCGACGATCGCGATAGCTGGCGCGTCCATTTCGCCGACACCATGCGCGGCGGCCAGTATCTCAACGACTGGCGCATGGCGGAACTGCACGCCAGGGAAGCGCCGGAATGCGTTCGTGAACTCGAAGCGTGGGGAGCGCTCTTTGACCGGACCCCCGATGGACGCATCCTGCAGCGCAACTTCGGCGGCCATCGATATCCCCGTCTGGCGCACGTCGGCGACCGCACAGGCCTCGAAATGATTCGCACGCTTCAGGACCACGGCATTCACCAGGGCATGGAAGTGCACATGGAGTGCACGGTGCTCAGCCTGCTGATGGATGACGGCCGGGTCGCCGGAGCCTGCGGCTACGATCGCGAGCGCGGCCGCTTCCAGCTATGGCAGGCAAAAGCCGTGGTGCTGGCCACCGGCGGCATCGGGCGCGCCTACAAGATCACCAGCAACAGTTGGGAGTACACCGGCGACGGCCTCGCGCTGGCATACCGCGTCGGCGCGGAACTCCAGGACATGGAGTTCGTCCAGTTCCATCCCACCGGCATGGTATGGCCCATCAGCGTGCGCGGTATTCTCGTCACAGAGGGCGTTCGCGGCGAAGGCGGGGTGTTGCGCAACAGCGACGGCCGCCGCTTCATGTTCGACGAGATACCTGACAACTACAAGGAGCAGACCGCCGACACCGAAGAAGAGGGTTGGCGATACACCCAGGGCGACAAGAATGCGCGCCGCCCGCCGGAGCTCCTCACCCGGGACCACGTCGCGCGCTGCATCAATCGCGAAGTCAAGGCCGGCCGCGGATCGCCGCACGGAGGCGTGTTTCTCGACATCTCCTGGATCAAGGACCGCCTTCCCAAGGCTGCCGATCACATCAAGCGCAAGCTGCCCAGCATGTATCACCAGTTCAGGCAACTTGCCGATCTCGACATCACCAGGGAGCCGATGGAGGTTGGCCCGACGACGCACTACATGATGGGCGGTATCCGGGTGAACGGGGACTCGCAAATGTCCTCGGTGCCCGGCCTCTTCGCTGCCGGCGAAGTAGCCGCGGGTTTGCATGGCTCCAACCGGCTGGGCGGGAATTCGCTCTCCGATCTTCTCGTATTCGGACGTCGCGCCGGCCGCTATGCCGCGGAGTTTGCGAAAAACAACAGCACCGCAACAATCGACGAACCGGAACTTCAGTCCACGGCAACTGCGGCACTGGCCCCTTTCGAACGCGGTCCCTCCGCGGAGAACCCCTACAAGGTGCAGCACGATTTGCAGGAGATCATGCAGAGCCTGGTCGGCATCGTCCGTGTGGAGAGCGAAATGCGACAGGCCCTTGAGGAAATCGATCGGCTTCGCGCGCGCGCGGAGCGCGCAGGCATTGGCGGCAACCGCGAGTACAACAACGGCTGGCACACGGCGATCGACATCCACAACATGATCGTCGTGTCCGAGGCGATCACCCGCGCCGCGATTTTCCGCAAGGAAAGCCGTGGCGCACAGTTCCGCGAAGACTTCCCCGACAAGGATGCGGAGTGGGGCAAATTCAACATCGTCATCCGGCGTGGAGCCTCTGACGAAATGCTGGTCGAAAAGCGTGCCCTCGCGCCGCCGCCGGACGAGTTGACCGCGGTAATCAGGGAAATGAAATAGCCGGGAGGCAAAACCGATGGGCAAACCAGCAACGTTCAGGATCTGGCGCGGTGGCCCCGATGGCGGAGGATTCCAGCAGTACTCAACCTCCGTGGAAGAGGGTATGGTGGTCCTCGATGCCATTCACCACGTTCAGGCCGAGCAGGCCCCCGATTTGGCGGTGCGATGGAATTGCAAGGCAGGTAAGTGTGGTTCCTGCTCGGCGGAGATCAACGGCATGCCTCGGCTTATGTGCATGACCCGCCTGAACGAACTTGACCTCGATGCCCCCGTCACGGTTGAACCCATGCACACGTTCCCCGTGCTTCGCGATCTGGTCACCGACGTTTCCTGGAATTTCCGCGCCAAGAAGACGATCAAGCGATTCCACCCGCGGTTGCCCGACGCGCCCGATGGAACATGGCGCATTCAGCAGGCCGACGTCGATCGCGTTCAGGAATTTCGCAAGTGCATCGAGTGCTTCCTGTGTCAGGATGTCTGCCATGTGCTGCGCGAACACCACAAACACGACGAGTTCATCGGTCCCCGTTTGCTGGTTTACGCTGCGGCCCTTGAAATGCACCCGCTCGATACCGAGGACCGCGTGAGCGATCTGCGGCATCGGCACAACATCGGTTATTGCAACATCACCACTTGCTGCCGGCAGGTGTGTCCCGAGTCGATCACGATCACGGAGAACGCCATCATTCCACTCAAGGAGCGGGTCGTGGACCGCTACTTTGACCCGATCAAGAGCCTCTTCCACATTCTTTGACTGGCGCGCAACGTCGACTAGCGCGGCGGTGCGTCATACACATCAAAGGTGGCGAGATCGGACTCCAGTTTCTCCCATCCGTGCACGCTATTCTGCAGCAGTCGCACGCAGCGGTTCCACCGCAGGATCGCGTCGTCGTTTCCTGACGGCCGAATTCTCTCTGCCTCGGAAAACAATCGCAGGGCTTCTTCGAAAAATGCGCGGACAGATACACGCGTATTGCCCGCATTCAGTTGTGCTTTCGCACGCCTTTCATAAAGAATTCCCTTGTAGTAAAGCTGCTCGTACAAGTCCTGGAGTTCTTCGAAAACACGCTCCGTCTCCCCGTAGCGGTCTGACCCTCCGCCCGTGAACTGATCAGTGAGAGCCAGTCCGAGCAGCCGCAATGCAAGCTGGTGGCTCGGCTCGATCGCCAGGATATCGCGGCAAATCGACTCCGCTTCCTCCGGTTCATTTAGTGAGCGGTAGAGTTCCGCCTTGGCTACGGCCTCGGCGAT
>JASHQQ010000298.1 GCA_030039035.1 Acidobacteriaceae bacterium | reverse complement strand
TCGAAGACGACGAGCGCGGATCCCGCCGAGACCAGAACCAGCTTGCCGTCAGGCGTAAACTTCACGCGGTTCACGCCGCGCACGTTGGCGTCGAGCGTGGCGACAACTTTCTTCGCATCCACGTCGATCACCGAGATCGTGCCATCGCCGGCATTGCCCACCCACGCCTCTTTGCCGCCGGGAGAGACATCGAATCCCTCGGAGCCGTGCCCGACCGGAATTACGGTCTCGTCCCAGTTGCCGCCGGGCGGCGGAGGGGGCGGACCCGGAGGCATCCCCGGTGGGGGTCCCGCACCCGCCTGACCCGATCCGGGCGGCGGCGGGGGCATACCGGCAAGGCCTTCCGTCTTGTCGAGAATCGTCACCGTTCCCGAGTTGACGTTGGTTGTCAGAATCCGCTTCGCACCGGGAAAGACGTAGATCATGTGGGTGCGATTCTGGCCAATGCCCATGATCCAGTCGATACTGTCCGTTGCCGGATCGTAGCTGCCGATGGCCTTGGCGGCCTCGGCGGTAAACCACACCTTGCCCTGCACAAAGGTGAGTCCGTGCGGGCCACGCAGCGCGCCGAGATCGATGAATCTGATTCGCTTCTGTCCGATCAGGTCGATCATCGCCAGCGTGTGGAACCTGCCGAAGCCGTAGTTCGAAACGTACGCCGTCTTGCCGTCAGCCGAAGCGATGACTTCGTGCGGGTCGTCGCCGACGGGGATTCGCGCGACGGCCTTCAGCGTGACCGGATCGACGATGGCCAGAGTGTGATCCTGCTTGGACAGGGCCAGCAGCGCGGCGTTGGGAGTGGCCGTCTGGGCCGCGGCCAGTCCGGCCAGCGATGCGGCCAGGAGGGGAAGCACAAAACGCCAGCGGATTCGCACGCTGTGCCTCTTTCTTCGCTTCTAGATGAACGTTTCGTGATCGTTGGCGGGTTGAACCCGGCGCGCCGGAGGCTCGGGACGGCGCAGCGAGTCCACGATGGCCCGCGCCGCGGCAAGCACCGCCGCAACCTGCCGCGCGGGTGCGCCCACCGCAGTATGGACAAAGCCGAGAACGCGATCGGCATCATCGAGCAAGCGGGTTACCGCCGAGTCGAGTCTGGCGGCCTGGAATCGGATCCGGTCCATCGCCTCCACGGCCGACGCTTCGATTCCGTCGGCCTGGGAGCGCGCCTTCCCGGTCAACGCGGCAACATCCGCCGAGATGGCGCGCAGATTCGGCGCAGCCTTGATCATCTCTTTCAGGACCGGCTCGAACTCGGGGACGTAACGCTCGTAGAGCTCGCGAGCCTGCTTGAGGACCGGCGTCGCCGAGTTACGCAACTCCTCCACGTCCTCGCGCAAGGAGAGAACAATCTTCCTGCCGATGAGCAGGGCCGCCAGCAGAACTCCCGCCTGGACGAGCAAGGCTGCCGCGGTCAAGGCCACAAACACGGTCAGGATCGTATCACTGTGCACAGCAGTCACCCAAGATGAGTCTCGCAAGCCCCCGGGGGAGTACTGCCATCCATTCTGTCACTCGAATTCGCCCCGAGGCCGGCAAAGCGCGCCGCGCCGCGAGGATTTCCATCCCCGGGCGGCTCCGCGCGCCGGCCTCCATCGGAGGACCGGCCTCTCCGGGAGCGGCTGGCATTACAGGTTCGAGTCGCCGGGGGTCACGGTGGCCTTGTAGGCCTGCCGCCCGGCGTCAACGGCCGCGGTCACCCGGCCGGTCTGATCGGTGACGAGGCTCTTGCCCCGCTCCACAAACTCTTCCCACTGGGCACGGCCGCGGTCGACCACGTCGCGTCCGCGATCGACATAGTCGCTCACCTGATCCTTGCCCTTTTCCACCAGGGTGCCGACCTGCTCCTTCAGTGCGCCGACCTGCTCCTTGCCCCGCTCGACCATCGCCGACACCTGCTCCTTGCCCTTGTCGACGAGCGTGCCGACCTGTTCCGCGGCCTGGCGGGTTTTGTTGCGAAGGTACTCGGTGCCTTCGCGAGCGCTGTTGGCGAGATCCTCGCGCGTCTCCTTGCCGCTTTTCGGCGCATAGAGCACTCCGATCAGCGCGCCGAGGCCCAAACCGGCCAGAAACCACGCCAAACCACTGGTTTTGCTTTCGTCCGACATGATGAACTATCTCCTTCCGCTCAGCCCGAAGACTCACTGAGCGTAACAAATTCGTTCGGGTTGCGGCAAATGCCTTTAGTTTGCCATACATCGCGGTTGCGGCACGAGCCGGCTGCTTCGCGATCTTCCGCCATCACGGGTTTGGACGCTCGCCGGCCGAAGATCGTTGCAAGCCGGATTTTCCCGCAATGCCGCGCGGGGCACGCGACGAATGCCCTTACAGCCGAAACAAAGCGGCGTGAGCCCAAAGCCCACGCCGCATGAAACCCGTCGAAAGGGTGAAATCAGAAATTGAGCCGCGCCGATACCTGCGCCGTGCGCGCGCCGCCAAAGTCCGACGAGTGGTTGCCGCTGCCCGATCCGACCACTCCGGTGATCAGGCCGAAGCTCGGCGAGCTGAGGTCGCTGTTGGGGTCGCCCAGGTTGGTGTGGTTGAGCACGTTGGTGAAAGTGCCCTCGGTGACCAGCTTGAATCGCTCCGTGATGGAGAATGTCTTGGCGATCCCCGAAGACAGGTTGAACAGTCCCGGTCCTTCGACAGAGCCGACCTCGCTGTTGCCGAAGCGGCCGATCGGCAATGGAGCCGGGCCCGATCCGCTGCCCGTCGTGCAAGGCTCTCCCGGCGTCCAGGCCGAGTAACCCGGGCAGGCAAATGCCGCGCTGTTGATCCAGTTGAAACGATTCTTCCCGTGCGGGCTTGTGCTCACGCCCGCCAGTTGGTCGGGGTGCTGTGCGCGGTGTCCGGGATCCCACCCGGCCGCGGTTTCCGTCAGACCCGATCCGGTGCCCGAAGGATCGCCCTCTCCGGCGTCGAAGTACGGTGTCTCCCAGGGGCCGGTTTCCACGGTCAGAATCGAAGTGAGCCGCCAGCCCCCGATGATCTCATCGGCCGCGCGCGGCAGCGACGAACCGAACATCTTGCCTCGCCCGAAGGGCAGATCGTAGAGGGCGGTCGTGTTCCAGCGCAGCCTCCGCTCGCCGTAGACGTTGCCGAAGTCCACATGCCGGTCGAGAATCGATGTCGAGCGCTCGCCGCCGCCTTCGCCCGCGAACCCGTCGCCGGTTGCGTCCGAGCCGTACGGACCCTGATCGTCGGCCAGCGCCTTGGCCCAGGTGAATCCGGAGTGGAACTCGAGCCCTTGCTGCAGGCGATGGCTGCCTTCGAGTTGCAACGACTGATAGCTTTCGTTCGACCCGGTAGCGCGGGTGTTGATACGGCCCCAGTTGGGGAACAAAAGCGCCGAGTTGGGCTGGTTGTAGGCGGAGATGGTGCTTGAGTACGGCAGCGTATTCTCGTCCGGCGCCCACACCAGTTGATGCGTCTCCGATCCGATGTACGAGATGCGCGCTGCATAACCGGAACCGAAGTCGTGGTCCACGCTGAGCGACCACTGCTGGGTGTAGGGATCCTTCCAGTTGGTGCTGTTGGCAGTGCCGAAATAATCGGTGCCGTATCCGCCCACGCCTGCCGCGCCGCCAGCGCCGGCGTCAATCAGCGGCCAGATGTAACCGATGGCGTGGGTCGCGGGATTGTAGGTGTTCACGAACTGCTGCGTGTAGGCCTGCACGGTTCCGGTGAGCGAGTAGAAACTGGAGCCGAGCATGTTGATGTTGTACATGCCGTAGCCGGCGCGCACCGCCCACTTGTCGTCGCCAAATGGCCGCCAGGCAAAGCCCAGGCGCGGCAGGAAGCGCAGGTGGGGAACTTTCTTCAATCCCGACGGGTAGCCCGCGATGCCATTGCCCACCACCTGCATGCACGGCGCGCCATTCACGGCTGCCGAATTGGTGTTGGAGGTGCCGTTGGGGTCGCAGGCGTTGGCGCTCTTCAGGAATCCTTGCGCCAGCAGCGACTGATCGCCCTGCGGATAGATCACGCGCCCGGCCAGCGGCACGCTGGGATCGAAGTTGCCGATGTCGCCGTAGCGATCGTAGTAGCCCGGATGGAACTCGTAGCGCAGGCCCATCGAAACGGTGAGGCGCGGGCTCAGCTTCCACTCGTCTTCTCCGAAGAAATGATAGTGCAGGGAGATGCCGTCGTTGTCCTGCCGCACCACGTCGTAAAAGGTCGCGTCGGGAATGCCCAGCAGGAAGTCGGCGAAGTCGACGCCGGTAAATGCGCCCTGGCTCTTGTTGCCGTCGCTGAACGAGTAGGTGCCGTAATTGTCCGATCCGGCGAAGCCCAGCGGCGTGATCGCCTCCAGATGCTGGATATCGGTGCCGAACTTCATCGTGTGGTTGCCCTTGAGCCAGATCAGCGTGTCGCTGTACTCGTAAGTCAGCGATTTGGTCAGGCTGGTCAGCCGGTCGGCGTTCAGGCTTTGCAGGTTGTAGAAATCCATCTCCGGAATGCCGTTGTAGAACAGGTTCTGCAGTCCCTGCCAGCCCTGCGAATTGGTCCAGGCCAGACCATTGAAGCTGTCGCTGCTGCCGGACGTATAGCGCGTAAATCCGAATCCGCCCTCGTTGATCAGCGTGGGCCGGATCGTCCAGTTGGTGTCGACCTTCATGGCGCGGTTCTGGCTGATGGACAGATTGGATGGGACGTCCAGCGGCTCGGCGCCGTTGATGGGGAAGTTCTTCCAGGTGAATTTTCCCCACAGCAGGAACTTCTGGTTCGCGCCGAAATACTGGTCGCCGCGCACATCGAACTGGTTGGAGTGGCCGCTGGTGTTCACGTTCTCCTGCCAGTTGGCCACTCCGTTATCGGTGTAGGCCGTCGGGTCGCCGATATTCGGGTCGGGATAAAACTGCTTCAGCGTGCTCAACGCGATCTGGCTCAGGGAGCCGGAAGGGATGGTCGTGCCGAAGCTGCCGCCGGTGAACGGGTCGGCCAGTCCGGTGAACGTGTTGTTGCCGTTGCTGCCCGGCTCCACGTACTTCGAAAAATTGCCCTGCTTCATCAGGGTGCTGGGAACCACTTCGAAGATCGTCGATTGCGCAGGATGCCTCCACGCCTCGAAGTCCCCGAAGAAGAAGCTCTTGTTGTGCCCGTTGTAGTGGGGCAGCACCACCGGTCCGCCCAGGCTGCCGCCGAAGGTAGCGCCGTGAAGATCGGGCTTCGTGGTTGTCGTCGGATAGGTATAGTCGATCGCGTCCCAGTTGGAGTCCTGGTAGTACCAGAAGCCCGAGCCGTGGAGATCGTTGGTGCCGCCCTTGGTGGTCACGACGATCTGGCCGGGGTCTCCGAACTCGGCATTGGCCAGCACGCCGTCGGCGCGGATCTCGGAGATCGATTCGGTGGAGGGAAACGCATCGCCGATGAACTGCCCGCCGGTGGCGCTCTTCGTGGTGACGCCGTCGACAGTCACTTCCACCTGGTAGGGCAGCGCACCCTGCACGGAGATTCCCGAGCTGTCGTCCTGCACGCCGGGCAGTTCGCCGAAGATGTTTGCGGCGCTGGTGCCGGTAAAGCTGGCGCGAGTGTTCACGGGCAGGTTGGTGGCATCGTCGGAGGTGAACTCGCCACTGATGGTCGGCGATTCGGTCTCGATGGCGCTGACCGAGTCGCCCGTGACCTTGACGTTGGTTTCCACGGCGCCCACGGCGAGACTGGCGTCCACGCGCAGTTCCTGGCGCACCTCCAGCGTCACGTCCGTCGCGGTCCAGGTGTCGAATCCCGGCGCCGTGACGCCGATGGAATAGTGGCCGGCCTTGGAGTCGGGAAATCGAAAGTCGCCCACGCCATTGGTCGTCGTGGTGCGGATTTCGCCTTCGTCGGTGTTCGTCAGCTTGACGGAGGCGCCAGGAACGACCGCGCCTTTGGCGTCCCTGACGGTTCCGATAATCGAGCCTTGCGTGGCTTGCGCCCGGCCCGACGGGCTTGCGAATCCAAGCGCCAGAACGACGCCGAGAATGGCCGCGGGACGGCCGAAGAACCTGACATACTTCGAGTGCGGACTGCGGGATTGCATGTGACTGCCTCCTCAAAATTCGTGCATTTTGAACTGAAGTTTGAATACGATTCTGGAATTCGGACGGAGACGCTTGCCGAAGAAAGGTCGAGTCAGCGGGCGGTCTGACAGCCGGGTCCGAATGCGAGCCCGCACCGGGGGATGCCGGCTCCGGTCCGGTTCCTGGATCGATTTCCGCCAGTTGGGAAACGGTTGGGGGACTGGAGGGCTGCTGCCCGGAGCTGCCTCCGCCGGGTTGCTGAATTTGGGCTTGACCGCAAGCACAGCGTAACCGGATTGCGTTACAGGTCGTTAAAAAGGAGCCCGATCCGACCGGGAGAGACCTGCGATTTCAAGGATGGCGTAGAAAATATCTGCTTTGGAGGCCCAAGTCCAGCGATTTTTCCACAGGCGGGCGCGTGGGCAGCGCTATCGATACGAGCTTGACCCTTTGAATCGAACCAGTTGCAGGAGAAATCGAATCGCCGGCGTTCGTCCCACCCTTTTCGCGCGGTCCTGGTCAAGGAGCGGGACGGCATTCTCCGCGAGACTCTTTTGGGAAGCTGCGAGACGATGGACGCTTTCGGAGCGTTTTCAGGGGGAAAATCGCCGCACGCTGCCGGCAATCGGCAGTCCGATCATGAACATGTGCACGAGAATTCCCTGGATCAGATCGGAGCGGGAGATCGCGCTGTGCACATGCAGCGCGCAGAGCGGAAGCACGATGAGATTCATGACCAGGTAAACGGCGACGCCGAAAAACAATCCGCAGACGAAGAAGTGGGGCCGAAGAAACTCAAGCCTGCGGCTGAAGGCGTAGTAAACGGCGGCTGCGCCTGTCGCGATGAAAAACTCGAGGAAGAGCCCGAATGCGTATACGCCGGCGCCGCCTTTGAAGGCGCTCATGCCCAACAGACCACCGGCGACCGCGCGCGGCCAGCCGGGATTGAGGGTCACGTAGGCCGCAATCGTGTCCAGGGCTCCGGCGACCACGCCGCCGATCAGGATCGCCGGCAGTGCGCCGCGCATTGGCTGCCGAACCGTAAGTGAAGCGGAGGTGCTCATGAATCTTCCCGGCATCCTGCGCCTGTGCTTGCCGGTCTCTTCCAAGGTCGGATCGCAAGGGAACACCGATGCACCGCAGTGTACGGCATCCGCGCACCCAACAGGCCAAAATTGGCGATCTCTCCATGGCCACTTCTGCGATGGCGGACATAGCCACCGGCAAGTTCCGCAGCGGCGGCAAAGGTTCCTTCAGCGATATTGAATCGTCCCGTCCGGAGCGATGGGCCAGGCCGGATTCCATGCCACCTCCCACGCAAAACCGTCGGGATCGGCAAAATAGCCCGAATACCCGCCCCAGGACTTTTCGCTCGCAGGCACGAGAATCTTCGCGCCGGCCTGCGCCGCGCGATGCATGAGCGGATCCACCTCGGCTTTGGCGCGCACGTTGTATCCCAGCGAGATGGCAGCGCGGCCGAACGTTGACGGATCGCCTTCAAAGTCCTTCGCCAGCTCGTTGCGCAGGAACAGCGCGAAGACCATGCCTCCCGCCTGGAAGAAAACGATCCCGGGGTTTTCGAAAACGGACTTCCAGCCGAGCCCTTCGACGTAGAAGCGCCTTGACGCCGCAAGATCCTTCACTCCCAGCGTGACCACACTGATCCGTTGCTCCATGGCTTTCCAGCCTTTCGCAAGATGCGCCAACCCCGACACAGCGGCGCACCGTAGAATCTCTCTTCTCGTCATCATGGCTGCAATTCCCGGCCTCCGAAGTGCGCTGTCATCGGGACGACGGCGGCTGCGAGTAGAAATCGACGAGGTTTCCGTCGGGATCGCGAAAATGGATCGAGCGCGTGCCCCAGGGCTGAGTGGTCGGCGGCTTGACCCACGTCTTCACGAGGCCTTGCAGCCTCCGGTACTCACGGTCGGGATCGGCAACATTGAACTCGAGGATCACACTTCTGTTCTTCGCTGCTTCGGCCGAGCCGGGAATGTACTTTTCCTGAGCCGCTGCCGAAAAGATGGCGAGCACCCCGACACCGGTGGCGAACTCGGCGTAGTCGTTGCCGGACCATTTCGCCTTCCGCTGCAAAACCGGCTGGTAGAAAGCAACAAGGCGCTGGATATGGTCCGTGATCAGGCATGTGTTGACCAGCACCGGATGTTGGCCGGTTTGAGATCCGGAATTCGCGGCCGGCTGCGAGGAAAATGGAGTTGCAACCGCCGTGGCCAGCAGCACTCCGCATGAAATGGAGGAAATGTGCAGAGCTTTCATTGCTTCGCTCCCGTGTTTCGTTTTCACCATCAGCAGCGAGCTGGAGGCATGAATCATGGTTTGCGCAGCGAGCCCGCGGACTTTTCCATTTCTTCGTGAATCGCGTCGGCGTCGTCCACGTCGAGCAGCTTCGCGGCCTCTTCTCTGGTTTTGGGCCTCGCGAAGCGCGCTTTGGCGGGAACGAAGATGCGCGGGTCCGATGGCACCGCCGTAAATGGCTCCATGTGCGGAGTGGTGTCGAAGATTCCGCCGATGTCGCCGGCCAGGGCGTCCTCGAGATTCAACGAGCCGAGTCCGAGCAGCTCGTCGATGGTGCGCACAATCGACCCCATGCTGGTGTGATTGTGCGAGACCGAGCCGGGCCTGGCCCAGGGACTGGCGACAAAAAGAATGCTGCGGTGCGCATCGACGTGGTCGACCCCGTCCTGCGCGTCGTCTTCGGTGACGAACAGCGCCGAGTCTTTCCAGATCGCCGTTCTCGAAAGGAACTCGACGATGCGGCCGAGGGCCAGGTCGTTGTCGGCCACATACGAAGCGCGGTACGGATAACCATCTTCGGGACGCGGGTCGGCGGTGTGATCGTCGGGCAAGCGAATCACGATGAGCGCCGGAACCTTGCCGGCCGCCAGCTTCTTTTTGAAATCGCGCTCGAACTCGCGCACGCGAAACTGGTCGGGAATGCCGAGGTTGAAGGTCGGATAGCGGCGATCTGTCGCCTCGAAGACCGGCTCGGGCAGGGGCGAATTGAGAAAGAGCCGGTTGCCTTCGGGCTCCGAGCCGGGCAGCTCGGCGTTGCCCTCGAGCTCGAGTCCCTCGCCGTAATTGAAGAGCCCCTTGCCGCTGGCGGCGATGTGCTCCCACAGCGAGCCGAACTGCGGCTCGTCCTCGGGCATCGGCGCGTCGGCTCCGCCAAAGAGCGCGCGGCGGCCGGGCTGCGCCGCGCCGGGATCGTCGTGGCGGCGCCCGCCATAGCCCGAGGTCCATGCGGTGTTGAAGTACGGCGTGGGGTCGATGCCCATCACCCAGCGATGCCCGTCCGCCGAAACGTCGCTATCCACATAAAAGTTGTCGCTCATGGCGTAGCGCGCCACCAGCGCGTGCAGGTTGGGCGTCACTTTCAGGTGCGTCACCGCCTTGTCTTCCCTCGCCCAGCCGTCCGATCCGTATTCGGCGAGCGATGGATCGCCATTGGCTCCGGCCACGTCGCCCAGGTCCTGATCGTAGGTGCGATTCTCGCGGATCACCAGAAAGCAGTGCTTGAGATGCGGCAGCGCATCGCCGTGATCGACCGCAGCCGAATTCGCGGCGACAAC
>JASHQQ010000297.1 GCA_030039035.1 Acidobacteriaceae bacterium | reverse complement strand
CATCAAGGTCGGCGCGGCCACCGAGACCGAGCTGAAGGAAAAGAAGGCTCGCGTCGAGGACGCGCTGCACGCCACTCGCGCGGCGGTCGAGGAAGGCATCGTTCCCGGCGGCGGCGTGGCGCTGGTGGGCGCCATTCCGGCGGTCGACGAGCTGATCGCCAAATTGGAGGGCGACGAGAGGACCGGCGCGCAGATCGTGCGTCGCGCGCTCGAGGAGCCGCTGCGCCAGATCGTTGCCAACGCCGGCGAAGAGGGCGCTGTCATCGTGGCCGAGGTGCTGAATTCGAAGGACCGGCACTTTGGCTATAACGCTCTCACCGGCAAGCGCGAGGACCTGGTGAAGGCCGGCGTGATCGACCCGACCAAGGTCACGCGCACGGCGCTGCAGAATGCGGCTTCGATCGCGGCCCTGCTGCTGACCACCGAGGCTCTGGTGGTCGAGCTGCCGGAACCCAAGACTCCCGCGCCCGCAGGCGGCCACGGCGGCGGCATGGGCGACATGTACTAGGGATCACCCCGGCGACAAGGACCTGTGGCTCCACCCCAAGGAGCAGAATCGGCTTCTTGGGGACCCCGGTCGCCGGGGACCCCGACGGACTTGCCGTCCAGACAATCGCGCCTTCGGCGCAAAACCAAGGGCCTCCGCCTTCGGCCGGAGGCCTTTTTCTTTTCTCTCTTCACATTCCTAAGATTTTAGGTATAATTCCTATCTAGGAATGGAAGGAGCGAGAGCTATGGGCAAGCATTCTGATTTTCGATTGGCGGATCGCCTCTGGATTGCAGTTGCGCTTCTGCACCGGGAGTTCCCAAACAGCGAAGGCTTCTCCAGGGATGAGATTCGCCGCAAAATCGATGAGCTCGGACTCGTGACAGGAGAGGAGCGGAAGAATTCGGTAAATCCACACTTGGGTCAACATCTGGTCGCGAATGAAACACCCTCGACGACCAAGAAGTACCAAATGCTTTTCAAGACCGATCGCGGCAATCTTCGGCTCTACCATCCGGGCGATCCCACGGATGATGCCCGGAAATCTCATCGGAGTCCGAAGTTCGTTCCGAAGCGCGACGAGATTCCAACGCAATATCAGCCCTTATTGGATTGGTACAGCGAATGGATCGCCAAGGAGCAGAAAGCTCGGGCGGTGAACTACGACGACGATCCACTGATCCGGCTTATCGGCTCCGGGAGGCATATCTGGGCCGACGAGCACGCCGACGAATATGTTGAGAACCTGCGGAGGGAGGACATTTGAGCCGGGTTTTTCTGGACACAAATGTGTTCATCTACATGTTCGAGGGAGTCGAGCCGAATAAGAGCCGGATGCTGGAAATGCGGATACGCATGCTCGAACGCGGCGATCAGATCGTCACGTCGGCCATGACCCTCGGAGAGGTGCTGGTCAAGCCGACCAAGCTCGGGCAGACCTCACTGATCGAACAATACGATCGAGCAATTCGCTCGACGACCAAGCTCGTCGTTTTTGACCCCTCGGTCGCGTGGCGCTACGCGTCACTTCGCGCTACGCATAATCTTCGCAATGCGGATGCGATCCAGTTGGCCTGTGCCGCGCATTTCGGCGTGGATCTCTTCATTACCAACGACAAACGACTCCACAAGCTTAATGTGCCGGGCATCGGGTTCATTACACCGCTGGAGCGAGTGCCTCTGTAACGCCTGCTCAGGCGATGGATGCTCCACCTTCCGAGCAAATGCGGAGGCCCTCCCGATTCGACGAGAGGGCTTCTCTTTTTCTCGGAAAAAGATGACGACGTGGCAGGCGAATTGCGAGGATCGGCGGATCGCCCTACGCCAGCAGGCTCAGCGTCGAGGAGGAGTTCGAAGAGTTGTCTGCATTCAGGCTCTGCAGCAATTCGCCGATCGAGCTCGATGACGATGAGCTGCCCGATGACGAGCCCAGCGACTGGCTGAGTTGCTCAAGGTAGCTGGCGCCTTGCGAGTTGCCCGACACGGAGGCCAGCAGCGACAGCGCGGAGCTGGCAACCGACGAGTCGCCGGCTTCCATCGCCTGCACCACGGCCTGAATCAGCTCTTCCGTATCCGTCTCGTTGGATGCGGTAGAGGAAGTGGGGCTCGACGTTGCCGCAGCCGAGCTCGAACCCGAAGACGATGCATCGAGAGCCGTCGATTCGAGAGAGAGCATGTCTCCCTGCGCGGAGCTCAGGTCGCCGTTGCCGAGGTCCGCTCCCAACTGGTTGAGTTCGCTGACGAAGGAGCTCGAGTTGCTCGATGAAGAAGTGATCTCCGAGAGCAGGTTCGCGGTGATTCCGCTTGCCGATGTGGTTGCCGTCGAGGAAGTGACGCCGTTCAGCGCGTCCTGGGACAGGGTGACATAGTCTTCCTGCGCCGCGGAGAGATTGCCGCTCTCAAGATCCTGCGCGAGCTGGTTCAGGTCGGTGACGAACTGATTCGCGGACGACGGTGAGCTGGCGATCTCTGCGAGAAGACTGGTGGTGATTGCGCTGGTGGCCACAGTTGCGAAGTCTCCCTTGGGACCCGGTCTGGGAAGATTTATCGGCAGATTGGGAACCGAGGTTCAGTGGAGGGTCACGAACCGGATTCGCTCCCCGGTCCCACCCACGTCCATGGGCGCCTTCGATTGGGTCGCCACAAACCGAAAAGCCCTCCCGGATTGCCGGGGGGGCTTTTTGCACAATTCGGTTCTTCGATGGCAGGCAAATTGCGCAGGTCAGGCCGTCCGTCGAGTCGATGCCTTCCAACCCGGCAATTTGCGCCCGTTCGCGGCGGGCGAGTTCAGACGAACGACGCGGCAGCGTTCGACGAGACAATCGACGCCACGCTCGGAATCTTCTCCGCGTGGGGCGATTTGCGCAGCCACCCTGCCCGCAACCATGACTCCGGTACCGAAAACTCCGAATAGCCGCAGTCAAGACAAATCAGTACATCGGGCTGAGGAAGGATGGGTGGATGACTCAACGTTCTCGGACGATTCCGATAAAGACGGATTTCAGCCGGCACGTACGCCACATCTTCGGATTCGCATTTTGGACAGGACACGACACACCTCAACATCAAAAGAAATGACCAAGGACGCAAGCGCTGCAAAGTTGCTGGAAAAGCCAACTTTACCGGCAAATCGGCGCCACGGACAACCAAGACTGTGAAGTTGATCGGCGAATTTCCTCAAGTCATTTCAAATTGACTTTCATGCGATGAAATCCGCTTGAAATTAAATCCCCCAGTACTATTACGTGGTTCAATCCGTCTAAAGTAACGCGGTGTAGTTACCTCTATCATTAGAAAAAATTCAACGCAATACAACTTTCGTGATTTCGCCCAAACGCGTGCCCAGACCGGCCCGCAAAAGCCAGCGCCTGTTGCGCATCCCGGACTGATTTGCCGCTCTTGCGGCACAACTCAACAGGCCGCGGGAAAACTCTCCGAGGCAGGGCTTTGTAACAGGGCATGGCTTGCCGGGCTCCCCGACAAGCCGGCTTTGCTGGTTGGGGTGGCTTGAGTCGTGCCGAAAAATCGCCCCGATTCATCGCGGGCTTTTGGCGCCTGCGCGAGAACTCGTTTCGGCATGTTTTCAGTGTGCGAATCGGAGGGAGCAGCAGCCTTCAGGCTGCTGAATCAGCGCAAAACAGCGAAGTGGCTTTAGCCACGGGCCCTTTGAAACCGGCTTTGCATCGCCCGGCGACGCAATTCGTCTCAGCTTGGCCCTTTTTTCGCAGCCTCTTCAGTCGTGCCGAAAGAGCCGAAAGAAAAATGAATGGGGCTTCAGAGTGTGCGTGAAAACT
>JASHQQ010000050.1 GCA_030039035.1 Acidobacteriaceae bacterium | reverse complement strand
TGAGGTTGTTGACGGCGACCTTGGACTCGTAGGCCTTGGTCACTCCGGCGAGTTCGACAACTGGCATGCTTCTCCGCTGGCCTTCGGCAGTGGACGGGTTCCCTGCGAATGGATCGACTTCTTCAGACTAACAGTGTTCTTCCCTTCCGCACCGGCGCCGGAATATGCTGCATATCCCTTAGCCGGGGGTTTTCACCCCTTCCTTCAGCATCTGGAGGGATTTGGCGATCCGCGACTGCCGAGTCTCCTCCTTTTTGGCTTCGGCGATCCAGCGGCAGTATTCCTTCTGGTGGGTGTAGCTGAGCTTTTCGAAGAATGGAAGCACGCCTTCCTTCCTCATCCGCTTCTCGAATTCGGCGGGGACTTCGGCTTTGCGAGTTTCCTCGTCTTTCCAGACGACGACATCGATCGGATCACCCGGACCTTTGCCTGTCCTGGCGCGGACCGACTTGAGCACGGCCAGCATGTGGGGCCCCGCGCCGCAGTTCATCAACGAGCCGGTGTAGGCAACGCCATCGAGCGTCGCCTTGACCGGTATGTTGCCGCGCACGCCGAATTCCTGCTCGACGTTATAGGGAAAGGCGACGCCGGCGCCGCCTCCCGGGCCGGCCTCGATCCTGGCCTTGAACGTGTATCGCTTCATCGTTTGCCGTCCTCAAGGAACCCGACGCATGTCCAGGGCGGCACGCAGGGACCGGCCATGGCCAGCCCCACGGCATTCATCGTGCGGATTCCCCGGCAGGAAGTTATACCAGCTTTGCGTCGAGAGTGATCTCGGTATTGTTGGCGAAAAGCTTCGAGATCGGGCAGCCGGCTTTGGCCCCGGCCGCGGCGGCGTCGAACTGCTCTTTGGAGGCGCCGGGAACCTTGGCCGTGGTGGTCAGGGCGATCTTCGTGACAGCGAACCCGCCGTCGACCTTGGCCAGAGTAACGGCTGCGTGAGTCTCGATCTTTTCCGGCGTCAGGCCCGAGCCGCCCAGTTGCGCCCCGAGCGCCATGGAAAAGCAGCTCGCGTGGGCCGCGGCGATGAGTTCCTCGGGGGTGGTGCCGCTGGTGGCGCCCTCAAACCGCGTGGCGAAGGAATAGTTGGCGTGGTTCAGCACGCCCGTCGCCGTGGAAATGGTGCCTTTGCCTTCCTTGAGTGAACCTGTCCAAACCGCACTTGCCTTGCTTGCCATTGTCCCTCCTTGGGGTGGTCTTGTTGGGCATGAATTCCGAATGAGGTGATTGAGGACCGCGGCGCGTCAGGGGGAAGTAAACCGCAACCCCTCTGTTGATGCTCCGGGCGCCCGCCGGGATGCCGCGCAGCGGGCCGCCCTCCCTTCCATGCTAATCTGTCGGGCATGTTGCCGCACCGCCCGCGGGCCCTCGAATCCGGGTTCGATTCTGAAATTGCGGTGAATTCCGAGCCGGCTCCCGCCGATGGCTGTGCCACCCCTGTCACGCACCCCAGCCAGATTTGCCCCACCTGCTCGCACCGGCTGAGCGGGCACCGCTGCAAGCTGGTCTGCGCGCATTGCGGGTATTACATGAGCTGCGCGGATTACTACTAAGGCGTGTTTCAATAAGGGTGATTTGAAAGGGCCCGACTTCAGTCGCGCCGAAAGTACCCGCCCGATTCAAAGGGTTTTGACCCCCGAGCAACGTTTTCAGCACGCATAGGGCGATTTTTGAAACAAGCTCCAGGAGTTGTCGCCCGTACTCGAAAGCGGTTTCTGTCACGTTCGGGCCGTTTCTGACACGTTTCCAGTAGCGGCGGCCTCGCCGGAACGCTGCGATTTGGACCCGGAAGCCAGGAAAGCAGGTATCCGCGCAGGCAAAGAATTCATCGAATATACCTGACGGGTGGATTGACTCCCGGGCAAAGCGGCGCTACTCTCTAGCGCAGATACCTGATTTGGTCGCTATTACCAACCCGCGCATCCGCAAGATAACTCAGTACCGAAGCCCTGCTCCGCCCCGCGATCCGGGTTTCTGCCAGCTCCTCACCTGTCTGAACACACTTATTTCGTCCCGGTACAGCCGTTCGTTCGGCCATACGGCTTCCGCGCCCGCGGACTGCGCGGCAACCGGGCTCGCTATTTATATCGTCAAGGCCGGCGCTGCGTCATGCCGCCGCAGCCGGTTAACTTCAACCGTGAAACGCGCTGGAGGCCGTCAAATCCTTTGAAGATCGCTCTGGAGATTACACCCAATCTTGAGCCCCTTTTCGGGACCCGCGACGAAAACCTGAGATTGCTGGAAGACTCGCTCGGCGTGCGCATCGATCTGCGCTCCGACGCCGTGCATGTGGAAGGCCCGGACGAAGCAACGGCCCGCGTGCAGCGTATCTTCGAGGACTTCGAGGCGCTGCGCCGCCAGGGCATCCACCCGCACAACGGCGAGCTGAACGGCATGTTGCGCCTGGTCGTTGCCGATCCGGCGACCACGCTGCGCTCCGTGGCCGATGCCGGCAAGCATCGCTCGGCGGGCATCAAACGCTCCGTGCAGCCGCGCTCGGTGAACCAGCGGAAATATATAGAAGCCATCGAACAGTACGACATGGTCTTCGGCGTGGGCCCGGCCGGGACAGGCAAGACGTATCTCGCCGTCGCCATGGCCGTCGCCGCCATGAACGCCAAAAAGGTCACGCGGATCGTGCTGGTGCGCCCGGCAGTGGAAGCCGGCGAGCGGCTGGGATTTTTGCCCGGGACGCTGCAGGAAAAGGTCGATCCCTATCTGCGCCCGCTCTACGACGCCCTCTACGACCTCCTCGAGCCCGAGCGCGTCGATAAAATGCTGGAGCGCAATGTCATCGAGATCGCCCCGCTCGCCTTCATGCGCGGCCGCACTCTCAACGACGCCTTCATCATCATGGACGAGGCCCAGAACACCACCAGCGAGCAGATGAAGATGTTCCTCACGCGCATGGGCAACAACGCCAAAGCCGTCATTACCGGCGACATCACCCAGATCGACCTGCCCAATCCGCGCAAGTCCGGCCTGGTGGAGGCCATCGGCGTCCTCGATGGCGTCGACGGCATCCGCTTCATCCAGTTTGAAGACGGCGACGTCGTCCGCCATCACCTCGTCCAGCGCATCATCCGCGCCTA
>JASHQQ010000296.1 GCA_030039035.1 Acidobacteriaceae bacterium | reverse complement strand
GACATCCTCGCAGTGAATATGCATCCTGCCACTCAAATTTGGACCAACTTCAGATATACAGTTGCGAGTTGGCTACTTCCTCGGCTTGAGCAGACAGCTCTCATTGAGATCTTCCAGCCAGTACCGCTCCAGGTGAGCGACTGTTGGACGGACGATCTCCAGACTTGCTTAGACTGGCTATTAACTGGCGAGAAGCGGCAAATAATCGAACTGCGCTACCAGCCGCGACCGAGAAATCGAGCAAAACCGTCGGGGCGCGCTCAGTAATCGCCCTTCCACTTGATGTTGCATCCGATCGACGGCCGCTGGTCCCTGGTTACCGGGTTGCCGGCGAGCACCGCGTCGATCGCCGCGCGCAGGTCCTCGCCGGTGACCGGAACCCCGTTCCCCGGGCGGCTGGAATCGAATTGGCCGCGATAGACGAGCTTGAAATCCCTGTCGAAGAGGAAGAGATCCGGAGTGCAGGCGGCCTGGTAGGCGCGCGCCACGGCCTGCGACTCGTCGTAAAGATAAGGAAAGACAAAGCCCAGAGTCTGCGCCTGCTGCGTCAGCCCGGCGGGCGAGTCGTCCGGATAACTCGCGGCGTCGTTGCTGCCGATCGCGACAATGCCCAGCGGCTTGCCGGCGTAGTCCTTGCCCAGCGCGGCCAGCCCTTTTTCTACGTGCTTGACATACGGACAATGGGTGCAGATGAACATGACCAGCAGCCCTTGCTTGCCGCGAAAGCTGTCGCGCCGCACCATCTTGCCCGAGACAACGTCGACGAGCGCAAAATCCGGGGCCTCGGCGCCCAATTCCAATGCCATTGTGGATTCAGTAAGTGCCATGTTTCTCCTCCTCAGCGGAGTTAGCGGAGCGAGCGGAGTTAGCCCGAAAGCCAACGATGCTCGCGCCGAGTTCGCCGCAACTACGCCGCCCAACGACCGCTTCGGCTGACACCGCTAACTCCGCTGCAACGTTAAAACAGCCCCGGCTGCCGTCCCGGCATCGCCAACCCGAAGTGCTCGTAGGCCAGCCGCGTGGCGACGCGCCCGCGCGGAGTGCGATCGAGAAACCCGATCTGCATCAGGAATGGCTCGTAGACTTCCTCGAGCGCATCTTGTTCCTCGGCGAGGATCGCCGCCAGCGTTCCCAGTCCGACAGGCCCGCCGTCGTATTTCTGCATGATCGTGAGCAGCAGCCGCCGGTCGATCTCGTCGAATCCGTGCGCGTCCACCTCGAGCATGGTCAGCGCCGCATGAGCCGTGGTCCGGTCGATCGTTCCCGTTCCGCGCACCTGTGCGTAGTCGCGCACGCGCCGCAGCAGGCGGTTGGCGATGCGCGGGGTGCCGCGCGAGCGCAGGGCGATCTCGGCGGCGCCGTCGCGGTCGACCGGCACCTGCAATACGTCGGCCGAGCGTTCCACGATGATGCGCAGCTCCTCTTCGGTGTAGAACTCCAGGCGCAGCAGGATGCCGAATCGCGAACGAAGCGGCGAGCTGAGCAGTCCCGGCCGCGTCGTGGCGCCGATGAACGTGAACGGCTTGATTTCCATCACGTGCGTGCGCGCGGCCGGACCCTGCCCGATGATGATGTCGAGCTTGTAGTCCTCGAGCGCAGTGTAGAGCTTCTCTTCGAGCACCGGCTGCATGCGGTGAATCTCATCGAGGAACAGCACTTGCCGTTCGCGCAGGTTGGTCAGGATCGCCGTGAGGTCGCCCTGGATCTGCAAGGCCGGTCCCGAGGTCTGCTGGAAGGCGACATCGAGCTCGTTGGCGATGATCGTCGCCAGCGTCGTCTTGCCCAGCCCGGGCGGCCCGAAGAGCAGCACGTGGTCGAGCGCCTCGCCCCGCGACTTCGCCGCCTCCAGCGCGATGCCCAACTGCTCCTTGGCTTTCGATTGCCCGATAAACTCGCCGAGGCGCCGCGGCCGCAGCTTGAGCTCGAATCCCTGCTCTTCTTCGGCGCGCGAGGCGCTCACCAGCCGGTCTGGAGACGCATTTCGCACTTGATCCCGCGCCATCGCCATGCTGCCAAGAGTCTACCGGCTCGGGCTACGGCGGGCAACACGCGGGCCGTTGCGCCGGCACGATCGAAGCCGGAACGGTACGCGAATTCGTTGATTCGCACGATTCTTGACTGACTTGATGCGCGAGAGAGAATCCTCCGCTCCACGGCAAGTGCAAGCAGTTAGGCTGATTGCACGAATGCCCGCTTTGGGAGACGTCCGGATTTCGGGGAATTTGCCGGCTGCAGGCCGCTCCATGTGACCAAAGTGCTATGGGTGAATCGGCGGGTGTCTGATATTGCTGGCAGTAAACCTCGGTCATTCGAGATCGATTTGCGCCAACGGGCTGGAAATGGCCTGGGGAGGCAGTATATGTACAACCGTTCCTGCGTCAAGGGATTGCTTCTTGTGGGGCTCCTCGTGCCGATTACCAGTTGCGGCACGTCGGCGTCGTTGACCTCCATCGTGATCAGCCCGACGGATTTCACCGTCACGCTGGCGTACCTGGCCGATGGCTCCGTCGCGCCGCAGAGCGAGCAGCTTTCCACCAACTTCACAGCCACCGGCTACTACACCCGTGGCGAACATCCGGTGGAGACGCAGGATATTACGAACCAGGTCACGTGGTTTTCGTACACGCCGGAGATGGTGACCATCAACGCCCAGGGCGTAGCCACTCCCACGGGAGAGGCGATCGGGTTCACGCAGATCACGGCCAGCGCGCCGGGCTACGGCGGCGACATCATCAGCAACGATGCGACGTACACGGTGCAATTGCCGTCCAGCTCTGCGACGGGCGCCGCGTTCGTCTCGCTCTCCGTTCTTCAGCCCAATCAGACTGTCAGCTCGCTCAACACTACAAAGCAGTTCAAGGCCATGGGAGTGACGGGGAGCGGCAGCCAGTCGGACCTGACGACTTCGTGCGTGTGGTCGTCCAGCAACACCAGTGTGGCGACGATCAATTCGAAGACCGGAGTCGCCACGACGGTGGGCACGGGAACGACGAGCATCTACGCGACCTACAAGAACAGCGGCGGTCTGGCCGTCACCGGGTTCACCCACCTCACGGTCAACTAGTCTTCGCGAGTTCGGATCGACTTCCAGGCCGGACTGCCGGAACCGTCGGGAAGAAGCTGTCAAAAGGCCGCTGTGCGCAGCGGCCTTCCGAGCCTTTTGGATCATGACCGAAGCCGCAACACCGTTGCGTCCAGGCCGCCTGCATCGCGATCTTCCATGCCCCGGCAATTTAGACTGACAGGGTCGCAACAATCCCGATGACCCATCGGTTTGGCATCCTTCGCCGCTTTCGCTTCAATCATCCGCAGCGCATCGCCGCCGTTCTTCTGGCCCTCTTTCTCGTGCAGGGGTTTGTGCTCGTCTCCCGCCAGACGCTCAGCGACCGCGACTACCAGTACGCGCGTTGCGGCCGCGAGATGTGGGAAAAGCCTTCGCCTCTGGCCGGCTACTTCACCACCTGCGGCAATATTCACGACGGCGTGCTCGCCTACCGCCTCGCCGGCTTGCCGCTCACGCTCAATCTGCTTGCCGAGCGCGGACTCGACCTCTTTCGCAAACCCGAAGACAGGGTGGTGCAGACCGGCGGCGAGCTGAATACCTGGGAGCTGCGGCACCAGCTCCGGCATGTGCTGCTGCTGTTGCGCCTGCCGTTTCTCGGCGCCGGGTGCATTCTGGGCGGGTGCCTGTGGTGGGTCACGCGGCGGCTCTACGGCAACTGGGGCGGATACACCGCTCTGGCACTCTATTGCTTTTGCCCGGCCATGATCCGGGCCTGCGTCTCGCCCGACCCGGACGTGCTGGCCGCGCTGGGAGTCTATGGCGGAATCTATACGTCGATCGGAGTGGCCCATGCCATGCAGGGCCCCCGGCGCAAGTGGCGCCCGCGCATCATTCTGCTCACGCTGGTCTTTGCCGTGGCTGCCGCCGCTCACATCGCCGCGTTGCCGGTCACGGCGCTTGCGGGGTTGCTGGCGATGCTCTGGGTCGCCGAGGGGCACAGGAGCCAGGCGCTGCCCATCGTCCTGACGGCTGCCGCCGGGGCCCTTGTTCTGGTCTTTGCCTGCTATAACTTCTCGCCCGACGCCTTCAGCTATGTCTTCCGCTCCGCGGCCGGCTTTCTATGGGTTTCGCCCGATCCGGCGCGCCGTTTCTTTTCCAATCCTGCCAACGCCGGCATCGCCTGCGCAGCCATCGCGTCCGTGGTCCTGTACCTGGCCGTCCGCAAATCGCGCTACTTCGGCAACACCACGCCTCTGCTTTGCGCCGCCGGTCTCATGGCGCTGGTCATGACCGGCGTTCCGGGCCAGCCCTGGCTGTGGGCGCAGCCGTTTCTGCTCACCTTCATCGGAGGCATTTTCGCCGACGCGTACGAAACTCCGCGGCGGGGCATGGCCATTTCCGCCGGCGCAGCGATCGTCGCCCTGCAGGTGGTTGCCTGCGGGCTGAATCTGGCGGGACGGGTCTAGAGCGGTTCGCCGGTCGCGGCCTCGCCGCCCCTGCCAGCCATCCCGCCGGCATGGTAGATTGAAATTCCACGGAGAATCTTCCCCACATGGCGGTTGAGGTTCAGCTTCCGGATCGCGGCGAAACCATCGATCTGCAGCAGCAGGTTTTCCGGCTGCAGGCCCTGCTGGAGGTTTCGCGCCAGGTCCACGCCACCACCAATGAAGAGGAGGTGCTGGAAGCTGTCCTGCGCATCGTCGTCCGCGAGCTGGAGATGGCAGGTGCGGCGTTTCCCGGCGCGGGGCTTTCGTACGGCGACAAGATTCCCCTCGCCGACGGGAAGCAGGAGCTGCCCACCTCGCTGCGCATGTATCCGCTCGACGACCGCGACGGAAAGCGCATGACGGAGCTGGTCGTCGCCCCTCCGGAAGGCCGCGAACTGACCATGTACGAGGCCGATTTCCTCGAGGGACTGGCATTGCAGGCCGCCGTGGCCCTGGAGAACGCGCGCAACCACAAGCGCAACATCGAATTTGCCCGCGTCCAGCAGGATCTGGACCAGGCCCGCGGCATCCAGCGCTCGCTGTTGCCGCAGAAACTGCCCACGATCCCGGGCTATTCCATCGGTTTCCGCTCGGTAACGTGCTACGAGGTGGGCGGCGACTACCTCGACATCGTCACGCTCCCCGGCGGCGCGCTGCTGATTGCCGTGGCCGACGTGGCCGGCAAGGGGATGGCTTCGGCCATCATGATGACCAGCTTCCGTTCCGCCTTCCGCGCCATGGCCGTCTCCGGAATGCCCATGGATTCGCTGGCCACGCGCATGAACCAGCACCACTACCAGGAGGGCGAGGAAGCCCGCCGCCGCTACGTGACGGCCATCTTTCTGCGCCTTAACGCGGAACGCAACGAGATCGAGGTCGTCAACGCCGGCCACAATCCCGGCTTTCTCGCGCGTCCGCACGAGCCGGTCCACCAGATCGAGGCGGCCGGCACTCCGCTGGGCCTGTTGCCGGGAATGCGGTACGGGAGCGAGCGCCACGAGTTTGTCCCCGGCACGCGCCTGCTCTTTTACACCGACGGCCTTACCGAGGTTTTTCGGGGAGATGAGGAGTTTGGTCCGGAGCGGCTGCTGGACAACTTTTTGAAATGTCCGCCGCAAAAGGCCGATGGTATTCTCGATGCATTGTGGGCAAGCATTGAGGATTTCTCGGACGGCGGCCCTCAGACCGACGATATGACGGCCGTGGCGCTCTGCCGGTGCGCGGATCGGCCGGAGAACGAAGCATGAAAGAGTTCAAGTCCACCAGCGTGGAAGTGCGGCTGCCCTCGCGAATGGGATTCGAGAAGGTGGCCATGAGCACGGCCGCCGCCGTGGCCAAGCTGATGGGCTTTCGCGAAGACCGGGTAGAGGACCTGAAGACCGCCGTTGCCGAGGCCTGTATCAACGCCATCGAGCACGGCAACCGCATGAACGAAAAGCTCTCGGTGGGCGTAGTCCTTTCCGCGGCTTCCGATCGGCTTGAAGTCAAGGTCATCGACGACGGCAAGGGGATGAGGACGCAACCGATCAAGCCCGACATCGACAAGAAGATCCACGGCGAGGAAGACCCGCGCGGCATGGGCATGTTCCTGATCCAGGCGCTGGTGGACGAAGCCGAATGGGTGGCCGGCGTGAACGGCCGCAGCAGTTATGTCCGGCTGGTGATCCGCCTGGACAAGGAAACGGAATAGGGGACGAAAGCAGGAATCAAAAGAGCCATACGGAGAAGAATGACCCGTGCAGACCGAGACCAAGTCGCGTGTTGATCAGGTAACCTCCCCGGCCGGGCACCCGGTCGCCGTCCTCCGCTTCGAGGGCGACATCGCCAGCACCTCGAAAGACGCTGTGCTCGGCACCTACCAGGCGCTGCCCAAGGATTCGACCCGGCTGATCCTGCTCGATTTCACCAAGGTGGACTACATCAACTCGAGCGGCATTGCGCTGGTGATTCAACTGCTGATGGAAGCCGCCAATCACACCCAGAAGGTCTACGCCTTCGGGCTCTCGGCGCACTTCACCAAGGTATTCACGATGGTGGGCATCACCAAGTACGCGGGGCTGTTCCCGGGGCAGGCCGAGGCGCTGGCCGCGATCTAGTCGTCCGTTCGTGGGCACAATTTCGCCGCGATCCGAAGCTGGTTCAAGGATGCCGATTCCATCGGCTCAAGGGTGAATGTCTCCCAACAACTGCCACAACTGCTTCGCTCGCACCCGCATACTGCGCGTATCATCTCCGGTATGAATCTCGACGCGATGCAGGCCGCCATTCGCGACGCCAACATTGATGGCTGGCTTTTCTACGACCACCATCACCGCGATCCCATCGCCGCGCACATCCTCGGCCTCGACGAGAAGGCCCACATCACGCGCCGCTGGTACTACCTGGTTCCGGCCAAGGGCGAGCCGCGCAAGCTGGTGCATCGCATCGAGCAGGGAAGGCTCGACAAGTTGCCTGGCTCGAAGGGACTGTATTCAGGCTGGCAGGAGCTGCACGCCGGTCTCAAGGCCATGCTCGCCGGCGCGAGGCGCATCGCCATGCAGTACTCGCCCAACAACGACATCATGTACGTCTCCATGGTCGACGCGGGCACGGTGGAGTTCCTGCGCTCGCTGGGCAAGCAGATCGTCAGCTCGGCCGATCTCGTCAGCCAGTTCGAGGCGGTGCTTACCGACGAGCAGATGCAAAGCCACGCCGCCGCCCAGCGCGCCATCGACGCCATCCTCGCCGAGTGCTGGAAGCACATCGCCGCCCGGCTGCGCCCGTCTTCCCGCGGCGAGCGCAGCCTCACCGAGTGGGACATGGTGCAATGGCTCAGCGAAGCGATGCGGCGCGAAGGCCTGGTGTGGGAGAACGGGCCCAACGTGAGCGCCAACGCCAACAGCTCCGACTCGCACTACGAACCCACGGCGGAGCACACCTCGCCCATCCGCAAGGGCGACTTCGTGCTCATCGACATCTGGGGCAAGCAGACCAGGCCCGGCAGCATCTTTTACGACATCACCTGGACCGGCGTGGTGGGCCGCGAGCCCAGCGAACAGGAGCAGCGCGTCTTTGAAACGGTGATGAAAGCCCGCGATGCCGCAATATCGCGCGTCGAGGCGGCCTTCGGCGCCGGGCAGTCCATCCGCGGCTTCGAGGCCGACGACGCCGCGCGCGCCGTCATTCGCGCCGCCGGCTTCGGCGGCTGGTTTACGCATCGCACCGGCCACAACATCACTGCGGACATTCACGGCGCCGGCGCGCATCTCGACAATCTCGAAACCCACGACGACCGCCGCATCCTGCCGCACACCTGCTTCTCCGTCGAGCCCGGCATCTACCTGCCCGAGTTCGGCGTGCGCAGCGAAGTGAACATGCTCACCGCGCCGGGCAAGGCGTGGGTGACGGGCGCCATCCAGCGGGAGCTGGTGAGGATTT
>JASHQQ010000295.1 GCA_030039035.1 Acidobacteriaceae bacterium | reverse complement strand
TTCAAACCACGGATTGCTGCCTTTGCGCACCTCGCGGACACGCGCCGGCGCCGTCCCGACCCGCGATGTGCCGGGCAGGCCGCGATCGATAGCGACGCCATGGCGGAGCACGTCGAGCCCGGCGGCCGTGGGCCGGCCGCTGACTTTCACCAGATACGTTTTCTCCACGCCGGAGGCGGCGCGCGTGAGCCGGTTGGCCAGCACGCCGTCGTTGGTGACCAGCAGCAGGCCTTCGCTCTGGTAGTCGAGGCGGCCGACGGGATAGAGGCGCTCGTGCGCCTTCCCGAAGAACTGCATGACCGTGGGCCGGCCTTCGGGATCGCTCACGGTGGTCACAAATCCCCTGGGCTTGTTGAGCATGAAGTAGCGCAGCCGTTCGGCGCTGTGGATGAGCTTGCCGTCGACACGAATGTGGTCGCGCGCCGGGTCGGCCTTGCTGCCGGGCGTGGTGACGACCTGGCCATTGACCTGGACGCGGCCGGCGGCGATCAGCTCTTCGGCATGGCGGCGGCTGGCCACGCCGGCCTGGGCGAGAATCTTCTGCAGCCGCTCGAGTTTTGGCGCGGGGCCCGGCTCGACAGCAGACGCAAACTCGGCGGGCTCAGGGCCAGCCGACACAGCCGATCCGGACGCGGTGAGGTCCGCTGGTTCTTCCTCGCCCGGCGATTGATCGTCGGGAGCGGCGCCGGGAACCGGCTCGGCCACGGCAACAGGCACATCCTCCGCGGCGGTCTCGATGGTCGCTTCGAACTCGGGGTCGTCGGGACGCGGTCCCGCATCAGGATTCATGTCGGGGAGCCTCGACTCCTGCACGTTGTGATGCAGCAGTTGCAGCGGAAGCAGGGTCCGCCGGCGCGTTTTCATCCGGATCGGCGGAGGGCTGCGGGCCGGCTTCGGCATCTTCGCCATCGCGCTCGAAGGCATCGCCCAGCCCGATGTCCGCGGCGGACAATTCGTCGCTCTCCGCGCCCTCTTCTGCCGGCGCCTGTTCGTCGAGCTCGACGGCGGCCATCTTTTCGAACTCTTCCATCGAAGGCAGCTCCGAGATATCCTTGAGCCCGAAGCGGAGCAGGAACTCGCGTGTGGTCTTGTAGAGGATGGGACGGCCGACCACCTGCTTGCGCCCCGCTGTGGCGATAAGCTTGCGGCTGAGCAGCGAGCCCAGCGTCCCCGCCGACTCCACACCGCGAATCTCGCTTACCTCGGGCGCGGTGACCGGCTGCTTGTAGGCGACGACGGCGAGGGTTTCCAGAGCCGGCAGCGACAGTTTGAGTGGCGGCTTGAGGCTGCGCACGAACTGGCGCACGGCGTCGTGGCACTCGGGCTTGGTTGCCATGCGATAGCCGCCCGCGATCTCGCGAATCTCGATGCCGCGATTGTCGGATGCGCAGCCGGCGATCAGCTCCTCGATCAGTTGCCTGAGAATGGCGCGAACTTCGCGATCGCGCGCGCGCGTCTCGCGTCGGGCATCGGTCTCCGGGTCCGCGTCCGCTGGCGAAGCGGCTTCTGCCGCACCCTGACTCTCGGGCGACGGTTCCGGAACGGCTTCGCGTGCGCCCGCCGCCGCGCCCGCCGCCGGTGCTGCAACGGAAGCATCGCCGGAACTCGATGGCCCGGCGGTATCGTCTGCAGGCGTCTGTTCCAGACCGAGATACGCAAACCCTTCGTCCAGAAGGGGCAAAGGCTCGCCGGCGGGCGGTTGGGCCTCGCTGGCCGCGGCTGCCGCGGCCGCCTCGCGTTCGGCCTTGCAGGCGAGCGCCTCATCGGCAAAGATCGCGGCAAGCTGGGCCAGCGTAACCGGCTCCTCGGCAGCGTAGATCACGGCTTCCAGTTTGGCTTTCAGACTCATTCGGCCATCGCAACGTACCTCAAATATGGTACCGGATGAAGCGGGAGAGGGGCAGGCAACGGAAAACCAGGGACGCCGGAATTGGAGACCCGGCGACCGTGCACATTTGAACGAGGACGCGCTTTGAAACCGGGAAGAGATTCGCCTTTTTCTTCGCCGATTTCATGCTGTAGGCTTATCTGCGGAAACGGGAGGGCAATTTGAATCACATGCTGGATCGCCGGAGTTTTCTCATTGCAGGCGGAATGACCGCGCTGGCCTCGAGCCGGGTTTTCGGAGCGAATGACAGGATTCGCGTGGGCGTGATCGGCGCTGGCGGGCGCATGAACAGCCTTCTCGATGCCGCGGACAAGGCCGGCGGCCACGAGATTGTGGCCGTCGCGGATGTCTACGGGCCGCACCGCGATGCGGTGAAACAACGATCCGGCGGAACGGCCACCACGCATCTCGATTATCACGAAGTGCTGGAAAAAGAGATCGATGTCGCTTTCATCGCCTCGCCGGATCACTGGCACGTCCGGATGGCGGTCGATGCGGTCAAGGCAGGCAAGGACGTGTATCTCGAAAAGCCGGTGACGCACACCATCGAGGAAGGCGAGACGCTGACGGGCGCGGTGCGCTCGGGCAAGCAGATTTTGCAATGCGGCATGCAGCAGCGAAGCTGGCCGCACTTTCGCGATGCGGTCGATCTGATCCAGGGCGGGGGGCTGGGGCGCGTCACTCAAGTGCGGACTTACTGGTGGCAGAACTACGGCCGCGATGGGCGCGACAGGCCCACCGACACGCAACAGCTCGACTGGAAGATGTGGCTGGGCGGCGCGCCCGATCAGCCCTTCAGCGAGGAGAAGTTCCATCGCTGGCGCTGGTTCTGGGA
>JASHQQ010000294.1 GCA_030039035.1 Acidobacteriaceae bacterium | reverse complement strand
GCAGTCCCAGCAGCATGGTGCCCAGCGTGGGAATAAAGCTCAGCGTCAGGTAGCCGCCTTCGTTATAGACAAAGCGCGAAGCGCGCGGCAGCAGATTGAGAAACCACACGTCGAAGGCCTGGCCGAGGTTGCTGTTCTTGTTCCAGTGCGCGGCAAAGCCGTGGAAGTTGTAAGGCCAGTTGGCCGGCACGCCCACGGCCTGCCAATTGAAGTTCGGCCCCGGCGCGGGGTAGAGCGCCCAGGCCAGCCAGTAGCCGAAGAGGATTGCGCCGATCGCCGTCCACTGCCATTTTGGACGGCAGTGGGCCAGCAAGAACGCGAACGTGAATCCGAGCCCGATCTGGGTGAGCGTATCTTCAAAGGTGTAGTAGGTCTGCGCCGCCCCGGTCGAGCGCAGAAAGATGCCGAGAAAGATCAGTATCAGGCTGCGCGAGATGGTGTGCGCCAGTTGCCGGCTGAAGCTCTGCCCCTTGGCCACGCGGCTCGCAATGGAGTACGGCAGCGCCACGCCCACCAGGAACGTGAATCCCGGCTGGATGGTGTCATGCAGGCTCATGCCCGCCCATTGCACGTGCGACTGGTTGAAGGCCAGAACGCGCCAGAACAGGCTCTGCGGATACGCCTTGTACACCTCGCCGAAGCGCATCACCTCGCCCATCATCAGCAGCATCACCAGGCCGCGATAGGCGTCGATGGCCATGTTGCGCACGGGCGCGGTCACGGTTCGCGTGGCGCTCGCCGTCGCGGACCTCATCGTTGCGACTGTTGCAGGCATTTCTGGAACTCCTCCGCTCAGTCCCGGTAGCATAGAACAAATAGCCATTGATCAGGAACCGGTTTTCACGGAGGCTTGATGAAATGCAATTTGGCTGACTCATGGAAAGACGTGTCGCGCCGCAGTTTCCTTCGCATGGGCGGCATCGGCGCGCTCAGCCTCGGACTTTCGCCGCTCGAAGCCGAGACGCCCCCACCGCAGGGCCCGACCATGATCGGCGTTCCATTCGAGCGGAGCCAGGCGCGCATCGGCATCATCGGCACCGGCGGACGCGGAACCAGTCTGCTGGAAAACCTGCTCGCCGCCGACGCGCGCGTGCTCGCGCTCTGCGATATCGTGCCGGAGAAAGCCCAGCACGCGCAGTCGCTGGTGGTCAAGGCCGGGCAGCCCTCGCCCACGCTCTATACCGCCGGCTATCACGACTTCGAGAATCTGGTTGCCCGCGACGATCTCGACTTCGTCATCATCGCTACGCCGTGGGACTGGCACGTCGACATGGCGGTGGCCGCCATGAAGCACGGCAAGCACGCCGCGACAGAAGTTCCGGCCGCCTACACCATTGAAGATTGCTGGCGCCTTGTCGATACCAGCGAACAGACGCGCCGCCACTGCATGATGCTCGAGAACTGCTGCTACGGCTACAACGAGACGCTCGTCCTGCGCATGATCCACGAAGGGCTCTTCGGCGACGTGCTCTACGGCGAAGGCGCGTATATCCACGACCTGCGCGAAGAGCTTTTCTCCAACCAGGGCGAAGGCCTGTGGCGCCGCACCGCGCACACCCAGCGGGAAGGCAACCTCTACCCCACGCATGGCCTCGGTCCCGTGGCCAACTACATGGGCATCCAGCGCGGCGACCGCTTTGATTATGTGGTTTCCGTCAGCACGCCGCAGCGCGGACTCGACGAGTACCGCAAGGCGCATCTGGCGCCGACCGACCCGCGTTGGGCCGAGCGCTACATCAACGGCGACATGAATACGTCCATCATCAAGACCGCGAATGGGCTCACCATCACCGTCAAGCACGACGTCGTCAATCCGCACCCCTACGACCGCGTCAACATCATCGCCGGCACCAAAGGCGCCTACGCCGACTATCCGCCGCGCATCTATTTCGACGGCCAGGCCGGCGGCGAGCAGTGGGGTTCGATCGACGCCTTCAAGGACCACCAGCATCCGCTGTGGAAGCGCGAAGGGGAGATCGCGCAGAAGCTCGGCGGCCACGGCGGCATGGACTACATCATGCTCTATCGCCTGTTGCAATGCCTGCGTGAAGGACTCGTGCCCGACATGGATGTCTACGATGCGGCCGCGTGGTCCGCGCCCGGCCCGCTGAGCCGCGCGTCGGTGGCGCAGGGCAGCGCGCCGCAGGCCTTCCCCGACTTTACCCGCGGCCATTGGCGCGAGCGATCGGCTTCGCAGATTGCGACGCAGAGCTGAGGGAACCGGCATTGTGCCGCAATGGGCGCCCCAGGAAGTCATCGTTCGTCCATCATGCGACGGCGGCTATCGCGCTTGTCGCCGCGCGGTTCGCTCCCGGTCAGAGACACTCGACTCCCAATTCGTCCCTGCTCCCCGGAGATTCATCCCACGCCCCCGAATGCATCCGCGCCGCATCGGCTATCCTGTAAACACGTCCAGGAGGTCCCCGGATGCTATCCCCTGCCGTAACGCCCCCTGTCTGTCCCACGCCGGTGGAAAAGATCGCGGAGGCTCTCGACCGCATCGGACCGTTGCACGGACTTC
>JASHQQ010000293.1 GCA_030039035.1 Acidobacteriaceae bacterium | reverse complement strand
CTGGTAGCCGATATTCGTGAGGCACTGGACCAGCGTTTCGCCGATCTCATCGCGCAGGCGCGGCGTGACCTGCAGCGACGGCGCCTCTTCGATGAGCTTCTGGTGGCGGCGCTGGATGGAGCACTCGCGCTCGAAGAGCGAGACGACTTTGCCGTGCTCGTCGGCGAGGATCTGGAACTCGATGTGGCGCGGCTGCTCGATGAACTTCTCCATGTAGAGGTCGCCGTTGCCGAAGGCGTTGGCGGCCTCGGTGGAGGCGGCATGGAAGAGGTTGGGCAGCTCTTCGGGAGAGCGCACGATGCGCATGCCGCGGCCGCCGCCGCCGGCCTTGGCCTTGAGGATGACGGGATAGCCGACCTTCTCGGCCCACTCGAGCCCTTCGGCCTCGGTGGCCAGAACGCCGTCGGAGCCGGGCAGGATGGGCACGTCGGCTTCCTTCATCGCCTGGCGCGCTTTTTCTTTTTCGCCCATCAGGCGCGTGACTTCCGGCGGAGGTCCGATGAACTTGATATTCGAGGCGCGACAGACCTCGGCGAAATTGGCGTTCTCGCTGAGCAGGCCGTAGCCGGGATGGATAGCTTCGACGTCGGCGATTTCGGCCGCGGAGATAACCGCCGGCACATTGAGATAGCTCTCGGCGGCGCGCGGAGGGCCGATGCAGATGGCCTCGTCGGCGAATTTCACGTGCAGCGAGTCGCGGTCGGCCTCGCTGTAGACGGCCACGGTGCGGATGCCGAGTTCCTGGCACGCGTTGATGATGCGCAGTGCGATTTCGCCGCGATTGGCAATGAGAACTTTGCGGAGCATGGAGGCCTTGAAAGCGGAGCTGGCGGAGTTAGCCTTGTTAGCGGGGTTAGCGCGGCTGGCAGGTCAGCAAGTTAGCAAGTTAGGGAGTCAGCGACGACATTCCAGCTCCGCTAACGCCGCCAACTCCGCCGGCTTCGCTAACCGGCTCGGATGGCAAACAACGGCTGGCCGAACTCGATGGCCTGGCCGTTGGTGACAAAGCATTTGGCGATCTCGCCGGCGGCGTCGGATTCGATCTCGTTCATCAGTTTCATGGCTTCGACGATGCAGATGACCTGGCCCTTGTCCACGTGGTCGCCCACGGTGACGAAAGCCGGCGCGCCAGGCGAGGGCGATCCGTAAAAGGTGCCGACAATGGGCGACTTGACAATGTGCACTCCGGAGTCGGATTCAGGCGCGGGCGGCGCAGCTTCCTCCGAAGACGAGATGGGAGGCGCAGAGTGTGGCGCAGCCTGAGCAACAACGGACGGAACGACGCTGGCCGCCACGTGCGCCAGACCGGACAGGTCGGCAGGCGGAGCCGAAACCGTGCCGCCAAATTTCAAACGGATCTTCAGCTCGCCGCGCTCCAGTTCGAATTCGGCGACCTGATATTCCTTGAGGAATTCGATGAGCTGCTGCAGATCCTTGAGGTCTTGTGGATTCATTCGTTCCCTAGCTCATCCGCGCGAGCCGGCCGGAGAGAATCAGTCCGATTTCCATCACAGTTCGATGAGAGCCCTGGGCGCGGGAGTCAGCGTCCGGGCTCCGTTTGTGGTTACGGCCACCATATCTTCGATGCGGATGCCGAACTGGCCCGCCAGGTAGATCCCCGGTTCGATGGTGATGACCATACCCTCCCGCAGGTGAGTCTTTTGGCCGGCGCCGATCCGCGGCGGCTCGTGAATCTCAAGGCCCACGCCATGGCCGGTGGAATGGGAAAACGCTTCTGCCAGTCCCGCCTTTCGCAACACGCCGCGCGCGGCTTCGTCTACGTCTCCGCAACTCGCACCGGAACTGACCGCGGCCACCGCTGCCTGCTGCGCCTCAAGCACTGCTTCGTATGCCGCGCGCTCGCATGCATTGGGCTTGCCCAAGTGCACGGTGCGCGTCATGTCGGAGCAATAACCCTTGTGGATTATACCGAAGTCGAGCGTGAGAAAGCCCCTGCGGGGCAGCGGGGACCTGGACGCTCTTCCATGGGGCAATGCCGATCGCGCGCCCGAGGCCACGATGGTCTCGAACGACATGGCCTCGGCGCCCAACAACCGCGCCTTGTGCTCGAGTTCGGCGGCCAGCCCTATTTCGGGGAGCCCGGGGCGGATGATACCGAGAACATAGTCGAACAGCTTGCACCCGAGCAGGGCAGCTTCGCTCATCGCCGCCAGTTCGTCCGCGTCCTTCTGCAAGCGCAGAGTCTGGACGATCGGAGCCGGCAGCGGAGAAAGAAAGCGGCGGCGCAGGCCCGAGGGCAATGCCGCCTTGCTGCGCGTGAGATCGGCAACGTATGTGGAAGCCGGGTCATAGCAGGCGAAATCGACTCCGCGCTGCGCGGCGAGCCATTGCACTGCTGCGGTTGCCGGCGGCGCAGAGACGATCTCGACCTGGGCGACGCCGACTTCCTCCGCCGCCTGGATCTTGTAGCGACCGTCGGTGAAGAGCCGGGCCTGGCGGCGCGTCACGGTCAATGCGGCGCTGGAGCCGGTGAAACCCGAGAGATAACGCAGATCGGCGAGCTGCGTGACCAGCAGGCCGGGAATGCCGGAGCGTGTGAGCCGGCGGCGCAACGCGCCCATGCGGCGGGGATAGTTCACTCGGAAAGGTATATCACGCCGCGCCTGGCGCGGCAGTTCGCAGCAGACAGTTCACAGATCGCAATTCAGAATTCACAGTTTCGGTCTTCAATGCGTCCTGGGAAAGACGCTGTGAACTGCGAACTGTCTACTGTGAACTGTTTTTTCACATCGCCGGCCTTACGGGCTTTTTCTGGCTGGGATCGAGATCGACTTCGGCGGCCTGCAAGTCGCTCTGGCGATCCATCCACTCGTCGAGGCGCGAGCGCTTGAAACGCCAGCGATTGCCGAGCTTGAAGGCGGGTACGAATCCCTCGGAAGCGTATTTATAGAGCGTGTCGGGAGAGATGCCGAGATAATCCGAGGCCTGGCGGATGTCCATGACCTCGCGCACTTCCGGGACCAGCAGATTCGAGCGGGCAGCAGCGTTGCGCATGGCTTACTCTCCTAAGTGGCGGCTGAGTTCGAGGTGAGACGATGGCAAATCCGGCCGGTGATCTTGTGTATATCGCGTTTCTGCCGGACCTTTCAAGGGATTTCGGGAATTCTCCCGATTTTCACCGGTTTTTCGCCCCGCGAACGGCCAACGGGATGACCGATCAGGCGAAGACGAGTCCATATTTGGGGTTCCGGTTGGCGTCCGGCCCCATTTCCAGGGGCGTTGGAGAGGAAGATTCCTCCCGGAACGGCCAACCGGAATGCCGCAGACCCTCCGGCTCCCGGCGAATGGCAGCTCCGGACAAGAGCATGAGCTAAAAAGCTTTTGATCGGGCGAGGGTTTGGGACGCACCTCATCACCCGGCGCGGGGCGAGAGATAGCGTTTCGATTGCGAGCAGGGCCGCGGATGGCCGTCTAGTTCTGGTTCTGGTCGTCGCGGCGGTGCAGCGTAGGCCGGTCGTCGCCGCTGTTGCTGTCGCCCTGCTGCGCATTGGGATCGTTGGGATCGGCGCTGGCGCGGCGCAGCGAAGGCTTGTTCTTGCCGTTGGTGTCGAGCAGGCGGCGCTTGTTCTCGATGCGCGCCAAACGGGCCTTCACATCGTCGAATTCGGATGTCGTAACAGTGTATTCGTCGCGCGGCGGCAGGATGCGGGCGATCTCCTCCTGCGTGTGCAGGATGCGGTCGGGCGTCTGGGGGTGGTCGGAGAAGGTCTTGTCGACCAGGCCGGGCTTGCGCTTCTGGAGGGCCTGGATCTTCTCAAAGAAGCTGATGAACGCCTGCGGATCGTAGCCGGCGCGGTACATGTACTGCACGCCGAGGTAGTCGGCCTGCGCCTCGAACTCGCGCGAGAAGTGCAGGAAGGTAATGGGCACGCCGATCGAAGCCGCCTCGTAGAGACCGTAGCCGGTCCAGCCGCCGAGAAAGATCAGCGGAATGGTTCCCAACTGTGCGTAGTTCATGCGCGTCTGCTCGCGGACGGCGTGGTGTGCGCAAACGTGCGCCGTCTCGTGGGCCATCACGCCGGCCAGCTCGGCTTCTTCGTCGGCGTTCAGGATCAGGCCGGAGTTGACGTAGAAGAATCCGCCCGGCAGCGCCATGGCGTTGATCTCGTCCGAGTCGATGACCTTGATGGTGAACGGAACCTTGCAATCGGAATTCTTGACGATGTTCTGGCCGATGCGGTTCACATACTCGGTCACCACGGGATCGGTGATAAAACGGGTGCTCTTCTCGATCTCGGCGGCGTACATCTTGCCCATCTTGATCTCGGTATCGGTCGAGTACCAGTTGCCCATGCCGCGCCCGCCGATGTCGCGATTGCCGACCGCGCTCACGTCCTCAATGCTGCCCGGCTTGATCTTGATCATCTCGCTGCCGGGCTGGATCACCTTGTCCGGGTCGACCTTGGCCGCCGCGGTATCGCAGTTTACCGGCGTCGTGCCGGGCTCGGCATCGTCGTCCGTGTCCGCGTCCTTGTCTTTCTTGTCCTTCTTGTGTTTCTTGTCGTTCGCCGCCGTGTCCGGGCAGGGATTCTGGTCCTTGGACTGCGCCGAGGGCGTGGAAGGCGCCTGGCCGGAAGGGCTGGAGGTCGGCTGCCTGGCGGCAGGATCGTCTCCGCCGACCGGGGTCGTGCCCGGCGCCGGCTGGGCCGAGGGGGTGGAGGACGGCGGCGTACTGGAGGGGCTTGACTGGGGCGTGGACTGCGCCCATCCATAAATCGCCAGCGCGAGGGCCAGTCCGGCCAAAGTCGCCGTTCTCATCGCGTTTGCCCACATCTTCGATGCAAACCCAGCCGCCATGGAATCACCTCCGCGACACGCGTCCGTGCCGCTTCGCTGCACTCTTTAGACGCTAGTATCCCGCACTTTGGCAACGGCGGAAAGGAATATATTTCACGGCCTGGGCGGATTTCCTGGCTCCGAACCAACCCGCCGCGCACCCTGACCGGCCACACAGTTTTGGAGGGGGGGTACGTCTCCAATTAAAGTGGAGTTCATACCGAGGGTGGAGGGTCCTTGCGCCGAACGATCGTATGGGCTGCATTGTTGGCTGCGGGCGCGGCGATGCAAATAGTCGCGCAACCGCCGCCCCGTTTCCATTTTCCGGGACATCCCCGCCCGCATGGCCCCGGGAAGCCGGCGCCGGAGACGCAGCCGACCCCGCCGGTGATCTTTGACGCCAGCAAACTGGGTTCTCCCCTGCTGCTGGACAAGGGCTGGCGGGTAGGAATCACGGCGAACCCCGCCGCGGCGAGGCCCGATTTCGACGACTCGGCCTGGGCGGTTCGCGACGCGCAAAACGTCATCGGCGAAATACCCGACGAGGATCAGGACTCCGGCAATGCCGAACATCGTCATCGGGACCACATCGAACTCGATGATCGTGGCCGAGGAACCGACGCCAATCCGCAGCACCAACGCTTCGCCTGGTTCCGGCTGCACGTCCAACTGGCGCCCGGACACGGGCCGGTTGCCCTGTATATCGAATTGCCGGTTGCACGAAGCACCTCGTTCGGCTCTTCCACCGGCCTCTCGGTTGACGTGTTTGCCAACGGAAAGGCGATCCAGGCCGACGGTCCCCATGGCGCCGATCCCCAGCATTACCAGCAGATTTCGCGCATCTACGACCTGAAGCTGGCGCCGGACGATACGTCGCTGGTGCTGGCGGTGCGGACCATCTTTGTTCCCTTCGGGTTCGGCGCCTACACCACGTTTTTCAGCGCGCGCAGGCTCAGCCTGGGCGATTACGGCGACCTGAAGCGCGAGTTCGACCTGTGGTTGGCGCGCGGCGTCTTCGAGCGTGTACCCAAGCTGGTCACCTCCATCCTGCTGCTGGTGCTGGCGCTGTTCCTGCTGGCGCTGTATTTCTCGCAAAGAGGGCACATCGAGTATTTGTGGCTGGCGATGCACGAGCTGCTGCAGGCCCCCCTTGCGTTCGTCGATCTGCTGGGCAGCTCGGCGCGGCTGGACCAGCTTTGGTATGCGGCCATCGTCGTCCAGTTGCTGTTGCTCTCGGCGTACTTCTACTTTGAGTTCCTGATCTCGTTTCTCGCGCTGCGCCGGCGCTGGTACACCTGGATGCTGCGGTACACGTCGCCGGTCCTGATTCTGGTGGGTCCGGCCCTGCTGATGGTGCGCCACGGCACTGCGATCGGGATAGCGCTGGCGCTCATCGTGCTGGCAACCCTGATCTGGATGCTGGGCTGGTCGCTTTTTGTGGTGATCACGCTGGTGATCGCCAGCCTGCGGCGCAACTTCGAGGCCGGCCTGCTGCTCTTCCCGCTCATCCTCAGCGTGATTGGCATTGCCGAGCCTGTGGTGACGGCGGGAATGAGCGAGTGGGTGGGCCACGAGTACCGCTCGCCGCTGACCATCCAGGCCGGGCCTATCCCCGTTCACTTCGAATCCATCGCCGATTCGGCGGGAATTATCGTCATCGTGCTCATCATCTTCTTCCGCTTCCTGCGCATCCAGCGCAGCCAGGAGCGCGTCTCCAGCGAGCTGGCGGCGGCGCGCAGCGTGCAGGAGCTGATGATTCCCCAGGAGAAGCTGGAAACGCCGGGCTTCGAGGTCGACTCCATCTACAACCCGGCCAACGAGGTGGGCGGCGACTTCTTCCACGTCGAGGCGATCCGCGACGGGGGCCTGCTGGTGGTGATCGGCGATGTGGCCGGCAAGGGGCTGAAGGCGGCGATGAATGTCTCCATGCTGATGGGCGCGCTGCGCCGCACGGCCGACCGCAGCCCCGCGAAGGTGCTCGAATCGCTGAACCGCGTGCTGGTGGGCAGCGAGAGCTTTACCACCTGCCAGGCGGCGTGGTTCGGCTGCAATGGCGAGCTGGTTCTGGCCAATGCCGGCCACCTGCCGCCGTACCTCAACAGCCAGGAGGTCCCATTGCCGCCCGCTCTGCCCCTGGGCGCGCTTGCCAACAACACCTACGAGGAAATCCGCCTCTACCTGCATCCGGGCGACCGCATTCTGCTGATGTCCGACGGCGTGGTCGAGGCGCGCGGCCCCTCGGGCGAGCTCTTCGGCTTCGAGCGCGTGCACAACCTGAGCAATCAGTCGGCGTTCTACATCGCCGATGCCGCCAAGAGCTTCGGCCAGGAGGACGACATCACCGTGGTGACGGTGCGGCGGCTGGCGCATGCGATGGCGGCGGCGTAAAACGGTCGATCGCAGCCTTGTTGCGCAAGGATCTCGCGACCGCTCCTGCAGCAGCCGGGATTCCCGGGTTTCGAGGAGAGAAAAACGGCTTCCGGACAAAGGAAACGATTCTCACTTTTCGTTCACATTTCCAGCAGCAGCTTTTCTTCGCTTCGGCGGTGCGGGAAAGATCGGTTCCGCACAAGTCGAACCATCATCCTGACCGGACTTTCCGCGGTCAGCTCGCATTCGGAGGGTCTTCCATGCTGGACAGGACGCTGCCGGCGATCCAGGCCTTGAAGCACGTTGTTGTGCTCATGATGGAAAACCGCTCTTTCGATCACATGCTTGGTTCGCTTCGCCAACAGAACCCAATGATCGATGGGCTGCAGGGGACCGAAACCAATCCCGACACGAATGGCGCTTCGGTAACGGTCGCTCCGAACGCCCAATATCAGGGCCAGCTCGATCCTGATCCGGACCATCACTTTCCCGCTGTCGACCAGCAGGTCTTCGGAGGAGTGACGACGGCGCAGAACCCCAATCGAACCGCGAATATGCAGGGATTCGTGCAGAGCTATTACACCCAGCAGCAAAACATCGTCCACTCGCATTTGATCATGAACTACTTCACCCCCGACAACCTGCCGGTGCTGACCGGGCTCGCCGCCAACTTCGCCGTATTCAACCGGTGGTTCTCTTCCATTCCCGGTCCCACGCTCTGCAATCGCGCCTTCGCGCACTACGGCACATCGTTCGGGCAGGTGAGCATGGATGTCTTCTACTGGAACAAGCAGATCAAGAGCATCTATGAACGCGTGGTTGCCGCGAATCACACCGCGCGACTCTACTACTACGACGAGGCCAGCTCATCGCTCGAAGTCGTCAACCTGCTGCAGAACCAGCCTTCGCTCTTCGGAACATTTCAGGATTTTCTCGACGCCTGCAACAACAATCAGCTCCCGGAGTACTGTTTCATCGAACCGAACTATACGGACCACGATGCGCCCGACGGCTCTGGCGAATTGATTGCCTGCGACCAGCATCCCGATCACGACGTTCGCGCCGGAGAGCAGTTCATTGCCTCGGTGTACAACGCGATTCGCCAGAATGCCAATTTGTGGCCCAACACGGCGCTCCTGCTTGTCTACGACGAGCATGGCGGCACCTTCGATCATGTTCCCCCGCCGTCCTGTACTCCCGACGGCTTCGTCGCACAGCCTGGCGCGACGGGTACGCCCGACCCGTTTCACTTCGATCGCCTCGGCGTGAGGGTCCCGGCCGTCCTGATTTCACCATGGGTGCAAAAGGGATCGGTCGTCAACGAAGTCTTCGAACACGCCTCGATCCCGGGGACGATTACGGAATTCTTCATCGGCGACTATCCCGACCGCACCCCGCGTGAGATCGCGGCCAACACATTCCTGAATAACCTCTCGCTGCCCGCGATGCGGGCCGACGACGATTGCCCGGTTTTCTCATAGCAACTCGAAGGGAGGGAGCGATGGAGACGATTCGAGTACCCGTGGCGCCCAGGGAAGCGTTCAACAAGAATCGGCGCGTCTCCGATCTGATCCGAAAGCAAGTCGACCACTTCAAGCATGTGGAGCCGAAGCTGCCGGCGGAGGTGCGCGAGGCAATTCCGCGGCATGCAATCGTGACGGAGGACGATGCGGCCCGGTATATTTCCGCGATGACGCGGGCATTGCGCGGCAAAGCCGAAGCAGCCAAGGCGCCCGGCCCGATCCCGATTGCGGCGCCGGCCGCCTTCGCTCCGGAGGCAGAGGACCTTGCGCTGGCCGCGTCAGCCGAAACGGCTGCCCAAGCGGCTCAGCCTCCAGCTTCGAAGACAGGTTCTGCAAGCAAGGCAAGGAAGTCCTCCTTCTCGAAAGGCAAGAAATGAAAGCCGCGCACCTTGCCGTCGCGCTTCTTGCCGCCGCGGCGCTGCAAAGCGCCGGGCAGAATGAAAGCCGCGTCGGGAGCGACTTCCGCCGGGAAGGCGAATCGCTGGAAGCCTGCGCGAAGCTTTCCTTTGGCAGCCTGACGGACTGCGGCCAAACGTTGGTGACAGGCCAGCCGATGCACATCGCCGTGGGCAGCCTGTCGCCGCAAAACGGCTTTGGAGCGGGCATCGCTTTTGTAGAACACACGGACCAGAAATCGGAGTGGCGGGACAATTGGGATGTAGATGGGTTAGCCACGGACAATGGTTCGTGGCGCGCAGGCGGGTATCTGAAGGCCTATCGTCTTGGAGGCGGACTGCCGAAGCTCACCTATCCTTCCTCAAGCACGGATGCGAAGAAGAAAAAAGGGCCGTTCTTCACTGTCTCACCCTTGTTCTATCTTTATTCGCAAAGTATCTCTCTCAACCGGGTGGATTACTTCGGCCTCGGCCCGAATACGCTACCGACCGCACACACCACCTACGGATTCAGCGAGAACGTCACTGGCGTCAACGCAGCGCTGCCGATTGGAGGGAGGCTCGGCTGGGCCAAGGCGTCGATCCTCGCTGAACTGAATGGGCGTTTCTCGTCGGTGCGCGCAGGTACGGATTCTTCCCTGCCCACGATCGGCAGCCTATTCAGCGAAGCGACTGCGCCGGGACTCACGCACCAGCCGGCTTACTTCGAGCCGTCGGAGGGACTGCGTCTCTATCCGGCGCTGTTC
>JASHQQ010000292.1 GCA_030039035.1 Acidobacteriaceae bacterium | reverse complement strand
GAAATGCAGCTCCTAGCTGTCAGCTTCTAGCCTCTAGCTTCGAGACATTGCTGCCGAATTTGTACGCGCTGACCCGAAGCCGCGGGCCGCGCTCTGGGTTAGCTAGCAGCTAGAAGCTAAGAGCTGGAAGCTGCTTCTGCGAACACCTTCTGCGCCGCGGCCACCGCGCTTCCATACGTCACCGGCAAGCCGAGAGTGTCCTTGGCGATGTGTTCCATGGCGCCGAGCAAGGCGATGGTGTCGAGGCAGTCGAAGAAGCCCAGATGGGCGACGCGAAAGATCTTGCCCTGCATCTCGCCCTGGCCGTTGGTGACGATGAGGCCGAAGCGATTGCGCAGAGCCTTGACCACGACGCCTGAATCGATGCCTTCCGGAACAGCGACTGCCGTGGCTGCGGCCGCGGGAGCGGCCGGCGCAAAGAGTGTGAATCCCAGCGCGGTGAGGCCGGCGCGCGTGGCCGCCGCGTTGATCTGTGCGTTGTCGACAAGGGCGATGCGGCCTTTCCCGAGATCGCCGCCGGCTTGCCCGGCGATGTAGTCGAGCGCCGCGCCAAGGCCGGCGACGAGCGCCACGGCCGGCGTGTAGGCGCTCTCGCCTTTCACGGCGTTCTTGCGCTCTTTGCGGAGGTCGAAGTAATAGCGCGGATTTTTGGCGCTTTCCATGGCCGCCCAGGCTTTTTCGCTCACGCTCAGGTAGGCGAGGCCCGGCGGAATCATCACGGCCTTCTGCGAGCCGCCGATCAGCACGTCGATGCCCCAGCCGTCCACGTCGAAATGCGTCGTGCCCAGGCCGGTAATGCCGTCGACGACAAGCAAAGCTCCGCTGTTTGACTCCTGGATCAGTTTGGCGATGGATTCGACGTCGTGCCGCACCGCCGTCGAGGTTTCGGTGGCCTGCATATACACGGCCCGGGCATCAGGCTTGAGCGCCTCGCGGACTTGGCCCGGATCGAAGGTTTGCCCGTAAGGAGCTTTTACCACGTCTGCCTGGCAGTTGAAGGCCTTGGCCAGCTCGACCCAACGCTCGCCGAATTTGCCGGCGGTGAGGACCAGTACCCGGTCGCCCGGAGAGGTCAGGTTCGAGACGGAAGCCTCCATGGCTCCGGTGCCCGAGCAGGAAAGCAGCAGCACGTCGTTCTTCGTCCCGACAAAGATCTTCAACTGCGCCAGGACCTTGAGAAACAGGGCGCGAAACTCGGCGGTGCGGTGGTGGATGTCGGCTGCGGCCATGGCGAACTGGGCGGCGGGCAGCAGGGGCGTGGGTCCGGGAGTAAAAAGGCGGGTTTTGCGGATCATTTTTCCTCGTTTTGGACGGGCGATCTTGGTCTTGATGAAATCACAGAATACACAGAAAAGTGGAAAATGTGTCCATTGCCCATCGATTTTTCATCCGAGAAACGCTCTTGAAGCCAGTTTCTTGACATTCGATATATTTTAAGATATATCATAAGCTATGTTTTAGAAAAGGAGGACGAAAGTCCATGTTTCACAGAGAACGAACAGGTTGGGAAGCGGAAGAAGCGGAATTTGCTCGCCACGCGTGCGGACGCCGCCAGGCGTGGTTTGCGGCGCGGTCAGCGGGAAGGCACGGCAGGCCGTTTGATGAGGGATTCGGAGGCTTCGGCCACGGACGATTTGGTTATGGATCCGGCGGCCGGGAAAGGCTGTTCGATTCCGGCGAACTGAAGCTGGTGATTCTGAAGCTGCTGGGCGAACAGCCGAGCTATGGATACCAGTTGATGAAGGCGATGGAGGAACGGCTCTCGGGCGGTTACACGCCGAGCGCGGGCGTGATTTATCCCACGCTGACGCTGCTCGAGGAAGAAGGGCTGGCGGCATCGTCGATTTCCGAGGGCAACAAGAAGGTGTATTCGCTCACGGACGAAGGTCGGCAGTTCGTCGAGGCAAACAAGGAACGGATCGGCGAGGTCTTCGAGCGCATCGAAGCGGTGGGCGAGCGGTTCGAGCGGCGCCGGTCGCCGGAGCTTCTGGAGGCTTTTGCCAACCTGCGTCACGCGGTGATGGGGCGGATGTGGAGGCGCAGCATCACGTCGGAGCAGGTGAGGAAGATCGCCGAAATTGTGAATGCGGCAGCCCGGTCGATCGAAGAGGGCAAGGAATAAGCGGCAGTGTTCGAGAGAGCGCCGGTTTCGTGCGTTTTGAACTGAAACGAGGGTCCCGGCGGGAGTTGGCTGACCGCCGGGCAAGTTGGATGCGCTCCCGGGCTTTCCAGGGCCGGGACTGACTCTGGATCAGAAGATCCGTGGATCAGCGGCGTCCGCCGCCACTGCCTGCAAACCCGCCTCCACCGTGGAAACCACCGCCCGCAAATCCTCCGCCACCGGCAAAGTCTCCATGGACGGCGCCGCCATCATGGAATCCGCCTCCAGCGTAGCCAGGCGCGATGCCAGGATGACCGCGCAGGGGAGTGCGGACCGGGTGTCCGCCGTACCAGCCGCGGCCGCCATACCAGCCCCAGCCCGGATATCCGCCCCAGCCGTACCAGCCGAAGGGGTAGAAGCCCCAGCCGAAGGGGCTGAAGAACGGGTCGAAGCCGATGAAGGTGTAGTCCCAGGCGTAGGGGTCCCAGTACCAGCCGGGATAGAAGCCAGGGCCGCCCGCGTAGTCGCCGGCGATCTGGTTGTTGGCCTCGGCCAGGTACTCTGAGCGCAGGCTGCTCCAGTCATAGAGCGGGTCCTGCGAGGCCGACGCGTCGAAGCTGACGGGCTTTTCCCTGCTGAGCGGCTGGCCCCCGTCATCGGGTTCCCAGAGCGTGAACTCGTGATGGTCCTTGAGCTCGCGGATACGGCCGTCGCCGAGCTCGACTGCGGCTTTGCCGCGGAAGACCATCGCGGTTCCGGCGCCGGCGTTGAATTCGTAGTATCCGTCCTTGAGCAACTGCGTGGGAATGTTATCCACGATGACCTGGATATTGTTTTGGCTAAAGATCTCGTCGACCTCGACGCCGGCTTTGCCTTTGGCGATTTCGACCTGCGTCCGGGTGAGATCGGGCGAGATCATCCTGACCGAGCTGTTGTCATCGAGGCGCAGATAGACGCCGGGCGTGAGGAGCATTTCAGCCCTGCCCTGCGCGGTGGAGAGAACCTGGCCGGCATCGACGTCGACGTTGCCGATGTTATGCGGATCGATGGCGCCGCCATCGAGAAAAGCGGAACCTTCGACATAATTCACGGTCCCCGGGCGAGCCGGTTGTGCGATCTGCTGGGCAGGGAGCGCGGGAACGCCCGCCGCCAGACCAAGCAATGCGACCATTTTGAGGATGTTGTCCATTCTTTTCTTTCACCCCGAAACAACAGATGGGCGTGGAGCGCGAACGATCCGGGATGGAAGCCGCCGCGGAGAAGTTCGATTTCGCCCTGTAAATACAGGAATTCCGGGAGCGCCGGACGGAGCGAAACTTATGGCGTGCGCCGGGGTCTCTATTAAACTCGCTCAAGGAAATGGAAGGGAAGGGATGGGATGGCTGAAGCGGGAGCACTGGATGCGCTGATGGGCCAGCAGATCGTGGCCGCCATGAAGGCGGGCGACAAGGTCCGCACGGGAACGCTGCGGCTGATCAAGAATGCGCTCAAAAACAAGGCGATCGAAAAGCGCGGGCCGCTGACACCTGCCGAGGAGCAGCAGGCGCTGCAGAGCATGATCAAGCAGCGGCGCGACTCGATGGAGCAGTTCAACCAGGGCAACCGGCCGGAGCTGGCGGCGATCGAGGCGGCCGAGATCGTGGTGATCGAGGAGTTTTTGCCCAAGGCGCTGGACGAGGCCGGGCTGCGGGCGCTGGTGAAGGAGACAATGGCGGAGCTCGAAGGCGCGCTGGGACACAAGCCAGGAGCGCGCGACATGGGCCCGGCGATGAAAGCCGCGCAGGCGAAGATTCAGGCGACGGGCGCCAGAGCCGATGGAAAAGCGGTGAGCGAACTGGTCAAAGCGGAGCTGGCGGGGTAGGACAGCTCGTCGAGAAAACCTCATGCTTTTGACGGAGTGGTTTCGGACCTCCCGCCCTTGCGGTAACAACAAAGGCGCCGCAAGGATGAGGTACCCGGGACAAACTGTCGACCGCACGGAGATCGCTGGCGAGGCTTCGTACCGGTCCGGGCGCAATGCCTGGACGAGACCGGTATTTCTTTTGCTCTGGCTGTTTCTTGCGCCGCTGCTGCTGGCGCAAGGGCCACCATACCAGACCGACGATCCAGTACCGGTGGACTATGGGCACTACGAGTTCTACATCTTCGGCGGCGCCGACGGCACGCCGGCCGAGATGGACTCGCAGGGACCGGCCTTCGAGTTCAACTGGGGCGCGATTCCACGCGTGCAGCTTCACGCCATTCTTCCCTGGGGCGTGGCCGCGCCGTCGAATAACCCGGCGTATCTCCCCGGCGGCGCCGGCGCCACCTATTTCGGCCTGACTGACATGGAACTGGGCGCGAAGATCGCCTTCATCAAGGAAGGCAAGCACATTCCCCAGATCGGCAGTTTCACCATGTTCGAAATGCCCACGGGAAGTTACACGAAGGGATTGGGCGTGGGCAAAGTCTGGTACAAGCTGCCTCTCTGGCTGCAAAAAAACAGCGGGAAATGGCTCTTCGACGGCGGCGGCGGCTACGAGGTGGTTCCGCAGACAAATTACCGCGACTTTCCGTACACGGGATGGCTGGTGAAGCGGGAGCTCAGCGAGCGGTGGGAGCTGGGAGCCGAACTCTTCGCGCATGGGCGCGAGGGGTATGCCACAGCGCAGACCGAACGCTCGGCGATGATCGACCTTGGCGGTTATTACCACTTCAAGCATCACGATGGCGAGCAGTTTCTCTTCTGCTACGGACACTCCGTCGCCGGACAGACCGAGAATTACGCCTATGCCGGGATGTATTGGACGTGGGGCAAGGACAAAGGCAAGCCCGACGACAAGAGAGATGACAAGGGCAGCGCTCCGCAGGCGATGTTTCATGGGCCGCCGGGCAGGATGCACTTCTGATGGGTTCCTGATCTCTGACAGTGGAAGTTAGTGCCTGGCACCCGGATCCCGGGTCCCGGAATCGGGACCAGGGGCACCTGTGCACCTGTGGGAACGAGGACGTTCCGAGTCTGAAGGCCTGGGAGGCTTCATTCAGGGGCCTGAAGGGACTGCGTGGAAACTCGAGCCCAGCGCCATAAAACCGGCTTCAGAAGGCCCGCGGCTAAAGCCGCCTCGATGTTTTGCGCTGAATCCGGCAGCCTAAAGGCTGCTGCTCCCTCCAATTCGCGCGTCCAGAATCTCCGAATCGAGTCCTCACGCATACTCTGAAGGCCACTGCTTCCTCCGCGGTCAAAGTTCAGTCGATCTTCTTCAGCCACAGATTGCGGAATGAAACCTTGCAGGGGATGCCCTCGATCTGCAGCCCGATGAGGCCGGAGACGTTGTTCGACGAGGCCGGATCGTCGTCGACGAGCACGGCCATCAATTGTCCATTGAGGATGTGGATGATCGTGCCGCCGCGCGCCATGATCAGGTACTGGTTCCACTCGCCGTCTTTCACATAGGCGCCGAGCTGCTTGCGGTCACCGATGACTCCGACGAGGCTTGGCAGCTTGTCGGGGAGCGTTTGCACCACCTGGCCGCGCCACGCGACGATGCCCCGCGAAGTGTTTTGCGAATAGAGCTGGCCGCTGTATTGTTTCGCCGCGTCGTTGACCGGGTACCAGAAATCGGCTTGCGGGCCGATCATGACCCAGCGCGGATTGAGCGGCGCCTCGCCTTTGCCGGCGACGCGGCCGGGCGGAATCCCGGTGCTGCTGCGATACTGGATGCCGCTGCCGCCGCCCCACTCGACCTTGATCTCGAGCTTCAGGTCGAAGTCCTTCGCTTCGGCGCCATGGTAGACGATGAAGCTGTTGCCGGCGTTGCGATCCCTGGTGGATACGCCCACGATCGCGCCATCCTGCACGCTCCACACGCCGGGCATGCCGTCCCAGTCCCTGAGCGTCTTGCCGTCGAAGATCGCCGTGTAGCCGGTGTGATCGGCGAAGTCCATCGGATCGGGCTCGAGGAAGTGCCCGTTGCGAATGCCGGCGATGTCCGGTTTCACTTTGAGCAGTTCAGCGCGATTGGGCTCCGGCTGGCTGCCCGGCTGCGCCTGCGGCGAAGCCGGAGGGACAGCAAGAAGCGATGCTGTCGCCGAGAGGAAGAGTACCGTGCGACGACCGATGAGGTGACGATGCATAGGGAGTTCTCCGACGGATGCGATCGATTGCAAAGGAACTTGCCATCGCAATCGAAAGCATACAGCGCGGCCGGGATTCCCGTTCCAAAAGCACGGTTTTTCCATCGCCTGCCAAATCCGGTCGCCGGGACCTGGGCGCCCGGCAAGTTGCCAGGCGCCCCGGCAGGCCATGACCTTTCAAAGCGGCAAGCGAGTCAGCGTTTCCAGTGATTCAGCGATTCCCGGATGATTAACGCGACCCGGGTTTGGCTGCAGCGGCAACCGGCCTGGCAGCAGGCTTTGTCGCCGCGCTCTCGGAAGCTGGCTTGGCCGGCCTGGGCTTCCAGAAATCCACGTCGGACTTGATCCAATCGTCGCTCACGTAGCTTTGCTTCGGATTCACCGAGAACAACTCGGAGTGCGAGGTGTCGACGGCGGCCCCGAACACCTTCATGAGTTTGTCCATTCCATCGGGACCGCCCGCGGCTTCGAGAATCTTCGGTCCGCTTGCGATCTCCTGATCGATTTCCGCCATCGAGTTGTACGCGATCAGGGAAACGTAGGTGCCCGCGTCGGCCCCAAAAGCAACATCGAACGTGGCCCAGTGCGCGCCGGGATTGGCTTTGTCCATCAGGTCACGATACATCTTCGAGACCGTCTGCCACTCCGTGTCCTGGCCCGGACGCACGTGAAAGACCGCGAACTGGAAGTAGCGCGCGTGCGAAACGTCGGCGTGCGGATGGTAGCTCAGTTCGGCATCGTAGGTGAGGACCACGTTGTCGAGTTGGTCCAGCAAGTCTCCGTCAGCGGCGCCCGCGCGCTCCAGATCGGCCTGCAACACGGAGTTCTTATCGAGAGTTTTGTTGATCTTCTCCCACTCCGCGAAAGAAGGATACTCGGTCAGGTAGAGAGCCCGCGACCGGCCGGACATCGAGTTCAGCGCGATGTAGTAAGCCGGGGATTTGGCCTTGGCGAAGGCCGCGACAAAGGCGCTTTCGGTCTTGTCGTGTCCCATTCCGCTCTTGTAGGGCTTGAGGTATTCCCGCGTGATCTGCAGGACCATGGGAATGGATGAGGTGGATGAATCTTGCGCCGCGGCCGGCAAATTCCCGGCGACCGCGAAGGTCAGCGCCAGCAGGACTGGACTGATTTTCATGGGTGTTCCTCCGTGACGTGCTCAGAGGGCGCTCGCGGTTGGGGGAACCGAAGGGGTGGAAACGCGCGTGCTCTTTGGCTGGTGGAGGCATCGTACGGTCCGGCGGGCATTTATGTAAAGGGAATATTGATTGAAACCGGACCCGCGAACCAGCAGACGGAGACGGCGGTTTCGCCGTCCCCGTCCTTTGCCGGCCCTGGCTGGGCAGAGTGAGGGGCAACTCAATATGCCGAGCCGGTATCGTGCATGACGAAAGATTCCACCCCGAGGTATTCGGGATAGGAGATCACGTTGCCGTTGTTGTCTTCCATATCGACGGGCGTGGCGCCGTTGACTTCGAAGAAAGCATACGACTCGGTGTAGGCATAGGCGTCCCAGAAGGGATCCATGATGTAGTTGGTGAGTGTGGCCAGGCTGCCGTTGACCGCAGGACGCTCGACCACCCACTCGGCGGAGTTACCCACCAGCGGATATCCCGGATACGCCGTAAAGCCCACTTCCACGGCCTGATCGTTGTTGTAGTTCACGAGATAGGCATATCCCTGCGTGGAAGAAGTGTGCCACACCTCGACGAAAAGGTCGTCGCCCGGCGCGATGGGGAAGCTGCCGATGCGCACTTCTCCGTAGGGATACCACTCATACCAGGCCGAGTAGTAGGACGAGCGGGTGCTGCCGGAGCAATAGGCGTCGAACTCGATGCCGGCCTGCAATACGTCGGGCGATCCCCAGCCGTCGATGCCGTTCCATGCCGAACCCCAGTCCCAGCCGCCGGTGCAGGCGCCGAAGGCCTGCTGGGCAACGGGAACCGTGTAGTCGTTGACGAGAAAATAGAACGAGGAGGATCCGTAACTGGCGGCGCCGCTGAAGTCGACGTAGCCGCTCCAGTTGGACGAATAGGAGGTGTCCTTCGCCTGCGTCGAGAGTAACGGATTGCTTTCAACCGCGGTGGGATCGGCGACCTTGCCGGGCTTGACGGGACCATGGAAGATCGCGGTCTGCTCGAGCGTGGGAACGACGCGGACCTTGGAGGCTTTCATGGCCCTGAACCAGGTGGCGTAGGCTTTGGCCTGCGTGAACTGGTCGGGGCGCGGAGGAAAGCCATAATACGCGAGCTCTTCGTCCGATGCGGCGATGGGATCGAAGCCGGCGGGGGGAGCTTCGATGGTGGTGGCGCCAGGCAGATTGAGCGCATGCTCGTTGGGTTGCAGGTGGCGTGTATTCTGGGCGATGCCGGCCAAAGGCGCAGCAAGGACCATGGCCGCCGCAAGGGCGGACGCAACGTTCTTCATATTGCTTCTATTCCTTTACAGGGGGGATTCTCTGATCGCGAATCAGAGTGGGTAACTGCCTGGATAGTGGAACCGGACCGCGCGGCGTTTCACGGTATGCAAGATTTCCTGCCGGGCATAACTGACGATATGATCTGGTTTGGCAGAGATCGCGCCAGGAGGAGGTATTCATGCAAGCCGCAGTTGTTCCCGCCGCGAACAGTGCGTGGCAGATCGAAGAAGTTACGCAACCCCGGCCCGGACCGAATCAGGTGCTCGTCAAGATGCACGCCAGCGGCATCTGCTATACCGACGTTCATCAGACGCTCGGACACTTTCCCGGGCCGTTCCCCCGGATCCTCGGCCACGAACCGGTCGGCGAGATTGTCGCCGTGGCTCCCGACGTCACCACGCGAAAGGTCGGCGACCGCGTGGGCACCGCCTGGATTCAATCCACATGCGGGCGCTGCGAATGGTGCCAGCGCGGCCGCAAGATGTTTTGTCCCGATATGAAAGCCACAGGAATTCACACACAGGGCGGACACGCCGAATACATGCCGATGAATGCCGACGCGACGTACCTGATTCCCGACCAGGTTTCCTATGAGCAGGCAGCGCCGATCTTCTGCGCCGGCTATACGGTGTATGGCGGGCTGCGCTGGGCCGATCCGCGGCCACACGAGCGCGTGGCCGTGCTCGGGATCGGCGGACTTGGGCACCTCGCCGTGCAATACGCCAAGGCCGCCGGCTTCGAGACCATCGCGGTTTCGCACTCTCCCGACAAGGACAAGATGATCCGGGATCTGGGCGCCGACGAAGTGGTCCGCGACGGCAAGGGCCTCGCGGCGATGGGAGGCGCCGATGTCATCCTCAGCACCTCGAATTCGACTGCGGCGATGATGGACTGCATCCAGGGATTGCGGCCCGACGGCCGGCTCGTCACCATGGGAGCCGACGCGGAGCCGATCTCAATCCCGCTGATCGATCTTATTGCGAAGCGCATCCGGATCATCGGGAGCCAGCAAAACGGCCCCGAGTATCTCTATGAAGCGCTGGACTTCGTGGCGCAGGGAAAAGTGAAAACGATGGTGGAGACGTACCCCCTCGCGGAGGCGGCGAATGCCTACGATCGCGTGGTGCGGGGCAAGGCCCGGTTCCGCGCCGTCCTGACCATGCCTTAGCTGAAACGGAAGACGACGCCGTTCACCGGGATGTCGATCTCAAACAACAGGTCGCGCGAACCGACGTTCAGCTTCGATCCCTTCGGCCTTCTGAAGTAGACGAAGCCCTCGGCAAAGTTTCCCCGGCGCAAGGTCACGCGGCGAAGATAAAGCTCGTCCGGCGTCACCGTGGTGCCGGGCGATGAATTCCCCTGTTTGTCCTCGAGCGCCTCTTCCTGCTCTCTTGCCGGCGCGTCCGGGTCCTCGTTGGTCATTCGCTGCAACCTTGCCTGCCGGTCCTTGTCGTCCATCGGGCCCGGAGTGGGAACCGTACCTTGCATCCCGGGATCTTGCTGCGAGCTTGCGGCCATCACACCGTCTTGCTGTGTCTCCGTGCCGGTCGCACGCCTGGCCACCTCGGCTGCCTTGTCGTAGGTCAGGAACCGCGTGTGCGCAGGATCCGAATACAATGCGGAGAATTCTCCCGGATTGACTTGCGCCTTGCCGGGGCCGGTCTGCCGTACAACCACGAAGACGCGAAAATCCCCGTTGGCCGTGCTGGCAGGCAATCCGACGGCTACGCTCGTCCCGGCGTAGACCGTTTGCAGCATCGGTCTGCCCTCGATCGTCGCGACGCTGCAATGTTCCGCATCGGCACGATCGAAGGCGATCACTTTAGCCTTGCCGGGGGCCTGTCCCATCGCGGAAACAGAAGCGAGAAGAAGGAATGTGAGCCCCTTCATCTTCCTCGACCTCACGCGCGAGCGAATGCGTTCCCAACCAGCAGGTGGAAAGAACGCGTCCACATTGTACAACTGCGGTTCGCCAGCAGAAAGATCGGGCGCTGGAGTATTTTCCATCAAGGGCCAAAGCCCGAGGAGCTTTCTTTCGGCAGAAAATGTACGGGCTGGACAGGCTGCGGAAAAAGGGCGAGGCGCAGACGAATTGGAGCAGGAAGCATTGTGCCGGGGCTAACGCCTGCGTCGATCTTGCGCCGTTTGCGGCACGACCCGGGCCACCCCAACAAGCAAAACCGGTTTGCCGGGGACCCCGGCGAAGTCGCGCCCTGACACTTTTCCGGGCTCCAAAGAGTCTTTCCGCAACCTGCTAGGGCAGATCGAGATCGAGCCGGTATACGTTCACTTCGTTTCGGCGCAGGTTCACCATCAAGGCGCCATCCGCGGCGAAGCTGAAAAAGGAGCAGCGGGAAAACCCGGCCTGGAGCAATCTGGCGAAATCCGCGTAGGGCTCGGTCCGGCGCGAAATCACCGAGTACCGGAATGCCGGCTCGCCCTCGGCGAGAAGATCCTGGTAATACAGGAACTGCGAATCCTGCGACCATTGCACGGGGTTGACGAGAGCTCCCTGCGCGATCGCGGTCCATGACTGACTGCGCGCGTCAAAGAGCTCGATTCGCGTCGGCTGATTGGGATCGCGCTCGAAGAGGGTCACGGCGGCCAGAAAGCGTCCGTCGGGCGAGATGCTGGGGTGCACAAGACCTTCGGAACCGGGAATTTTCGTTCCGCGCCAGTTGCGCGAATCCATCTCGTAGATTCCGCTTTGCGCTCCCGGCGCCGCGCCTTCGGATTCCCTCTTGACGAGGAACAGGGATTGTCCGTCCGGCATCCATTCAACCTCACTCGAGCCGTTCCCGGCCGGCACTTCGGTTGCCGGACCGCCTTCGGCCGGAACGATGAAGAATCTCTCCGAGCTGTCGGGTTCGGCGGTGCGAAACAGGACGCGCTTTCCGTCGGGGCTCCAGACAACTCTTGTAATCGGCGCATAACCTGCAGCCAGCGAATGCCGCTGGCTGCCGTCGGCCCTGCTGCGCCATAGTTCTCCGCCGGCAGAAAAGGCCAGCCAGTTGCCGTCGCGCGACTCGCCCAGTCCCGTCCACTGGATGTCGGGGATGAGGGGCTGCACTCTTCCCGAAGCAGGATAGTAGTGGGCAATCCCGATATGTTCAATGCCGCTCCACACATACGCGCGAGAGGGTTGTTCGCCGGCGACGAGTCCTCCATAGTGGGTGGGACCGAAGGTCAACTGGGCCGGCCTTGCGGAGCCGCGGCGCCAGAACCGGCCACCCTCGCGCACCGCCCAGATGGTCCGAACGCCATTGCTGACCGCCTCGAAGAAGAAGTACCGGCCATCGGCGGACCAGCGGCCACAGCAAGTGTCGCTGTTCATCGGCAAATTGAGCGGAACGGCGTGGAGATTTCCGCCATCGGCGGACACCTCCCAGATGGAGGCGCTTTCCGAACTGCGCCCATGAAGCGTGAACCGCAGTCGCCTCCCGTCCCTGGACCACCGCGGATCTTCGGAGCGCCCTGGCAGGCTGACAAGCTTCTTCACCTGGCTTCCGTCGCGTGCGCAGGAGTAGATTCCGTCGGCCCGGTCGTAGAAGATTCTCTGGCCGTCGGGAGAAAAGGCCGCGTCGTCGGCGAAGATGGTTCCCACGCGTTTGGCCGGGCCTCCGACGACCGGCGTCAACGACAGCGGAAGGTCGTAGCTGCGGCCGACGAATCCGAACGACAGCAGCTCCGACCGGTCGGGCGAGATGTCGACGACGCGCGTATTCTGCGCCGGCGCCGGGAACGGCTGGGCCTCACCGCCGGCCAACGGCACCTGCATCAGGGTCCAGTGGCCGCCGGCGCGATCGAGGTAAAACAGCCGCGCGCCGTCCGTGGTGAGCTTTCCCCAGGGATCGAGAAGTCCGTCGCGCGAGATCTGCCGGACACTGATCACCCTCGGCGTCGGCTCCGGCGCCAGCCACGCAATAACGGCGATTGCGGCTGCCAGAACCGCACCCAGGGGCAAGGCGGTGTAGATCCATCGCCGGTGCGGAACAGTGCCGGCCGGAGAGCCCGCTCCGGGATCGTGAAGCGGGACATCGGCAGGCGCAGTCCCGGTCCCGGTGAAGCTCGCCGGAGCAATAAAGCGGTATCCACGCCTGCCGGCCGTCGCAATAAACCGCGGATTCTCCGCGTTGTCCTGGAGAGCCTGCCGCAACTTGTTCACCGAGGTGTTCAGGCTGGCGTCGAAATCGACAAACGTATCGGCGGACCAGAGTCTCTGGCGAAACTCCTCGCGCGCGATCACCTCCCCCGGGCGCTCGAGAAGAATCGCCAGCACTTCAAAGGGACGATCCTGCAGCCGGATGACCAGTCCGTTGCGCCGCAGCTCGCGCGCGTCGAGATCGGCCTCGTAGAGGCCGAAGCGAACGATGCGCGCGGAAGTTGCGCCATGAGCGGCCATAGTTCCCGGGGCTCGAGCCGAACTCCGAAGGTGGGCCCATTGGATGCAATCCAGATTATTCCCGCCTGCAACCCGCTGCAAGTAAAAAGCCTGGAAGGTTATCGGAAAACCATTCACAGATTTCCGCCGATCCATTGACACTGCCTTTTCCGATCCGCTATCAGAGCGGCATTGAATCCCTCGGAAGGGTTTTTTAACAAGAACTGCCAGGAATCAGGAGATAACTTATGTCGAAACGCATCGGATTGGTTTTGCCCACCGGCCTGCTCGCCGCGATTGTTCTGGAATTTGCAGCGCCGCCCGCGCGGGCGGGGGGTCCCACCGCGGCCAAGATCCAGGCCATCGCGGCGGCTTACGCCCAGGACGCCGTCCAGAACGGCGACACGGTGGGTATCGAGATCGGCGTGATCTACAAAAACCTGCCTCCGCAGTACATCGACGCGGGCGTGGCAAATTTCATACCTCTTCACCTGCCCAATCATCCGGAGACGCTGCCGTTTACGGCCGATGCGGTGTTTTCGATCGGTTCGGTCAGCAAGGTGTTTACCACCAACCTGCTGGGCCAGAATGTCGATGCAGGCCTTCTGCAACTGAGCGACCCGCTCTCTTCGTTCGAGGCCGCGATCGGCACCCTCCCGCCGCTCACCGCCAAGGTCACTCTTCAGGATCTGGGCGACTTTACCGGCGGTTTTCCCGATTACCCTCCGCTGTGCACCCCCACGCCGTCGCCAGGGTGCATCCCATCGGTCCGGCCCACCTACCAGGCCTATACGGCACAGGATCTTGCCGCGTACTTTGACCACGCAGTCCCCATGAACTATCACGTGACTCCGGCAAAGCCGGCGACCCAGGTCCCCGTGCCCTATCACTATTCGGATTTCAGCATCGGTCTGCTCGGATTGCTTCTCGGGGACCCATCGAACGCTCCTTTCACCAACGCTGCGCTCAAGAATTGGGCGGCCGATGTGAGGACGGAGATTCTCACGCCGCTGGGCATGACGCACACCTATCCTCTGGGAACAAATACACTCCCGCCGAATCCGCCGCAGATCGTGCAAGGCTTTCAACCGGCGCTGGCTACGGCATCCGTCCTCAACGGAGAGATCACTTCGATCGCGCTGACCAGTCCCGGGGCAGGGTATGCTTCCGCGCCAGCCGTGACGATTGTCGGAGGGGGCGGGTCGGGCGCAACGGCGATCGCCAGGCTCACGGCCGACGGCACTTTGAAATCGATCGAAGTGACGCACGCGGGCGACGATTACATTGCTCCGGCCGAGGTGACATTCGGCTCGGGTGGGGCCAAGGCCGCGGTGATCGTCCAAAACGGGAAGGTGGTCGCCTTCAAGATTCTCGCCACGGGATCGGGATACACTCAAGCTCCGGGCGTGCAGGTGACGGGCGGGCGCGAGTTCATCGGCAGGGATGCGACGGGAATCGCCCATCTGGATGACGGCCGTGTCTCGTACATCGAGGTGACAGGCGGCGGGTTGGCCTACGTGCAGCCTTTGTCGGTCATCGTCGCGCCCGGCAACAATACTGTCGAAAACACTCCCGTCTGGGCTCCCGCGGGAGCGATCGGCTCCTCCGTGCACGATATGCTCGCGTTTGCTTCGGCAGCCCTGGGCAATCAGGTGGTGAACGGGCGACCGGTGCCCGCGCAGGTGACCAAAGGATTCGAGATCGCCGAAACCCCGTATGCCTGCTCGGTGGGAAAACCCGACCTCTCCAGTTGCCCGCCCAACGACGAGCAGTCCGCGCTCGCCTGGTTCGTCTTGCCCGCCGATTCCGACCACCATGTACCTGAGATCGTGGGCAAGGACGGCGGGCTCCCTGGATTCTCGACGGAGGTGCTGCTTATGCCATCCGAAGACATCGCCGTCGTAGTCTTTGCCAACTCGCGGCAGACCGTGACGGCGACAGGCAATCCGTCGCATGAAGCGGAACTGGTGGCGCACAACGTTCTCTATGCGCTCTATTACGGCCTGTAGCTGCCTCCGAGGCAAGTGAAGATCGGAGGCCGACTCACCGTGAAGGAGTCAGCAGGATCGCCTGCCTCGGAGATCGGAATCTACTGAACCACCGGCAACTGTCCGGCGATGGTCTCGGCGGCCTGGGAGCAGACCGGGTGTCCCCAGCCGGAGGCGCTGATGCCCATCAAGAGTCCGGTGGCCGGCGTGATGTCGTAGACGATGTTATCGGGGCGCGTGGAATCGGGCCCCACCCCGGCAGGAACAAAGTCGAGATTGAGCGTGTGGCGCGTACGCCAGGCGATGTTGTGATCGGCGCAGGAAGAGTCGCCGCTGACGCCCAGGCCGCCGAGGAGCGTGCCGGCCTTGTTATAGAGCGCGAGGCCTCCGCCGAAGACGTTGACGCCGCCGATGCGTCCGCCGACCATTGGATCGTTGACCTGTCCAAAGTTCGTGGCGTTGCCGCCGTAGGCAACTTCGGTGTTGACGGGGTTCGAAGCCTGCAGGCCGTAGAGCGAGCCGCCGGGCTGGACCGCAGAGTAGAGCTGCGCGGTGGAGAGCGCCAGCTTGGGCAGGCTGAAGGCGTTGGCCGTGTTGGCCTTTTGCGCGGAGATGACGCGGCTGCCCGGCCACTGGTCGCCGCGATTGGCGCCGGAGAACGCGACGGCGCAGACGATGCCGTCGCGATTGACGACCGTGGCCCACATATTGAGGCCGAAGCCGCCGTTGCCGCCTGCCACGTTAACGGCGCCGGTGAGCGCGGTCTGCAAATCCTTGTGCGTGGGAAGTTCTTTACAAGGACCGGACAGGGCAGGGTTGGGGCCAATGGGGGCCTGCGCGACCGCGGAAAGGCTCGCGGCGAAGGTCAATACGAGCGATAGAATTCTGGTCTTGCTCATGGATTTTCGATCTCCTTAGCTGATGGCGAAGAAGGGTGCGCGGGTTTCGCATCGCGGCGCACGCTTCCGCCGATCGCAGAACCGTAGCACGGCGCGAAATTGCACCGCAACGGAAATGTAGCCTCGTGGCAGGAATCGTGACACCGCTTTGAAGGCGAAAAGGGAAGGCGTTCCCAATAACGATCAATACATGTGCAGGTCAACAGCAGGGGCCGGCGCGTACTTGAGCAGGCCAAGCTCTCCGGCCAGCCTTTCGAGCCTGGCGCGGACGGCCTCGGAGGGTGGAACCAGCGGCAGACGCAGCGTGTGATTGCACCGGCCCATCAGGCTGAGCATGGTTTTGACCGGCGCCGGATTCGACTCCCAGAAGTTGGCTTCCATAAGCTGCATATAGCGGTGTTCGAGGTCGCGCGCCCTGGGCCAGTCGCCGCCGAGCGCCGCGCGGATCATCTCGCCGATCTCGGCCGGCGCCTCGTTGGAAGCCACGCTGACGAGGCCCTGCGCACCGATGCCGATGGCGGCGAGAGCCATGTTGTCGTCGCCGGAAAAGACCTTGAACTCGCGCGGCAGGCTGTGCACCAGCGCGGCGAACTGTGGAAGCTTGCCGCCGGCTTCCTTGATGGCCTGGATATTGGGCGCGGCCGCGGCCAGGCGGGCCACCGTCTCCGGCTCGAGATTGACTGCCGTGCGCCCGGGCACGTTGTAGAGCGCGACGGGGAGTGGATCGACGGCCCGCGCCAGGGCCAGGAAGTGCTGGAACTGGCCCTCCTGCGAAGGCTTGTTGTAGTAAGGGTTGGCGGAGAGCACGGCGGCAAGGCCGCGAATCTCGCGCAGCCGCACGGCCTGGCGCAGAAGCGCGCGTGTGCAGTTGTGCGTGCAGCCGGCCCAGACCGGCACGCGCCCGTCGGCGGCTTCCACGACGAGGCGCACCGCCAGCAGCCATTCTTCCTCTTCCAGCGTGGCCGCTTCGCCTGTTGAGCCGCAAGCCACCAGAAAATCGATGCCGGAGTCGATCTGCCAGTCCACCAACGCCCGCAGCGCCTCTTCGTCGATCGAGCCGTCGGCGCAAAAAGGCGTGACCAGAGCCGTGCCGCAACCTGTCGTTTTCATGCAAGGAGAGTGTATACCGGTCGGAGCGCGGCGCCGGGGTTCCGGATATCCTCAGCGCCACCGGTTGCCGGCGCATCATGATAAGCATCTTCCATGGTATCTTCGATGCGAAACAGGAGCATGATCGTGCGGACCACAGTGACTATCGACGACTCGCTGCTGGCCCAGGCGCAGGCGTTGAGCGGCATCAGCGAGAACGGGCCCCTGATCAGATCGGCGCTCGAAGCCCTGATCCAGCGCGAGAGCGCTTTGCGTCTGGCGCGTCTCGGCGGCTCGCAGCCCGATCTGAAGGACGCGGCGCGGCGGCGCGGCGGAGAGAACTGAGCGGCACTGGCGATGGTTCTCGTCGATTCTTCAGTGTGGATGGATCATCTCCGCTCATCGAACGGTCACCTCGTCACGCTGCTTACGACGAATTCGGCAGCGACGCATCCGTTCATCATTGGCGAGATTGCATGCGGGAACCCGGCGCGGCGAGCGACCGTGCTGGGTCTTTTGAAGGCTCTGCCGCAGGTTGCCCCAGCCGGCGAAGACGAGGTGCTTTTCTTTCTCGACCGGCATCGGCTTGGCGGAAGGGGCATCGGCTACATGGACGCGCACCTGCTGGCTGCTGCCGCGATTGCTTCGGTTTCCCTGTGGACGACGGACAAGCGGCTTGCGGCAGTGACGGGCATGCTGGGGATGCAACACTCTGCGCCCGCCCGGCCATAGCCATGCACGCGAAGATTCGCTGAAAAATTCTTCGCCACGCTGTCGAAAACGCAGCCGGCTGTTCGATAACCGGACAGAGCAGGCAAAAGGAGGCCTGGAACCGATGCAATATCTGCTACTGATCTACGGCGCGGAGAGTGACTGGAACAAGTTGTCGGAGGCCGAAGCCGGCAAAATGACGAAGGCTTTCGGCGAGTTCTCACAAGGAATCGTCGCCAGCGGCCACTACAAGGGCGGCAACCGGCTGCACGATGTGGCCAAAGCGACGACGGTGCGCGTGCGCAACGGCAAGACACTGACTACGGACGGACCTTTCGCCGAGACCAAGGAACAGCTCGGCGGCTACTACCTGATCGAAGCCAGGGATCTCGACGAGGCGACGGCGATCGCGGCGCGGATTCCCTCGGCGCACTTTGGTTCGATCGAGGTGCGGCCGGTCTTCGAAATGCCAAGGCCGTGAATTTGCCGATACGAATCGGACTTTGACACCGGCGGTCCCACCCCTTGCCCGACACCGGGCAAAAAGAGTGAGGCAACCCGGCAACATGAGGGAACGGGGCTTCCGCCGCGAGCCTGGCGGCGGAGGAGCCCTGCGCCAGGGAACGCAAAACCCAAGGAGTCGCGCCATGGACACCTTTCTCGCACCCATTGAAAACCCGGGCAGCCTCATGATGAAGATGGTGTATTCGGCCATGCGCCGGCAGTTCGGCAAGGTGCTCACGCCGGCCAAGGTCTTTGTCGCGCGCATGCCGTTGGCTTTCGGAAAGTTCTTCGGGCAGATCGGCAAGCTCGACAAGAAGCTGACGCTGCCGGAGGAGACACAGTTTCTGGTGCGCGAGTGCGTGGCGCGAATCAACGTCTGCGAGTTCTGCATCGATATAGGCCGCGCAATCGCCATCAAGTCGCACATGGACGAAGCCAGGTTCGACGCGATAGGCGAATACCGCACCAGCCCGCTCTTCAGCGATGCGGAACGGGCGGCGCTCGAATTCGCGACGGAACTGACTCGGGAAAAGAAGGTCGATCCGCGCACCTTCGAGCGGCTGCAGAAACACTTCACCGAGCGCGCCATCTGCGAGATCGTGTGGCTGGTGGCCAGCGAGCACTTCTACAACATGACCAACATCGGACTGAACATCCATTCCGACATGCTTTGCGACTTCAGCAGGAAGAGGCAGAAGGAGATGGCGACCGCGCATTGAGCTTGCGGAGGGAACAAGGGACGAAGGGACGAAGGGACTGAGGGACTAAGGGACTGAGGGACTGAGGGACGAAGGGACGCAGCGAAGAACGGCGACTTGATGACCGCTGGAGGACGCGGGCTTTTCCCAAGAACGCCCGCGGCGGGCTACGCTGGAGTCGGGGCGCAGCCGGTGGAGTTCGCTCAGGAAAACCTCGATCGGATTTATCGCGAACATTGGGGCAGGATCGTCGCCACGCTGATTCGCGTCGCCGGCAGCTTCGAGGTCGCCGAAGAGGCGGCGCAGGAAGCGTTCACGGCGGCGCTGGAGCAATGGCCGCGCGAGGGCATGCCGCCGAATCCGCAGGGATGGCTGATGCTGACCGCGCGCCACAAGGCCATCGATGCGCTGCGCCGCAAGACGCGATGGGAAGACGTGCGCGACCCGGACGTCGTGCTTGCGGCGCTTGAACAGATGCCGGCATTCGAGGATGAGGAGAATGTGCTCGAAGACGATCGCCTGCGGCTGATCTTCACCTGCTGCCACCCGGCGCTGGCCACCGAGGCGCAGGTGGCGCTCACGCTGCGCACGTTGTGCGGACTGACGACCGAGCAGATCGCCCGCGGATTCCTGACGCCCGCACCGACCATGGCGCAACGGCTGGTGCGGGCGCAGCAGAAGATCCGCGATGCGGGCATTCCCTATCGCACACCGCCGCGCGCCGAACTCGCCGAGCGGCTGGCCGCCGTGCTGCTGGTTGTCTATCTCGTCTTCAACGAGGGATACAACGCGGCCGGCGAAGGCCGCGCTCTGAGCGACGAGGCCATCCGCCTGGGCCGTCTGCTTGGCGAACTGCTGCCTGGCGAGCCGGAGGTGCGAGGGCTGCTGGCGCTGATGCTGCTGCACGACGCGCGGCGCGACGCGCGCAGATCGAGCGATGGCGAACCGGTGTTGCTCGAAGAGCAGGACCGGCGATCGTGGGATCGGGCGAAGATTCGCGAGGGGCTGGCGCTCGCCGGGTCGGCGCTGCGGGCTGCGCCGGGCGCGTATTCGGTGCAGGCCGCCATCGCCGCGGTTCACGCGCAGGCGGCGAGCGCCGGGCAAACCGACTGGGCGCAGATCGTGGCGCTCTACGACGTGCTGCTGCGATTGCAGCCATCGCCGGTCATCGAGCTGAACCGCGCCGCTGCGGTGGCCATGGCCTCAGGGTGCGAAGCGGGCTTGCGGCTGATCGAGGAGATCGAGCGGCGCGGCGACCTGCGCGGTTACTACCTGCTGCCCGCCGCGCGCGCCGACCTGCTGCGGCGGCTTGAACGGTGGGGGCCGGCGGCCGAGGCGTATCGGGAAGCGCTGAAGCTGGCGACGCAGGAGGCGGACCGGAGATTTCTGGCGAAGAGATTGGCTGAAGTGGAAGGCGAGCTTTGATCATTTCCCAGGTCTATTGCGGACCTGCAACTGATCGAAGATCTCGCGGAAGTCCCACACGCCGGATTGGCCGGCGAGCCACTCGGCGGCGCGCACGGCGCCCAGCGCGAAGCCGCGGCGCGAGTGAGTGACGTGCTTGAGCTCGAGCGCGTCCCAGTCGCTCGTCGCCTTGACGACGTGCTCGCCAGCCACTTCACCCACGCGATGCGATGTGACTTCGATGTGCATTCCCGGCCGGACAGCCTCGATGATCTGCCGCAGCGTGATGGCCGTTCCGGAGGGCGCATCGACCTTCGAGGCGTGGTGGGTCTCGACGATCCCGAAGTTGTAGCCATCGAGATGCGCGAGCTGTTCGGTGAGCCGGAAGAGCTGTTGCACGCCCAGCGAGAAGTTGGCGCCGTAGACGAGCCCGCCGCCGCGCCGCAGCGCCAGCGCTTTCATCTCGTCGATCTTTTCGTACCAGCCGGTGGTGCCCACCACGATGCGGCAGCCAAGGGCGAGAATGGCGCGCATGTTCTCTACAGCCGCGTCAGGATTGGTGAAATCGACGAAGACGTCGACGCCGGCCACGGCCGGCGCGGTCAGCGCCGCGGCGCCGCGGTTCTCGGCCTGGTCGAGAACGCGCACGCTGTGGCCGCGCTCGCGCGCCACTTCGGCGACAACGCTCCCGGTTTTGCCTTTGCCGAGGACGAGAAGGAGCATGGGGACAGCTTACAGCAGACAGCCGACAGGGCTCAGAGAGCAGAGAGCAGAGAGCAGAGAGCAGGGATCAGGGATCAGGGATCAGGGGCAGGGTCAGAGAACTGAGGAAAGGGAACAGGGAACAGAGATTGGTGGTCGTCAGCTCTTTGCTGTCTGCTGCATGCTGTCAGCTCCCCGCTGTCAACTGTTCGCTTTGCGTCAGTTGCTTTCTCGCTTCCACATCGAAGATATCCGGATCGGGATCCTGGAAGAATGCGGCGTGGAGCGAGCGCACGGCCTCGTCGGCGTCGTCCTCTTCGATCATGAAGCTCATGTTGATTTCGCTGGCGCCCTGCGAGATCATGCGCACGTTGATATGCCGGATGGCCGCGAATAACTGTGCGGCCATGCCGCTCTTGCCGCGGATGTCATCGCCGACAAGGCAGACCAGCGCCTTGCGGCCCTCGTATTTCACGTCGGCGAGGCGGCTCAGGTCGGCGGCAATGGCGGGCAGCTTCTCGTTCGAGTCGACGGTGAGCGAAACGGAAACCTCGCTGGTCGAAACCATGTCGACCGGGCACATATGCTTGTCGAAGATATCGAAGATCTGCTTCAGATAGCCGTGCGTCATCAGCATGCGGCTGGCGACCACATCGATAATGCTCAGCTTCTTCTTCACCGCGATGGACTTGAACGGGCTCTTGCAGCGCGGCGGCAGCGAGATGATGCGCGTGCCCTCGCAGGCGGCGTTGCGGCTGTTGAGCACCAGCACGGGAATGTTCTTCTTCACGGCCGGCAGAATCGTGGCCGGATGCAGCACCTTGGCGCCGAAGTAGGCCAACTCCGCCGCCTCTTCAAAACTGACGACCTTGACGCGCAGCGCGTCGGCGCAAACGCGCGGGTCGCAGGTCATGATGCCATCGACGTCGGTCCAGATCTCGATCACTTCGGCGCCCATGGCGCTGCCCACCAGCGCGGCCGTAAAGTCGGAGCCGCCGCGACCCAGCGTGGTGGTAATGCCGGACTCGTTGGCGCCGATGAAGCCGCCCATCACGGGCACTTTGCTTTCCCTGATCAGCGGCGGCAGCTTGTCGGCGGAGCGTTTGTCGATGGCCGAGTCGATGGGGATGGCCTTCTGGTACTGCGAATCGGTGACAATAATCTCGCGCGCGTCCACATGCGCCGCGTCGATGCCGCGCTCGCGAAACGCCGCCGCGATCATGCGGCTGGAGATCTGCTCGCCATAGCTCACGATCAGGTCGGAGATGCGCGGCGTGAGCTCGAGGATCGCCGCGAGGCCGCGCAGAATCTCGTCCAGCGAGTCGAACTTCTGCTCGATCCAGTTGGCAAGCGCGGCCGCATCCTTCACCAGCGCAAAGGCCGTGTCGCGATGGCGCGAACGCAGCCGCGAGGCGATGGCGAGCGCCCCGGTGCGGTCGCCCTGCGCGGCGGCGCCCGCGGCGCGCAGCAACTGGTCGGTGACCTTGGACATGGCGCTCACGATCACCACGGGGCGCTTGCCCGCGGCGACCCGTCCGGCCACGATGGACGCGGTTCGGCCGATCGCTGCCGGATCCTCTACCGACGTGCCGCCGAATTTCATCACCACCAGGCCCATGATCCCCTCAATTTCATTTTGTGCGGATTCGGTCCTTGCGGCTCGCCGCCGAATCAACTTCGCAAACAGGGATTCAGGCGCGCGCTGCCGCGCTGACCGCTTCAGTCTCCGGCGCCGTGGGAACGAGCTTTCCCTGGCTGGCCAGCATTTCCGCGTTCAGAATGGCCGCGCCGGCCGCTCCGCGAATGGTGTTGTGCGAGAGGAGCGTGAACTTCCAGTCGAGCAGGCCGCAGGGGCGCAGCCGGCCTACGGTCACGGTCATGCCGCGGCCGCGATTGCGGTCGAGACGCGGCTGCGGGCGGTCGTTCTGCGGCGCAAATTCCACCGGCTGGTCGGGCGCTGACGGCAGATTCTTGCCTGCGAGAGGACGAAAATCCGCCCACGCCCCGAGGATATCTTCGCGCGTGACAGGGCGGCCGAGCTTGCCGCCGAGCTGGATGGAGACGCTTTCGGTGTGACCGTCCTCAACGGGAACGCGGTTGCAACTGGCGCTGATGCGCGCGGCGAGCGGAGCGACAGCGCGGCCGGCCGGACTCGAGGCCGGACTCGACTCGAGCCGGCCCAGCAGCTTGAGCGTCTCGGCTTCCATCTTTTCCTCTTCGCTGCCGATGTAGGGAACCACATTGTCCAGAATGTCCATCGACGCCACGCCCGGGTAGCCCGCGCCCGAAATCGCCTGCATGGTCGCCACGAAGATCTTCGCGAGTCCAAAACGCTCTTCGATGGGCTTGAGCGCCAGCACCAGGCCGATGGTCGAGCAATTGGGGTTGGTGACCATGTAGCCGCCGGTGCGGCGGCGCGAAGCCTGTTCTTCGATGAGACGGAGATGATCGCCGTTGACTTCGGGGATGACGAGCGGCACGTCGGGCGCCATGCGAAAGGCGCTGGAATTCGAGATGACGGCGCAGCCGGCCTCGGCAAAGCGCGGCTCCATTTCGCGGGCGATGGCGGCGTCGAGCGCGGCGAAAACAACCTTCGGCGCGCTTTCCGGCTCGGCGGGCGAAACCGTCATGCGCTCGATGCGCGCGGGCAGCGGCGTGCCTAGCCGCCACTTCGCGGCTTCGCCGTAGCTTTTTCCGCTCGACCGGTCGCTGGCCGCCAGCCACGCCACTTCGAACCAGGGATGGTTTTCCAGCAGTTGAATGAAGCGCTGGCCCACCATGCCGGTCGCGCCGAGGATCCCAACCTGAATCTTGGAACGCATAGTCCTGGACTCTTCCAGTGTACAGGAGGGGCGGTTTTCTGCGTCTATGGCGCACTCGAGCGATCATTCCAGGATTCGGCGCCGTGCGCGATGGCATTGGGATGGGCCGGGCTTTCAGCTTTCAGCTATCAGCTTTCAGTTCGAGGTTCGCAGGCGGGGCTCTTTCGTTCACATCCCGACGATCTCCGGCATACATCCCGTTAAGGTCTCGAGCTGATGGCTGAGAGCTGATGGCTGATGGCTGAGGGCTGAGAGCTGAGAGCTGAAAGCTGAAAGCTGACGGCTGAGAGCTGTCCGTCGCTCATTTCCTCGCTCTTCCCTGTCCGTGGCTGGCGAGCAATCCTTCCAGCTCTTCCTTGAATTCGTTCACGTCCTTGAAGTCGCGGTAGACCGAAGCGAAGCGGATGTAGGCCACGGTGTCGAGCTTTTTCAGGTGCTCCATGATCAGCTCGCCGATCTCGGCCGTCGTGCGCTCGCGTTCGGCCGCGTCGACGAGATAGCTTTCCGCCGCGTCGACGACCGATTCGAGCTGGCTCGACGAAACGGGACGTTTTTCGCAGGCGCGCAGCAGGCCGCTGAGCACTTTCTGGCGGTCGAAGCGCTCGCGCCGGCCGTCTTTCTTCACCACCATGTAGGGAATCTCATCGACGCGCTCGTAGGTGGTAAAGCGGCGCTTGCAGCGTTCGCACTCGCGGCGGCGGCGGATCGCGTCGGCCTCCTTGCTCTCGCGCGAGTCGACGACGCGATCCTGCCCGAAGCCGCAGTAGGGACACTTCATGCTGGGTCGATTGTACGGGACTGCAGGGACTGAGGGGCTGAGGGACTGAGGGACTGAGGGACTGAGGGGCTGAGGGGCTGAGGGACTGAGGGACTAAGGGACTGAGGGGCTAAGGGGCTGAGACACCAAGCGGCCAAGGAGAGCATGTCATGGCGATCGAGCCCGGCAAAGATGGGCACGTTCGATTCTCCGGAAAGATGGTGGATATCGGGCGCCCCTCCGGGGCTTGTCAGTTATTTTGTCCGTTGTTTCCCAGGGTTTCGCTTCGCTCCACCCTGGGCTATCCTCAGCGCTCCCGCCGGGAGCGCGTGCAGCGGAGCGCCGAGGGTGGGATAGCGGGAATCGCGGCCTGAGCGAAGTTCAACCCACCCTTGCCGTTACAGCGGTTTCGATTCAAGTGTTGACAGGATCGAGGGCCCCGAGTGGCTTTTTCCTCGAGAAAAAGCCACCTTGGGGACATTCGAGATGCCGGGAAGTGAAGCGAAACCGCTCTAGCTGTCGCGACCGGCAAGGATGGGGCACCCTTGCTCGCGGATGTTCGCTGCCGGGCCCGGCGAGGATGGGGTGCCCTCGATTGTCAGCGTGAAAGCCGGGCCAATCGCCCTGGCTATTGAACGATTTTGTAGGTCCCAACGCTGACCGGCGAGGGCGCATCGCCGGTGGCCACGGCGATCGCCTTGATCGTCTCGGACTGGCTGACATTGATCGGCGTCGACCCGAAGACGGGCGACCTGGTGGTCGGAGTGTTCCCGTTGGTCGTGAAATAGATCGTCGACCCTGGAGTGGAGTCGGTGATATAGACCGACTGGGCAGTCGAGTACTTCCCTGGCGTTACCGAGAACGTGGGCGCCGAGACGTGCAGCGGGAAGACGAGCTTCGCGGAGGCGCTGGACGAGAAGTTCGTGTCGCCGCCGTACGCAACCACGTACGAATACGTGCCGTTCTGCTGCGCGCCCAGCGCAATCGTCGCTTTGCCGTCGGAATCGAGATTTGCCGTATTGATCGTCGGCTGCTGGTCGCCGAAGTAGGAAGGATTCGTGTAATACACGCTCACCGTGCCGGTGGGGACCAGGTCCCTGGGATTCCTGGCGCCCTCCGCAGGCATGACAGTGATCCTGAGAGAAGGCTTCTCGCCGTAGACAACCGGCTGCGCAACGCTGAGCGAGATCTCTGTCTCGGTGGCAATGAGCGGGTGGGTGGTGTCGAGGAGGAAGTAGCCGACCGGCTGGTCGATGTAATACGCCTGCGGGTAGCTGCAGGGTCCGGACTGATTGGGAAAGGTTGCGACGCGGATCTCCGCGCCGAATGCGAGCAACCCACTTGCTGAAAGCGAGACTTGATCGAGCGCTCCGGGGGCTGCATATTCGGCATCGGGGGCGCCTGCGCAGACGTTGCTCACGCTTGAACCGCTCGTAAACAGCTTGACGAACTTCGTTCCCTCAATCATGTAGAACGACATGACGGGATTGGGGGATACGGCATCCTGCGCCATGAAGACGAACCTGCCGTTGGAAACGGCGAATCCCATGAGGTCGACTTCGTCGAATGCTCCATCCTTGCCGGTGATGCCCGGGATGTGGCTGATGTTGGTGACGATGGCTTCGGCGCTGCCGCCTTTGAGCGGAATCCGGAAGAAGCCGGTGTAGTCTTCGGTGGATGAGACGCCGTTGGTGACGGATGCGCCGAAATAGACGTAGTCGCCGTCAATCTGGATGGACTGAAAGGTATTGGCGAATGCAAAAGGTCCCGCCTTGGCGGGCTGACCCGGCAGGGTCTTCAGCTCCTGCGACGGGTCGAAGTCATTGCTGATTTGCGAATTGATCAGGCCGTTGCACGAGTTGTCCACCGAAAGAGGCCCCTGATAAAGCCCTGTGAATTCGAGCGTGCTGCCGCCCGCGAATGCGTAATTGGTTCCGTTGGTGGCGGGAAGATAGGCCGAATTGACGAGGAAGATCTGGTTATAGGCGCCGCCCGAGCTGCAGCCCTTGAACCCGGACGGCGACGTCTGCCAGAGCGTCTTCACATCGGTGCCGTTCAGATTGGCCGAGTAAAGTACGCCTTGCAACGCGATGACCGCGACACCGTGCGAGACCTGGATGGGCCACGCATAGGCGTAGGGGTCCATGTCGCCGGACCAGTCGTAGGCGTTTGCCACCTGGGTGCTGTCGAAGACGCGCGTCGCAGGCTCCGAGCCGTTCGCCTTGACCGCGTAGAGGCCGAATAGCCCGGATTCGCCTTTGTTGTTGGTGGCCAGGAAAACGACGGTTCCATCGGTAACGAAGACTTGCGGATAGATCAGGGTCGCCTCGATGTTGCTGCCGGGAAGCAGCTCGCCGCTGGCGAAGATGCGTTTCGGCTTGCTGCCGGCAACGGTCTGCGACCAGAGCGAGACGCCGGTCGAGTAGGCGACCCAGGTTCCATCGGTCGCGATGGGCTTGCCGAACCCGTGTTGCGAGGGCGCAGCGAAGAGGGTGCTGTTTGTCAGTTCCCGCGTGGAGTACTGGGACGACGCCGTGCCAATGCTCGCGAGGCATAGTGTCGCCAGCCCAAGAACGGGCAAGCTGCGAGCGAAAAGCGTGCGCTCGCCCACCGGCCGGCGCGAAGGAAATGAATGGAAACTCATTGGGGAGTCCTCTTCAGGCAAGCCGGATCGTTCATTCAGCTCAAAATTCAGTTAGTTTTCGATAAGGCAACCCTAGCGTCCGCTCGCCGAGGTGTCAATAGTGCGCCGGGAAGTATTTGGTAATGAGATCAGCGAGTGTCCTTCGGCAGATGTTCTTTCTTCCGGGAGCATGATATTTGGCCAGGAAATCTCACTGAATATCGCGGTGCGAAATCTTTCCGAAGCGCTTCAGCTCAGGAAGTCTGCAACCGCGGCCACCACGGCCTGCTGCTCGTCGTCGCGCAGCTCGGGAAAGAAGGGCAGCGCAAGGACTTCGCGGGCGGCGCGCTCGGCCTCGGGGAAATCGCCTTCGGCGTAGCCCAGGCCTTTCAGCGCCTGCTGCAGATGAAGCGGAACGGGATAGTAGATCTCCGACCCGATGCCGCGCTCCGACAGGAATTCGCGCAGGGCATCGCGACGGCGCACGCGGATCACGTACTGGTGCCAGGCGTGCCGGCTGCCGATGAATTCGTGGGGCAGGACGATTCCGTGCTCCGGCCAGGGACCGCAGTCGACAAGGCCCGCGGCATGGAAGAGAGCGTGATATCGCTTTGCCAGGGCCCGCCGCGCACGATTCCAGCCATCGACATATTTGAGTTTCACATGCAGGATGGCGGCCTGCAGGCTGTCGAGGCGCGCGTTCCAGCCGACCTCGTCGTGGAAGTAGCGGCGGCGCATGCCGTGCTGGCGCAGCGTGCGCAGGCGTTCGGCCAGCGCGTCATCGTTCGTCGTCACCATGCCGGCATCGCCCGCGGCGCTCAGGTTTTTGGTGGGATAAAAACTGAATGCGGCGGCATCGCCAAGCGATCCGGCCTTTACGCCCTGCCATTCGGCGCCCCACGCCTGCGCGGCATCTTCAATCAGTTTCAGGCCGCTCGCGGCGCGGATGCGCTCAAACCCGGTCCAGTCCGCGCATTGACCGTAAAGATGGACCGGCAGGATCGCCTTTACCGCGGGGCCGCGCGTGCCTTCGAGGACGGTCTCGACAGCCGCGGGATTGAGGTTCAACGTGGCGGGATCGATGTCGGCGAGCACCGGCGCGGCTCCGGCGCGGAGAATCGCGCTGATCGAGGCAAAGAAGCTGAACGGCGTGGTGATGACGGAAGCCCCGTCGCCGATTCCGGCGCCGGCCAGCGCCAGCCACAGAGCATCGGTGCCCGAAGAGCAGCCCACCGCGTGGGCAACGCCGAGTTGTTGCGCGGCGGCCCGCTCGAACGCGGCCACCGGCTCGCCCAGGATGAAATGCTGCGTCTCCAGCACATGGCCAATGGCTTGCAGCAGTTCCTGCCGCAAGGGCTCGTACTGGCGCCTGAGGTCCAGCATGGGAACGGAAAGCGCCGGGTGAAAGGCTGCGCGGGATGTGGCGGCGTTCGTCAACAGATCAGATTAGCAGCAGTCAAACAAGGGGGATGCAATAGCGGTCACGGCGAAAATCGCGCCGGCGACGGCTGCTGTCATCCCTCGCAAGGTTGAAAACATCCTCGATCTTCGATAATGTTGTCACATTGCGGGAATTGACGGCCCCGGCATTTCGGAGCCGCCCCCGCCAAATTGGCGGTTCGTGAAGGTGGCATGCGGTTGCATTCAATCCATCGAGAAAGTAGGAGATCGGCAAATGGAAAACAAGCCGGCACAAAACATTCAGGATACTTTCCTGAACACGGTCCGAAAGGACAAGACCCCGATTACGATTTATCTGGTCAGCGGCGTCAAGCTAACCGGGAAAATCCGCTCCTTCGATAAGTATTCGGTGCTGCTCGAAAACAACAGCCAGGAGCAGTTGATCTTCAAACACGCCATTTCCACCGTGGTCAGCAATCGCAGCGTGATCCACGCCGAGCACCGTCCGGCTGCGGTGCATACCGGAATCGGCCCGGCTCCCGTAGCCATGCCGGCCCCCGCGCCGGCGACCGCGGAGCAGCGATAGAACCGCGGAGCCTGCGGCGGTGAGGACCGAACGACGCCGGGAAGGCGGATCGGGAATTCGCCCGGAACGCGCGGTGCTGGTCGGTGTGGATTTCGGTGGCGGAGCGCGCGGCAGCCAGTCGGCAGCCGGGAGCGCTCGCAGCGTAGAGTTGTGTCCGAAATCCGCCGGGATCACAACGTTATCAGGCGAAGCTGGCTTCGCGGCCTCGCCGGAGTTCCCACGTTCCCGGACCGGCGTCGCCGCGATGGCGTCGGAACTGGCGGCTCCGACGCTCAATGCCGAAGAGTCCCTCGCCGAGTTCCGCGAACTGGTGGCCGGCGCCGGCGGCGAATCGGCCGCCGAAGTCATGCAACGGCGTCCCCGCCCCGATCCGGCCACGCTTGTCGGGCAGGGAAAAGTCGAAGAGATTGCGGCGGTTGCCGCGTCCACTCAAGCCGATCTGGTGCTCTTCGACCGCGACCTGTCGCCCACCCAGTTGCGCAATCTCGAAGCCGCCATTCCGTGCCGTGTGCTCGATCGCACGCAGCTCATTCTCGACATTTTCGCCCGTCACGCCCGCACGCGCGAAGGCCAGCTCCAGGTCGAACTGGCGCAGCTCCAATACCTTTTGCCCAGGCTGACCGGCAGGGGCAAGGCGATGTCGCAGCCCGGAGGAGGAATCGGCACCCGGGGGCCGGGCGAGACGCAACTGGAGACCGACCGCCGGCAGATCCAGCGCCGCATCGACCACCTGAAATCGGAACTGGAATCGGTCCGGCGCACCCGCCGCCAGCAGCGCCAGCGGCGGGAAGCCGTGCCGGTGCCAACGGTCGCGCTGGTGGGCTACACAAATGCCGGCAAGAGCACGCTCTTCAATTGCCTTACCGGGGCACGGGTTCTTTCCTCATCCAGGATGTTTGCCACGCTCGATCCCAAGCTCCGCGCCATCGAATTGCCCAGCCGACGCAAGGTTCTGGTCTCCGACACGGTGGGGTTCATCCGCAACCTTCCGCACACGCTCGTGACCAGCTTTCGCGCCACGCTGGAAGAGGTGGAACAGGCCGAAGTGCTGTTGCATGTCCGGGACGCAGCCTCAACTTACGGAGACGAGCAGCGGGTCCAGGTGGAAAAGGTTCTCGGCGAGCTGGGGGCGCTGGACAAACCCCGGATCGAGGTTCTCAACAAGATCGATCTCGTGCCGGAAGAACATCGGCAGGGGCTGGCTGCGCGTGGCGCTGTCCCGGTCTCGGCGCTCACCGGGGAAGGAATGGAAGCACTCCTGAAGGCGATTGACCAGGCTCTGCGGTCGGATCCGATCGTGGAGGCGCATTTGCGGGTTCCGCAACAGGAAGGCTCCGTGCTGGCGGCGCTCGAGGCAGGCACGGTGGTGCACAGCAGGGAATACGAAGACAACGTGGTCCGGCTCTGGGTGAGCGGCCCGGCTTCGCTGCTGGGGAGGCTGCGGAAATACCGGTCCCACGACGATTGAGCTGGCGCGAACGGCCGGGCCGCGCCGCAAATCAGAATCTGGGCCGAAAAATCAAGAAGCGGGCAATCGGTTTCGGGAGTGGAAGGGCATCCCGGAACCGACCGCCCGCTGGACCCTGAACCGGGTCTAGGTGGTATCTTTAGTCTAGGCTTGTTGGGCGGGAAAGCAAGTCTTTTTTTCACAAAATTCCCGATTCGTGACCGCTATCACAAGCCTCCATTCAAAGGACTCCGTCCTCGTTGACCATTGTATTCCGCCCCTGATACAACAAAGTGTCCTGTACGAAAAGCAAGGATTTGAGCACACGGCTATACCTGCATGCAAGAAACTTTCGACCAACTCGGGAACCTTCTGCTCGATGCGGTGCCGACCATCCTGCTGTTCATTCTGTTGGTGATCGCCTACCGGTGGCTGATTTACGGCCCCCTGACCCGGGTATTTGAAAGGCGGCGTGCTCTCACCGTTGGAGCGGTCGAGGACGCGCGCCGGGCGATCGAACGGGCCGAAGCCGAGGCCGCCGAGTACGCCGGGCGGCTGCGCCAGGCCCGCGCCGAGGCCTATCGGGCCCGCGAGCACCGCCTGCAGGAACGCAATGCCGAGAGCGAGGCGGCTCTCGGCGCGGCGCGAAAGGCGGCATCCGCAAGGGTCGAGGATGCCAGGGCGGGGCTGGAAGGCGAAGCCGCGACGGCGCGTGAGGCGATTCAGGCCTCCGCCGCGGATCTGGCCAGCCAGGTGGTCCGGGCGGTGTTGCCGGTCGTGGCCGGGGGGGCCCGGTGAGCATCCTCGGGATTCATTGGCGTTCTTCAAGGCGAGTGCTTGTGCCCGCCTGGGCGGCGTTGCTGGCTGTCGCAGCCGTGCCCCTGCGGGCTCCGGCATTCGCACAGCAGCCGGCCGCCACGGCTGCCGCCCCGCGCACCCACGCCAGGGATCTGTCGCCGGGGGCCAGGGAAGAGAGAGCCGAAGAGGAGGGCGACAATGCCTTTCGCCACTCGACGATCATCAAATCGGCGGCTCGCCTGTTGCATTTGTCGGTGGAGACCACGGCCCGCTCGTTCGAGCTCATCAATATTGCCGTTGTGGTCATCGCTCTCGGGATTCCGCTTTATCGATTCCTGCCCCGCTACCTGCGCAATCGATCGCAAAAGCTGGGCGCCGACATCGAATCGGCGCGCCGGCAGACCGAGGACGCGAACTCGCGGCTGAGCGCTATCGAGGCCAGGCTCGCCCACCTCGACCAGGAGATCGCCCGGTTCCGCTCGGAGATCGAGGTGGAAACTGTTCAGGATGAAGCCCGCATCCAGGCCGCAATGGAGTCGGAAAAAGCGCGCATCGTGGCCGCTGCCGAGCAGGAGATCGGCGCAGCCGCCGCCCATGCGCGCCGCGGATTGCGCCGCTTTGCGGCCGAACTGGCGATCGATCGGGCCGCCCGGCAGATGACCATCACGCCCGAGACCGACCGCACCCTGATTTCCGAGTTCGTCAGCGATGTGGCCAAAGGGGGCAAGAACTGATGGCCGCTTTCGTGCATCGTTACGCACAGGCATTTCTCGATGTGGTGACGTCGAGAAAACTGGACACGGCCGCCCTGGAAAGGCAGTGGAACGATTTTCTCGGTACCTGGGACGGCAGCGCGGAGTTGCGCGAGTTTTTCATCAATCCTGCCGTCGCCTCGGAACAGAAGATCGCATTTCTCGACAGGATGAACGTTGAGCTGGGAATGCAGAAGGAGCTCCGCAACCTGATTGCGGTGCTCATCCACAACGACCGCATCGCCGGGGTGCACGAGGTGGCCACGGCCTGGCGCAAGGCGCTGCAGGAGCGGCTGGGGATCCGGGAAGTGCGGATTGTGACCGCACGCCAGCTCGGCAAACAGGAGCAGTCATCGCTGGAAACGGAAGTGGCGAAGCTGGCTGGTTCGCGCATTGCGGCCGATTTCGAGTTGGACGAGTCCATCCTCGGGGGCACCATCGTTCGCATCGGCTCCACGGTGTACGACGGCTCGGTGCGCGGCCGGCTGGAGAAACTGAAGGAAGAGCTGGCGGCGGAGCAGGGACTGAGGGACTAAGGGACAAGGGGACCAGGGACCGGGTGAGGGAAAAGGGATTCGGGACGGGAATTCCATTCGTACATGCTGACCCCTGATCCCTGATCTCTGAAGGAAAGCAGATGGCTCAAATCAAGGCTGACGAAATCACGGAACTTCTTCGCGAGCAGATCGCGAACTACGACGCCAAGGTGCAGGTCGACGAGGTGGGGACGATCACGTCGCTCGGCGACGGAATCGCCCGCATTCACGGGCTCGACAAGGTGATGGCCGGAGAACTGCTCAGCTTTCCCCACGGGGTTTCGGGCCTGGCGCTGAGCCTGGAAGAGGATCAGGTAGGCGCCGTGGTGATGGGCGACTACACCGAGATTCGCGAAGGCGACGAGGTCAAGCGCACGGGCAAAATCCTGAGCGTGCCCGTGGGCGACGCCATGGTCGGGCGCGTGGTGAACTCGCTGGGGATGCCAATAGACGACAAGGGACCGATCGCGACTACAACCACCCTGCCGGTGGAACGCCTGGCGCCGGGAATTGTTGACCGCCAGCCGGTGCGCGAACCGATGGCCACCGGCCTGAAGGCGATCGACGCCATGATCCCCATCGGCCGCGGGCAGCGCGAGCTGATCATCGGCGACCGGCAGACAGGCAAAACTGCGGTCCTGCTCGACACCATCATCAACAACGAGAAAAACGACCTGATCTGCATCTACTGCGCCATCGGCCAGAAACGATCCTCCATTGCGCAGGTGGTGCAAACGCTTGCCGAACACGGCGCCATGGGACACACGATCGTAGTCGCGGCGTCGGCGTCGGAGCCGGCGCCGATGCTCTATCTCGCGCCTTATGCGGCCTGCGCCATGGGCGAGTATTTCCGCGATTCGGGCCGGCACGCGCTGGTGATGTACGACGATCTCTCCAAGCACGCGATGGCCTACCGCGAAATTTCGCTGCTGCTGCGCCGTCCGCCGGGCCGTGAAGCCTATCCCGGCGACGTCTTCTATCTCCACTCGCGTCTGCTCGAACGCGCGTCGAAACTCAGTGACAAGCGCGGCGGCGGCTCGCTGACGGCGCTGCCGGTGATCGAAACGCAGGCCGGCGATGTTTCGGCGTACATTCCCACCAACGTCATCTCGATTACCGACGGACAGATCTACCTCGAGACGGATCTCTTCAACTCCGGCCAGCGGCCGGCGGTGAATGTGGGGCTTTCCGTGTCGCGCGTGGGATTTTCGGCGGCGATCAAAGCCACCAAACAGGTAGGCGCGACGCTCAAGCTGGACCTTGCGCAATACCGCGACCTGGCGGCCTTCTCGCAGTTCGGCAGCGACCTCGATCCGCTCACGCAGAAGCAGCTCAATCGCGGCAAGCGCCTGAGCGAACTGCTCAAGCAGCCGCAGTTCCAGCCGCTTACCTGGCAGCAGCAGGTCACTTCTCTGTTTGCCGGAACGCAGGGGCATCTTGACGACCTGAATGTCGAAGACATCGTCGCTTTCGAGGCCGGCCTGCACAAGTACTTCGCCGCGCAGGGCCCGCTGATGGCCGACCTTGAAAAGAAGAAGTCCCTCGACGACGATTTGAAAAAACGCCTGAACGAAGCCATCAAGGAATACAAGGCGAACTTCAAGGCCGAGCTGGACGCGGCCAAGGCCGACAAGGCCCAGAGCGCGGGCAGTGCTCAGCCTCCGGCGGCTCGCGACGGCGCCAGGCCCGCGGGCGCAAAGAAGCCCGCGCCGGCAGAAGCAAAGAAAGCGCAGCCGACGCCGGCGGGAGCGAAAGCGTAAGAGAAGGGATCAGGGATCAGGGATCAGGGGTCAGGGGTCAGGGGTCAGGACGATGGCGCAAGCGGTCCAATCGTTTCGGGATCTGGTGGTTTGGCAGAAGTCGATTCAGATGGCGGTTGCGGTCTATCGTTTAACGGAAGGATTTCCACGGGAAGAAACCTATGGGCTGTCCAGCCAGATGAGGCGCGCGGCGGTTTCGATTTCGAGCAACATCGCCGAAGGCCATGGACGGCTGAGCACCCGCGAATACAGGCAGTTCCTCGGCGTAGCTCGGGGCTCGAACTTCGAGTTGCAAACGCAAATTGAAATTGCTCGTGCGCTCGGGAAGGGTGACTCGAAACTTCTCAGCGAAGCAGAAGGTTTATCGCACGAAATTGGAAAGATGATTTTCGGGATCCTGGAACGCATAAGAGATCAGGCATCGCAAAACTGATCCCTGACCCCTGACCCCTGATCCCTGATCCCTGACCCCTGACCCCTGACCCCTGACTCCTGGATAGAACATGGCAAACGTCCTCGATCTCCGCCGGCGCATTCGCAGCGTGAAGAACACGCGCCAGATCACCCGGGCCATGAAGATGGTGGCCGCGGCCAAGCTGCGCCGCGCGCAGGAGCGGGCGCTGGCCGCGCGGCCTTACGCCAAAATGATCTCGAGCGTGCTCGAATCGCTCTCGCGCCGCGTGGAGATCTACGATCCGGCCACCGGCCGCCTGCGCCATCCGCTCTTTGCCGTGCGCGAAGAAAAGCGCGTGCTGCTTGTGGTGGTCAGCGGCGACAAAGGCTTTGCCGGCGCATTCAATGCGAACATCCTCAAGATGGCGCTGAAGTTCATCGCAGGTAATGCGGAGCGCGAGATCGACCTCGAAGCCATCGGCAAGAAGGGGCGCGACCAGTTGCGCCGGCGCTATCCCGCGGCGGTCTTTCACGAAGAAACCGGGCACGAGGAGAGCGGGGAAGACGGCGCAAAGCGCCAGGTTCGCGACGAGCGCAAGGCTTCGGTCGAAGTGGTCGGCGACCATCCGGGAATGCTCCTCAAACTGGAGACGAAGGATGTTTTCGAATTGGCCGAAAGCATCGTCGATCGCTACGTCCACGAAGAGATCGACGCCGCGTACATCGTCTACAACGAATTCAAATCGGTGATTGCGCAGCGCGTGGTGGTAGAGCGGCTGCTGCCGATCATGGAGATTGGCGGGCAGCAGATTGCCGGCGCGGAAGCGCCGTCGGTCGAAGAGCGCGAGCGCGCGGGCGAAGCCGCGCGCAGTGCGGGGATTGCGCTGGAAGAAGCGGATACAAAGGAGGCCGACGAGGAAGCGAAGAAGTTCGGCACGGCGAATGTCGACTACATTTACGAGCAGCCGGCCGAGGAACTCTTCGACGGTCTGCTGCGGCAATACATCTTCGCGATGCTGTACCACGCGATGACCGAATCAGTCGCCGCCGAGCAGGCCGCGCGCATGACGGCGATGGATTCGGCCACCAACAACGCTTCGGAGATGATCGACTCGCTGACGCTGAACATGAACCGCGTGCGCCAGGCGGCCATCACCAAGGAGATCATCGAGATTGTGAGCGGGGCGGCGGCGTTGTGAAAGGCAGGGACTAAGGGACTACGGGACTCGGGACTAAGGGAGCCGAGGACGAGCGGCAAAGTTGTAGCTCCCGGAGGGAGCGCAGAAAGTTAGCCCAGGACAACCCTGAGCGAAGCGAAGGGGCAGTCCTGGGACAGGAACGAAATAAGGTCCCTCAGCCCCGTAGGGGCGCTGGGTCTTGACGAGCTTGCCATGAACGTCCGCGAGGTTTTTGCGATACGAACTGTGGAGCAAGGAGACCTCAGGGAGAATCACTCGCAAGATCTGGAGAATCCTGAGGCCGGCGGCGGTTGCTTCGGGGAGTTTGGTTTTGCTACTGGGGATTGCGTTTGTCGTCGGGCGTTATTGGCTCACAAGCGGTGAACGCAAGGCGGGGCGAACTGCGCTGGCCAAGATGGAACAGCTAGAACAGATCG
>JASHQQ010000291.1 GCA_030039035.1 Acidobacteriaceae bacterium | reverse complement strand
TTGCCGCGCAACTGCAAATACCAGTCTTCCGCGAACTCCTTCGCTTTCGAGAGGCTGTCTTCTTTCGTGGTGGTGCGCCGGTTTTTTCCGGCCAGATAGGTCGCGCATTGCCAACTGGAACTGTTCGGACGTTTGTAGACGTGAACTTTGCCACCGAGGATGGTGTGATGCTCTGCCATGCTGCCGCACCTCCTGCTTCTCTATAAGAAGCGCAAAAGTGTGCAAGAGTTGCGCAAGCCATGCACTCTGATCGGTATCAGCGCAAGCAATTTATTTTCAGATGTTTACGGAAATATGACTCGCTGGGAGGCCGATTTTGAGTCCGCTGCGTCTGCCAGTTCCGCCATCCCGGCCTGGACAAGCAACCATATCATCATATCGCGCGCCGATCATACTCGTGTCCTGATCCGATTGAGCCCTGACCCGATCGTGCCCTGATCCGATTGAGCCCTGATCCGACCTGACCAAGCCTGGGGCAAATCTCGCGGGGGAACGTGTCGCACGACGGAGTCGATCGCAGGGAATATCCGGTTCGCACGCGTCGCACTTCCAATCGCAGCGGTCGCAACCGGGATGATCGACGAGGTGCGACCGGGACGATCGAGGAAGCGCGCGGCCGCGATGTGATCGGGACGGGCAGCGGCGCAGGCTTCCAGGCGAGGGGAATCATCCTACCCGGCTTTCGCGACCCACCGACGTGTGCCGCGCAGCTACTCGGCAGGCTTTGCCGCGGGATCGGCCTGCGCCTTTCGCGCAATGGCATCCCGTTCGGCCACGTCCACGAGGCGCTCGCTCTCGTGGCCGGCGCGCTTGGCCATGATGCGATATTCGAAGGCGATCGACGCTGTGCCTCCGCCCAGCTCGCGGACTTCGAATCCGTTGGCATCCTTTTTGCTCACGTAAAGCCCCTTGCAATCGCCGTCGGGCGTGAGGAAGACGTGATATTCGATGCCGGTGTTCACGGTCTGGCCAAAGACCGGCTCCAGATTCACGCGCGCCACGCCGTTGACAAGCTGCGCTGTGCCTGCGTCCTCAAGCCAGCTCTCTGCCGACTGCAGGGCATAGGTCTCCACCTGCCGCTCGCCCGCGGCCGTCCTGGCTTTGGCGAGAGTTTTAAGGCTGCCTGTGCAGGAAACGTCGCCGGCGCCGCTCAGCGTGCACACGCCGTCGCGGCCCTCCGCGCGAAGAACATTGGGGCCAATGCCGCCGGCGGCGTTATTCGCCAGCACCAGCGTGGGCGCGTATTTGGAGACATTCAGCATGACCGCTCCGGCGGTGGCATCGGCCGTTACCAGCAATGCCGGCACAAAGGTTCCAACCTTGTTGCCGTTGTCGGTCGAGGTGTCGCCGTCATAGTTCGTGTCGGCCCAAAGACCGGCTTTGGCAGGAATGTTTCCGCCCACGGAAAACGATTCGCCGCAGTCCGCAATGCAGACCGTATAGCCCGAGTCGTTGCCCGTGGAACTGCGAGCGCCATAGACGCCGTAGGCGCCTGCTTTGCCGCTTGCCGTAGAAGAATAGACGCCGTAAGAGTTGCCGACGCCCTGCACACCGTAGGTTCCCGTGCCGTACACGCCGGCCGGGTTGCCGGAGGTCCCGGTGGCGATGCCATAGACGCCGTAAGTCACGGCATCGCCGTAGACGCCGGTGCTATTCGCCTGACCGAACAGACCGTAGAGCGAGCCGCTGCCGTTGACGCCGATCACGCCTTTGCCCTGAACGCCGGTTCCAGTGCCCGCGTTGCCGTAGACGCCCGCCGCGTCGCTGGATCCGGTGGCGTTTCCGTAGACGCCGAACTGCGCCGACGTTCCGTAGACGCCGTACTGGGGCGCAGTTCCGTAGACGCCGGTCGAACCGCTGGCGGTTCCGGTTCCGTAGACGCCGTACGCCGGCGCGTATCCCTGCACGCCGGTCGCGCCGGCGGTTGTCGAGTGGCCATAGACGCCGTTCACCGTGCCCTCGCCGACGACGCCGAAGGCCCCGCCCTGGCCGTCGACGCCGATGGAAAGACCGGAGCCGGTGGTCTGAGCAAAGACCGCGGCGGAGTCGGGCTGGTTGGCCGTCGCGTAAACACCATAGACTTTGCCGACGGCCTGAACGGCCCAGTATCCGGAGCCGAAGACGCCCACACCCCCGCTTCCGGTGCCGTTGGCAAAAATGCCGTAGCCCGCGCCGTTGGCGGTGATCGCCGTGCCGCCATTGCCGGTGTCGGTGGCGTTGATGGCGCTCGAGCCGGAACCGGTGGATTTGGCGTCGATGGCCGCGCCGGTGTTGTCGAAGGTCTGCGTGCCGGTGAAGATGTTGGGAACGCTCAGGCCGGGAATAAACGAGTAGCCGCCGTTATAGGGAAACGACATGCGTCCGACATTGTTGATGAGCAGGATGGGCACGGGCTTGTTTGTGCCTTGAATATAGTTCAGGGAAAGATAGTTCTGCGCCACCGACGTGTCGTTCAGGAACGGCTCGACCTGCCATTGAAAGGTCTCACTCACAGGGGCGCCGGATGAACTGGGATTGCCCGGCGGCACATAGATGGAGCCGGTCAGATTCAACGGCCAGGAGGAAGCGCCGGCCGTCGTGGTGGCAGTGGCCAGTGCGGGGAGTGAAAGCACACCTTGAAAGGTTGCCGCACCGGCGACATCCAGCAATGCCGCGGGCGATTTGGTTCCAATGCCAACCGCGGTTCCGTTATCGAAGATCTGCGAGTCGCCGATGGTGCTGGCGGAAGTGAATTTGGCGAGGTGATCCTTCGTGCCGCTGCCGGTGATGCCCGTGGCCAGCGGGTGCGCTCCGGCGATCGCCTGCGCGACCGCGGCTGCGGCTCCGGCCTTCAACTGCGCAGCGAGCACGAAGGCCGAAGCGGGATAGCCGCCGAGGGTCTGGGCATCGGCCGATTCCATGGCGTAAGGCACGCCCACGAGCATCAGGCGCGGCTGCTCGCTGCCTTCCGATTCGCCCAACTCGACGGACAGCCAGCGCGCATTGCCGCCGGCGAAGGCGCTCACGGGCAGGCCTCCCGCGGTCCCGGCGCCCAGCAGCACGGTGTAGCTGCCGTCGCGCGCGACTTCCACACGCTGCACTTCGGACCACACGGGCTCGCCGCCTTCCTGATCGGCGTAGAGCGCGAAGCGCATGGTGACTGGCGCTCCGGCAACGCCGGTCAAATCGCCGCGCACGGTGCTGCTGAAGCGCAGCAGACGGGCGCCGGGCAGGTTGGGATCGGCCTCGGCGCTTACCGCGGCCACAGAACTGGTCAGGGGCGCGGTCTGGGGCGCGGTGGTCTGGGCCGCGCCGACTTGCGCGGTTTGCGCCAGCATGGCGCCGAACAGGGCGATCAACGGGGTGGGAATTCTCATGTCGTCTCCTCGCAGCATAGGGAACCATCCCGAGCCAGCGTGACTCGGTTCTTCCGCAAAAGGCCGGCGAGCAGACAACCAGAGATTGCCGGGTCCATTCTCAGATCGGGTTGAACATTCGTGTCTCAGCTTTGAAGGACGATTGTCAAGGCAGAATCCCGCGGAAATCGACGCCAAGGTCTGACCGGATGCTATGTATCCGTGTCTGGAGCCCATCTCTTCTGCGCGGGCCTGGAGCGGGCTTTCTTTCCTGCCGTTCGCGCTGCGACGGCTTCGATCGGCCGAGCAGCGTTCGGATTCTCCACATTCGCACAGCCGCGATTCGGTTCCGGAGCCTCTTGAATTGGGCAGCCCCTCGGACTAGCCTTCACGAGAAGGCGCAAAGGTCGTCGGGGACGCCATTTGCACTGGTCTTGAGGCAACCAGGGCCCTGAAACCCGCTTCCGGCGCGGGTTTTCGCGCTTTCCACAGGCGGAATCGCCGCGTTTAGAAGGATGATGCTTGAAATGTCAAGAAAACACTAGATGTTGGGGTTTCCGCTTGACTTGCACCATAGACAGCGTTACCTTCTCATCTGCGGCTGTTAACAGCCCGTAAATACAGGCATCACGAAAACGGTCAAAAAGTCGAGAATTCCCGTGGTCTTTTTCAAACCCAGATCCCCGTTCTCCGTTCGCAGGCTCAACCTGCCGGCCCATGCGTCTTCGCACCCCGCCGGCAGTACCGTGACCGACGTTGCCGATCGAGGTGATTCCATGAACGAAGTCCGCCCAGAGATTTCACCCGCCGCCCTGCAGACTCCGTATGCCCAGGGAGGCTTGACCTTTGCCCGCCGATTTTCAAGAGAGGGCACTTCGCCCTACGACGAGATGCAGTGGGAGCGCAGAACCGCGTCCATCACCGACGCAAAGGGCAACACCATCTTCGAGCAGAAGGACGTCGAGGTGCCGGTCGACTGGTCGATGACGGCGACCAACATCGTGGCTTCGAAGTACCTGCACGGGCACCTTGGGACGCCGGAGCGCGAGACCGGGGCGCGGCAGCTCATCAGCCGCGTGGCCGAGACCATTCGCGACTGGGGCAAGGCGGGCGGCTATTTTGCCACGGCGGCCGATGCGGCGATCTTTCACGACGAGCTGGCGCACATGCTGCTCACGCAGAAGGTCGCCTTCAACTCGCCGGTGTGGTTTAACGTGGGCTGCGACCGGCTCGAGCCCGACTCCGAAGCGCAGAGCTGGCACTGGGATGCGGCGACCGGCGGCGTCAAGTACTCGGCCACCGGCTACCGCAATCCGCAATGCTCGGCGTGCTTCATCAATTCTGTCGAGGATTCGCTCGACTCGATTCTCACGCTGGCCAAGACCGAAGGCATGCTCTTCAAGTGGGGCTCGGGAACGGGCACGAATCTTTCGACGATCCGCGGATCGATGGAGCACTTGTCGGGCGGCGGCCAAGCCTCCGGCCCGCTGAGCTTCATGCGCGGATTCGACGCCTTCGCCGGGGTCATCAAGTCGGGCGGCAAGACGCGCCGCGCCGCCAAGATGGTGATTCTCAATGTCGACCATCCCGATATCGTCGAATTCATCGAGTGCAAGGCCAGGGAAGAAGCCAAGGCTTACACGCTGATCCGCGCCGGCTATGACGGCTCGGGCCCCGACTCCGAGGCATTCTCGTCGATCTTTTTCCAGAACGCCAACAACTCGGTGCGCGTGAGCGACGAGTTCATGCGCGCATACGAGAAAGACGGCGAGTTCTCGACCTTCACCGTAAAGGACCACAAGGTCGACAAGACGTACAAGGC
>JASHQQ010000049.1 GCA_030039035.1 Acidobacteriaceae bacterium | reverse complement strand
GACGTTCTGTCAATCCCTGAACACCCACTCATTATATATGTCGCGGCCGCTCCGCTTCGTCAGTGAGTGAATCGGGGATTCTACCACTCGCTGATCCGGGCCACTCCCGGGATGTCCGGCTCAGGGCAGATTGTCGAAAAAGAGACAGACCGAAGCAATACGACCGTTCCGGGCGACGATGAAATCGGTTCCTGCGTAAGCTGGCGGTTCGCCGGGGGCGCCAGATACCCATCGGACCCGTCCGGCAACACCTGTTTCCTGGGGAGCGAAGAAGGGTTGATATTCGAAGTCCGGATGCGTTGCTCTTATCGCGCCAGCGACACGATCGATCTCCTTACGGCCGCGGAATACACCGCCTTTGGGGTCATAGAACACTGCGTCTTCGTTGAAGATTTCGTCGATTGCCGCGCGGCGACGCACGGGGTCATTTTCGCCAAATACGCCGCTCAGATTACGAAGCAGCAAGGTCGAAATGCTATATGCCATGTTGATCTCCTCGTTTCAAGCGATTTGGACCACACCAGGCAAAGCTCCGCGAGTGGCGGGCGCCTGGGACATTCGACAACGAATGAATAGCCAATGGTGAAACGCTGACGTTACAGGGGGTCTCCCAGCCGCTTGATCGCCTGCTGTTCCCAGGCGCCGCGCTTTTGCCCTTCAGATTGAGGCTCAATGTCCCCGGTGCTGGCAAGTCCGGGCAACACCGAATTGGCTCTGACGCCATCGTTTGGGATATCGTCTGCCATGTTGTTCCCGGCGCTTTCATGGACTGTTCCCTCCAAATGCCCGGTCAACAGTGTTTCAAACGCACGGAGCGCTGCATTCGCTTCTACTCGCGCTGCAAAAGCGGATTCCAATCCTGCATCTTCGCCCAGGACTCGAAGTCATGGAAGGCGACGTCAGGAAATTCACGGCGGAGCGCGGCGCGATCCACAGCAAAACCAACGCGGTCGAACCATTCGTACATCCTGAGGGCATCCTCGCCCATGCGCTGGCGCACGACATCAAGCGGGAACTGGTAATAGCCAAAGGGGCGGCCAGTGACGCGGGAGAGAATAGCCATGGCGTCATTCCCCGTCAATTCGTCGCCCGCGAGGTCGAAGCGCTTGCCCGCGAAACGATCGGCGTTCTCGAGGACGCGAACAGCGACCGCGCCGATGTCCGCGACCGCAACTTGCGCGAGAGCCCTCGCTGGCGGGAGCGCCGAAGCGTAAATCCCCCGGGCAAGCTGCTCTTTCCCGAAATAGAGGTTCTCCATGAAGGCAACCGGCGCGAGAATCGTTGCGCGGACCCCTATTTTCGCGATGTACTTTTCAACTTCGTACTTGCTGTCGAAGTGTGGAACGCCGGTCTGCCGGTCGGCGGAGCCAACGGAAGCGAAGACGAGATGCACTCCTGCTGCCTTCGCCGCGTCTGCTGCGGCGACGCCTTGTCGTGTCTCGGCCTCTGTACCTCCGATCGGCGTCGTCATTGCGAACATAGAGGTCGATCCTTCCAGCGCTTCGGCGATCGCCGCGGTGTCTTCGAGCGACGCCGCAACCAACATCGCCCCGGCGTTCGCGAGCGACCTGGCCTGGCTCGAGTTGGTGTCACGTGTGACGGCGCGGACCTTGTGGCCCCGCTCGAGGAGGCCCCGCGCGACGGCACCGCCCTGTTTACCCGTGGATCCCGTGACGACGACCGTGAGTTCGTGTGACATGGTCTGGTTCCTTTCTCCTGCGGTCAGGCCCGCGGCTGCAAACGCGACTGGAACAACCCGGAAAAGGCCCGCCGCGCGTAGATGAAGTTCACCGCCCGGAGCACAGCCACGAAGAGAGCCATCGGAAGTCCGTTGGGGGCCGTCAAGGCATGGAAGCTGAGAATATTGACGATCACCGGTGCGAGGATGGCCAGCGCCAGAGGCACGAAGCGATTCACCAGGAGGAGCACTGCCCCGACCACCTGAACCGCGAAGATCAGCGTCAGGTAGTGCGAGACGTACAGAGCAACCATGAACTGTCCCGCTACTCCGCCCGGAGGCGGCAGCGGAATGAAGTGCAGGAAGCCGTTCAGGCCGAAGACGAGGAAAATCACGCCTGCCAGGAAACGGGCGATTGTGGAAGCGGTTTTCATAACAGGTTCTCCTTTGAACCAAAGCATTGCCGCCAGATATATTGACGTCAATACAATTGATGACCTGTTCTTTTGAAGGATTCAGGTTCAGGGCAGTTCAAGAAACAGTGTGTACCTTGAATCCTTGCCCAAGGTCGCCGCTCCCTGCTGGTCGCGTCGACTCAGCGATCTCTCTTCGTCTGCAGAATTTCTTAAACTGCCTTAAGGGCGCAAAAGGACCTTGAAGGCGGATCCCGTGTGGCTGGTTATGGTCAGGGCGATGCGTGCCCTTGCCCTCCAGGGCGAGAATGCGATTGAAGGTACCGGTCTCGCGAACCGGAGTTCCGCGCGCTGGAGGTCCTGCTGCACAAGGGATTTCTGCCGGTGAATATGATTGGCCCGATCGTGGGTCCGACCCCGGGCCCGATCAGCAACACGTTCCGGATTTTGTCGAGTGGGGTCAACCTTGATGTCAGCGGGCCGATGGCCGGTGCGGGCGCTGGGCCGATGGCCGCAGGACGATGGATGGAGTGCTGTGGATTCTGCGCACCGGCGCGCCGCGGCGGGATCTTCCGCGTCGCTACGGGGCGCTATGCGCGGCGATGGAAGATCGAGCGGCTGTTCGCCCGGTTGAAGAACTTCCGCAGGCTTTGCTGCCGCCGGGAGCGGCGGTGGAAATGAATTCCACCGCCGGATGATTCGAACCGGTTAGAGAACGAAGACGCTTTATGGCGCCGAGTAATAACGAACATAGTCGACCGTCATCGGCCCGGGGTTGGTCAGGCCGCTGATCGATCCGCCCAGGGTGCCGCCGATGGCCTCATTCAAGAGGATGAAGATCGGCTGATTGAATGGCCACACATCCCCGGCGGGAAGGGTGGCAGGGGTAGTGGTGAAGAATGGTGTGCCTGGGTCGTCCACGTAGAACTGGACCTCGTCAGGCGACCAGATAATCCCATAGGTGTGGAAGGCCGTGTTCACTGCCTGTCCGCTGGGGAACAGGTAGCGATCGGAAATTCCATCTCCGCCGGTGAGATAGGTGTGAATTGTGGAATTCTCGCCGGTGTCTCCGGCCCCGTTGTACACCTGTGGCGACCAGTCTTCCAGGATGTCGATTTCGCCGGCAACGGGCCAGGGAACGCCGCTGTTGATATTGTTTCCCAACGCCCAGAAAGCGGGCCAGATTCCCTGATTGGTCATATCGGGAAGCTCGATCCTGGCTTCGAGAATGCCGTATTGGAAGGTCTGCCCTCCATCCGTATTCAGGCGAGCCGATATCCACGTTCCATTTACATTTCTGGGCTGGATCACGAGATGACCGTTGCCATCAATGTAGACCGGAGCCGTGGAAGTGCTGAACGTTGTGGGACACTGGCTCGGATTGCCATAGACTCCCGGAGGTCCGCAGTAAACCTCCGCTTCGCCATTTCCCCAGCCGTTATTGTTACCGAGGTCGAAATTCCACGCCTCGGTGGATGGCGGACGTGCAGGGCCATCGAATTCCTGGCACCAGGTGGGCCTGTAGTACACGCCTCCAACCATGAGGCCGCCAATCCCGTTGCAGGGGCTGGCGTCGCGGCCGCCTTTCCCGGTATTGCTGCTGTTGGTTTCCACGGCAAGCGACCATTCCTGATTGGGAGCTCCCGTGCACGTATCCACCTCAACAGCGCTCCCCACGGCCTTTCCGCTGGCAGTGAGGCAAAGGTTTGTGCTGTTAGCGGGCTGGAATTCGTAGAACTTGCCAATCAGAATCGGATCCCAGGCCTGCCCCGTAGTGCCAGCGCACGGATCGAGAACCACTGCCGAACCGCTGGTGGTTCCCGAAGCGGTAATGCAAAACGGACCGAGCGCGGCGAAGTTATAAAAACCGGGCGGCACTACGCCGGTATAGTTGGCTGACCACATCTGCGCGCCGGTACTGTTCGAAGTGTAGATGTCGAGCGGATTTCCCGCTCCGGTTCCGGCGCCTGAGTCATCCAGGACGAACTGTGGTGCATTCTGCGGACTCAATGTGAAGCCGCCGATGCTGATGGGTGCGGTGCCAACTTCACCAGGCGGGTCGAAGTTCCCGCAATCCGCAGTTACGAAACATAATTGACGGTGAATCGCTCCGCCAGAGAAGCCCTCGTCGGCCAAATGGCTTCCCGAAGCTGTGCGTTGTGCCAAGAGCGAGTAGCTAGCTGAAAAAAGCGTCACGGCCGTCAGGCAAAACCACAGCCTGCCCATGCCCGCCGCTTGTCCTATGCGTTTTGAAATCACGGTAATCTCCTTCCCCGGGAGTGTGTTTGGCGCAATCTGCGCAGGTGAACTTTAAGTCCGGCTCAGTCTATTCCCAGCTCTGTCTGCTATCGCAACCGCCCATTCTTTACTTGCCGCTGCATCGAGTACGCATCGCGTCGGGATTGAGCGATTGCAGTTGCGTTTCCGCGTTGGCGGCCGCATCGGGCTCCGGCGTCGCCCGGCGCTGGCGGTGCTATTCGATTCGTTCCGAGCCGAATAGAGAGAAGACGGAGGTCAACAATCGGTCAGCGTCGTCGAATCGGCTGGCGATTCTTCCGAAGATCGTTTTGATTCGCCGCCGGCCTCGCCGTGTCCGGGTTCGAGGACGAGCGATAACCCAAGGCGTGCAAATTGTATGTCATGGCGGCGCCGCCACGCCAGCACCGCATTGCAAGAGGCGCACAAAAGCCGGCTTCCCTGCACGGTTCCGGAACTGCAGACCCATCCCGTCAGCTTCAGCGCCCAGCCGACGCGCAGGCAAGGGTTGCAGGATGGAAGAAATGCGCGACCGGCAACCCCGAAGAACCCCGGTCTCAAGCCGGCCGAGTACTGAGTCGCTGCCGGTGAGCCAAGCGGAGCTGTCATACTGCTGCGCCATTGTTCTCTTGAACTCAGGCAACGCCAGCAGATCGGTTGGATCGTGCCGATCGGTACGAGACGGCGTCAGGCCTTTATCAAGCCCGGGTGGAGCAGAGGCTTCTGAGTAAACACATTCCGGATCAGTGCCGTTCAACGGGTTTTTCGCCAATTCTGATCAATCTTGCAGGTCTATTCGATGGTTGCGGGCGAATTACCGCCAATCCGGAACATTCAGGCCGTGACCCGGTACCGGGCCGCCGGGGAAACTTCCGATTGGCCGACAATACGGACGCTATGGCATCCTTGATCTGGTGTGCGACTGAAGTCCGGACAGCACCGTCGGGGCAGGTCGTCCCAATGGACTCGGCATGATACGGCCGTCCGGGCTGGCAAGTGCAGGTGGTCGCGCCCACCGGACGTCGTGGCGCTGATTTGCCAGAACCATGGCATCCTTTCCGGAACACCTGGCGGACCGGTGTCTCTGAAGTGCCACACCAGTAGTTGGCGAACCGGCTAGCTGCCAGAATCCAGGTGCCATCCGACGTTCACCCACTTGCCATGACGGGACACAAACATTTCCGTGGCGCGCCCGGAGAGCGTTGTTTGCTTGCCGTCCATTTCCGTTTCCAGCGTGAATTTCGTGTAGAGGATGGCCGTATGACCGTAAGCCTGAATCTCGGTTTGAGGGAATTCCAGACGCACCAGTTTTCCACCCCTCGCGGCGAAGTTTTTCGCACCTGCGAGTTCATCCTCGCGTGATTGCCACTTCTCTCCGGTTTCGATGGCAATCAATTCAGGTGGAATCAATTCTTCCAGCTCCGGCGTATTGTCTGCAAACCACGCGCGCCACACCGCTTCGCGCGCCGCCAACAAACCGGTTTTCTGGTCCGGGCTCATGGGACGGAGATCTTCCATTGCGGCGGCAATGGAGTCGGGATGCAACTGCGTGTCGGAGCCGACCTGGATCCAGGCGTCGTCGAGCCTGGCGTAGACGTCGAAGACGCGCAGTTTTTGCGTGACCGTCCCTCCAGGAAAAGCATAGGTTACGTCGGCAACGTATGGTACAAGCGCGACGTCGCTGTAGAAGATGACTTCAAACTCGAGCATCTTGCAAGCGGTCATGCGGACTGGCCCGTTCAGGTAACCATCCACGTCTTTCATATAGGCGTCGATTCCCTGAATGGCCATCTTCGAAGTGGACTGGAATCCGATCCACGCGGGAGCGTGCGTCGCGCGGATCGTCGCAGCATCTTTCGCGATATAGGCCTGGAAGATCTTGTCGATGTGGGCCCGAATGGCGTCACGATCGGCTTGTCGAACATCCCCGGAAACCGGCTTCAGCTCTTGTGCGAATGACGGCGCGGCGACGAACAGCGCCAGCGCAATCAGTTTCGGGGTTGCGTGTTTCATTGCGTACCTCCCTTTGCCGAAGAATTCCCGGTGAACTCCCCCTGGATATGCCGCGTTGTGGCCGGAATCGCCCTCACATTCTCTCTACTCGCAACGCAACGCGCCGATCGGATTTCCTCGCAAGACGCGATGCATCGGAAGCGAAGAAGCCAGCAAGCCGACGAAGCACAGGAACAGCAGGACGGAGACCAGTACCAGAGGATCGATGGGATGGACTCCGAAGAACAAGCTGGAGAGAAGCGGTGTCACGGCCATGGACATTACAAGTCCCGCAACCCCGCCGAGGATTACCGGCGTCAGACTCCTGCGCAAAACCATCGCAGCGATGTTGTGCTGCCGGGCTCCGAGGGCCATGCGCACGCCAATCTCCTTTCTGCGGCTGGTCACACTGCCGAAGGCAACCCCGTAGATCCCGATGCAGGACAGCAGCAAGGCAATCGCGCCCAAAGAGCCACAAAGCAAGGTTATGAAGCGTGCAGAGAGGCGCGCATCGGAGACGTAGTCATCCATCGGCCGCATATCCGACAGCGGAAGGTCTTTGTCCATCTCTCGCACCTGCCCGCGGATCAAAGGTACAAGAAGTTCCCGAGATGAGTTTGCCAGGATGGTTACTGACATATTTGCGCGTGTGGCAATGCCGTAAGGCAGATAAAGTTGAGGTCTCACCTGATCGGTCAGAGAGTGGTACTGGACGTGCTTTACCACTCCCACTACCTCCGCGACATCCCGAACGAAGTCGCCATTTTCAACGTTTAGCTGCTTCCCAATGGCGTTCTCATGTGGCCAGAGTTGTGTGGCCAGAGAATCATCAATGATGACCACTTTCCTGTGACCGGCCTCATCCGAAGTATCGAAGTTTCTCCCGGCAATGAAAGTGATTCCCATGCTGTCGAAAAAGCCGGGATATGCGGCGCGATGGTCCGCCATGAGCGTATTCTGTCGGTCCTTTGGCGCTCCTTCGCGCCAGAAGTAGCTGTACCAGTTGGGCAGGCTGTCATCGAATGGCAGATGGGAGACAACACCCACCGATTGAACCCCTGGCAGTGCAGAGAGCCGGCGCTGCAACTCCTGAAAGAACTGGTTCGCCGCCTGCGGAGTCGTGTATCGAACGCCCGGAAGAGAAACACGGAATGTGAGAACGTTTCCCGAACGGAAGCCCGGCTCGACATGCAAAAGGCCGGCAAAGGTACGAATCAGCAACAAAGAGCACGTTAACAGAACGAACGTCAGCGCGACCTCACCCCCGATCAGAAGCTGACGCATGACGTGCCTGCCCTCGGTTGTGGTCTTCGACGATTCTCTGAGAATCGCATTCGGGTTCATGGCCCGCGCTTCGAGAGCCGGGGATAATCCGACCAGAAGCCCACAAGCAACGGATATGGCGATGTTGAATGTCAGAACGGTAAGGTTGAGGCTGACAGAAGTGGTTTGAGCGATCCCGGCCGGTTCCAGGGCCCGGAGGGCGTTCAGAATCCCCCAGGTAACGCCGAGCGCCGCGATCCCTCCCAGCACGGATAAGAAGACGCTTTCGGTGAGAAGCTGACGAACCAATCGACCGGGTTCGGCTCCCAGAGCCGCTCTCACTGACATCTCGTTGCGCCGTTCATTAGCGCGTGAGAGAAAGAGCATGGCCATGTTTGCGCACACGATCATGAGGACGAAGCCGGTTCCGGCAAAAAGAGAGACAAGATACGAGCGTGCATTGCGTGTCACATCACCCTGCAGAGAAACTGTTTGCAGGCGAAGATCCTCTTCCGAATATTCGGGAAACCCGGCACGGAGCTGCCCTGCAATCGTATCCAGTTCTGCCTGTGCTTGCGGGATGGCTACACCGTCCCGAAGCCGTCCGACGATCCGGAGGAAGCCCCGATCCCGCGGCAGCCTTGCCAGTTCCATATTGAACGGCGAATAAACATCGATGTTGGCAGGAACACTTGCTCCTTCGGGAAACAGGACCCTGAATCCCGGGGGCAATATGCCCACCACTGCAGAAGGCCGGTCATTCAGCAGGATGGAGCGACCGACGAGATTGGGGTCTGCTCCGAAATGTCGTTGCCAGAGTTCGTGGCTGATCACGACAACCGGCGCGCGGCCCTCTCCTTCATCCTGAGACACGAAGAGCCTTCCTGCTTCAGGACGATTGCTTAACAGGGAGAGGAAATTCGCGGTAACCCAGCCCCGTTTCACCTGCTCCGGTTCGCCCCGGCCGGTCAGGGCTCCGCTTTGTACCCAAATACCCGCAAATTGATCGAAGAGCTTGCTGCGCTCGCGAAGGGAAAGCAGTTGAGGGCCGGAACCCGGACAGCGCCCCTCTTTTCCGAGCGTAGACCAAATCACCGTCAGCCGGTTTCCCTCCGGATATGGCAACGGTCGCAACAGAACGGAATCGATAACACTGAAAATCGCAGTGTTGGCCCCAATTCCCACAGCGAGAGTGACGATGGCGATTACGCCAAAGAGAGGCTTCTTCGCGAATATACGGCTCGCATAACGCAGGTCTTGCGATATCGCTCCGAGCGCATGCGCAAACCTCGTCTTCAGGTTTCGCCGACCAGTACCTGTTCTCTGCATCTGCGAAGGAGCGAGCCGATGCGTCGGGACGGATAAACCCGGGGCCTCCTCGGGAGAGCCTGATACGATCGGCTTTCGGCTCTGGCCGAAACCTGAGTGCATCAGATCATTTGCCAGGGCAGCCCAATCACTGATGTGTTGTTCAGCGACCAGAAATGCTTCCTGTTCGCTGAGTCCCGAATGCAGGCTCTCCAGGCAGACGTCGTCGAGTTGCTGGGCAATCTCTTCGATAATCTCTTCCTCCCGGGCAAGCGGGCACTTCGGCAGTGACAGGTGTTCCCGCACGTATTTGAGCCAATCAGGCATATTCGGAGCTCACAAGCTGATTGATCGTTGAAACAAATTCCTGCCAGGCGCTGCGCTGGGCAGCGAGAGCCCTCCTACCTTCCGCAGTCAGTCGATAAAACCGCCTTCGACGTTCTCCGGCCCTTTCGACCCAGCGGCCGGCAATGAGACCCCGGTGCTCCAGGCGGCAAAGAATGGGATAGAGAGACCCGATGCGGAACTGGATGCGTTTTTCCGACTTTTGCTCGATGAGTTTTCCGATTTCGTATCCGTGACGTGGACGTGCCTCAAGGAGCGAAAGAACCAGCAGCTCCGCACTTCCTTTTTTCAGTTCGGAATTGAACATGCGTTGCCTCAATATACTGGAGCGAAGTATACTGCGCAAAAGATGGTCGGTGTCAAGTGGCCATTGCTGCAATGCTCGCGCGGCAGCCTGGGAATGTGGCTGCCGCTGCCCGGTCTGGACACCAAGGCACGCTCACCACGCGGCCCGCCGGGGCCACATGACACAGACGCGGCGATTTGCGCGACCCAACCGCGGCTTTCCGGCGCAGAACCAACGCAGGGAGCGCGGCCACGATCGGCCGGTGCCGTGTGGCCGCGCGATTCTCATTCCACTTGCGAGTTATCCCGGTCAAAAGTCAAGCCGCAATGCGACCTGGCCGGTCCGGTTGCCTGCGCTCTCGGCGGTCTGCGCCGTGGTCAGCGCTCCAAACGAAGCCGGCGTGCTGATATCGGTGAGCGGGGGCGCAAAGTTGGTGTGATTCAGCACGTTCGTGAAGGTAGCCTCGAATCGCAAACGCATGCTTTCGTGCAGGTCGATGACCTTGGCCAGGCCGCTGTTGACCGCAATCGTGCCGGGCCCTTCCAGACTGCCTACGCTCGCGGTTCCTACCCTTCCGGCGCCCAACGGAGGAGGCGCGAAGGCTGCAAGATTAAAGTAATTCGCATTGGTACGATGAGCAGGAACCGGATTGCCCACGCGATCGGGCCGGACCACGGTGATTCCTGCCGCCGCCGGATTGGTGTTGGTCTGATCCTCGCTCACGCTCATTGTCGGCGTAAGCCACGGACCGGATTCGAGCAAAGTGATGGTGTTCAGGTTCCAGCCGCCGAGGATGCCATTCGCGATCGGCGAGTGGCTTGACCATTGCCGTCCGTGGCCATAGGGCAGTTCGTAAGTTCCAGTCATCAGGAAACGGTTGCGCCGCGTGCCGATCACGTTGCCGCGGTTCTTGTTAATCGCGAAACGGTCCTCATCCGCCAGACCATAGCGAGTCTCGCCCTGGAAAGCGGTGGGAGCGTCGCCCTGGGCATCGCTCAGGTCATGCGCCCAGGTGTAGTTGGCCTGGTAGGTCAGTCCGTGCGCCGTTCTCTGCGTGGCCTGCAATTCCATCGCCTGGTAGTTCTGGTGGCCGTAGTTCTCTGTTGAAAACATCGTGCCCCAGTTGGGAAACGGAATCGGGTTGGGATTGGGCAACGGCGCCGGGACGGTCGTTGGCAACTGCTGATTCAGATTGACGGTCACGTTCAGGCGATAGGAGTCCATGCCCACGTAACTGACCCGCAGTGCCGTGCTCGAATTGATCGCGCGCTCCACCGTGACGTTCCACTGCGCGGCCTGCGCGTCGCGGTAATGCGGATCGGTTGCCTGCTCGATCTCTCCGCCGCCCACCGGAGCCTTGCCCAAAAACGCCGGCGGCGCAACCTGCGGGAAGTGGAACGAAGGCGTTCCGCTCGCGTTCATGTTGGTGTAGGTGTATACCGAAGCCTGGGGATTGCTCTCGTTGTTGTTCTGGAGCTGGCCCAGGGCCGTAACCGTAAAGATGCCGTAGCCCGCGCTGAGCACCGTCCTGTCGTTGCCGAACGGACGGTAGGCAAAGCTCAACCGCGGATCGAAGTTGCGTTTATAGGTCTGCCGCAGGCCGGGAGGGAGACCCTCCTGCTCGTTGGAGACGACCCTGGTGCACGGCATGGCCGTGGAGGGCGCATAGCCCTTGTCGGCCGGCGCCGCCCATCCCGGAGGCGCCGCGTTGCACGCATTGAACGACTGCAGGAAGGCCAGCACCGGCCCACCAAGATTGTTGTAGAGAGTCTTGTTCACGATGACGGCGTTCGTCCCGGGGTCGAAGTTGGCCTGAATTCCGTTGGCGTCGACAAAGGGCGGAAGCAGTTCCCAACGCAAGCCGTAGTTGACGGTCAGGCGGTTGCTGACCTGCCATTCGTCCTGCCCATAGACGCCATACTGCGGCCCGCCGGCGTTGTCCCTCGGTCCAGTCACGGCAAAGTAGGTGGTATTGGGAATGCCGAGCAGAAAGTCGCCGAAGGAGCTGCCGGTAAAGATGCCCTGGTTGAAAGTGAACAGGCCATAATCGTCCGAAGGCGTCTCGATCTCCGGCACGGCGAACTGCACCCAGCGAGCGTCGATGCCGGTGCGCATTGTGTGCCGTCCGCGCGTCCAGGTGAAGTTGTCGGCGACCTGATTGGTGCTCGACTGCGTGGGACCGACGTGGTCGCGGCCGATCGGCGTGAAGTTTGTGCCGTCGGAGAAAACGATGCTGGGGAAACCCTGATCCGTGGGGTGACGCGAGACATTCACGCCCTGCAGGCCCAACTGCGCGATCGCCGCCGCGCCCACGATGGGAAAGTCCGGAGACAGAATCGAATGGGTGAATCCGAAGCGGAATTCGTTCACCATACTGCTGTTTGGGATGAAGTTGTGCGAGACGAGGAAGCTGCGGTCGTGCTCGGTGTCCACGTCGTTGGGCAAGAGCGGGTTCACCGTGTTCACGAGCAGGTTCTTCCAGTTATAGCGTGCATACATCTGCTGCTTCGACGAGATCACATAGTCGACCCGCCCGTCGATGCCATTGGTATTCGATGGCACCGGAACCAGCGTCTGATAGTTCAGCCCTCCGCCGAGACCGGTCGCGTTGGGCAGAGGATAGTAGTCATTCAGCAGCGTCAGCGAAGACTGGCTGAGCGGCGTCGTGATGCGGTCGTTGACGAATGGCTTGCCATTGGCGAGCGAACCGGTGGCGGGGTTGATGAGGCAACCTCCGGTCTTCGGGCAGTTCGGATTCGCCGCATCGGCGGGAATTGTCGAAGCCAGATCGCTCAGGTCTCCGGCGCGGTCCTGCGCCGTGGGAACCGCATATTGCCCCGGCTGCGACGTCCGTCTGCGGTTGCCCTCGTAGTCAAGAAAAAAGAATGTCTTGTTGTGGCCGTTGTAAAGATGCGGGGCCTGGACAGGGCCACCAAGGCTGCCGCCAAAGGTGTTGAAGCGCTCCGGCGCCTTCTCGGCAAAGTTGTACACGTTCGCATTCAGCACGTCGTTCTGCAGATATTCAAACAGGCTTCCGTGATACTGGTTTGTCCCGGCCTTCGTCGTAAAGGTTACGTCGCCCACCTGTGAAAACTCGGCATTGTTGTTGAACGCGGTGACCTTGAGTTCGGCAATGCCCTCCGACGACGGGTAGGGATTGGCGCCTGCCGCGCCGGTCGCAAGAGAAACGCCGCTTTGCCAGACGTTCACCGAAGAGATGCCGTCGACCGAGAATCCGATCATGTCTGTCGTCGCTCCGCCGATGGCGAAGTTGCCTTGCGAGTCCTGCTGGACGTTGGAGGAAGTAGCCAGGGCGGCCAACGGGCTTGTTGTTGCAGCGCGGAAGTTCAGCGGCAACTGCCCGATCTGCGCCGTGCCCTTTGAATCGCCGACCGTCGCATTCTCGGTGTTGATGTCGGCGTTGGATGCCGTCACCTCCACGGTCTGTGTCTGTGCCGCAACCGGCATCTGCAGGGGAAAGCGGAGATCCTGGCGCGCGGCCAGGAGAATGCCGTCGATCGTCGTGTCGGCAAATCCGGTGTGCTTTGCGTGAAGGCTGTACTTGCCGGCCTTCACGTTTTCGAGAACGTAGTTGCCCGTATCGTCCGATGTAGTCGTGCGATCGGTGTTCTCGTCGACGCTGTGAAGCGTGACCTGAGCGCCTGGGATCGCAGCTCCCGACACGTCCTGTACGGTGCCGCGGATGCTGCCGAACGTGGATTGCGCTCGGGCGTGCGACGCAGCAAACAGGATGAGAACAACAAGTCCGGCGAGTCCGCCGAGGAAGAGCCGATGCCGGATGCGCGAGGATCGCGCGGAGCGCGGCCTGGCTTCCGCGCGCCGTTGCATTTCCGATGACTGCCCCGCAAGGAGGACGAATCGCTCAAGGTGCAGACACAACACCGAATGAGCTGTAGAGTCGGAAACAACGGGAATATAGCCTCTCGAGGTATTGCGGATCGTATTCAATTTGCGCCTTCCAGTCTGCCAATGGGTTCTTGGCGATTCCTTCTATAAGTCAATGCCGGAACCCATTACGATCGGATTACGATCGCCTGCGTCTTTATGGTTTGCTTGCAATTCCAACGTGTAATTCAGTCATTCGCAGCTTCGGGAGTTCCGCTGCGGCCTTCTGCTTATGCAATCCTTATAACTCGGGGAATACCATCGGACTTAGGGGCACGGGATATGCCCGGAACCATGCGCCTGCTGCGAGTTGCGGCAGCCGTATCTGTCCTCGTGCTGGTTACAGCCGCGGGCTATCGACTGCAAGCCAAGCCGCTTACAACGGGCCTTGTCGATCTGCTTCTGGTCATGGCGATCGCGTTTCGCTGGGGGTTCGTTGAAGCCGCGTTCGCCTCGCTCGGGGCCGTTGCATTTCTCGACTTCTTCTACATGCCCCCGATCCTCTCGTTCTACGAGGAGGATCCGCAGGACTGGATTTCCACGGCCATCTTCCTTCTCATCTCGTTCTTCGTCAGCCGATTTGCCGATCGGCTGCGCCGACAGACCGCGGACGCCGAAAATGAGCGGACCAGACTCGAGCGGCTTTTTCTCACCAGCCGCGACATCATCCTGATGGACCGCCGGCAGGAAGCGGGCGCGCAACTTGCCGGCCTCATCGAGCACATTTTCAAAATCGACGCGGTCGCGATCTGGGATGCGCGCGGGCCGAGAATGGACAAGGCCGGCAGGGTCTCCATTCCAGAGGACGAGGTGCGGGCCACTTACTTCAACGAAGTCTCAGAAGACGATGCGTCACATCGCAGCTTCAGGCGCGTTCTGCGGCTGGGAACGAGGCCGGTCGGCGCGCTTTACATCGCGGCATCCTCCGAGGACCGCTATCTCGATGCGCGATCGGTCGATGCGCTCGCTTCGCTGACTGCTCTCGCACTGGAGCGCGCGCATTCGTTTCTCGCCGAAAGCCAGGCGGAAGCCGCCAGGCGCAGCGAGCAGCTCAGATCGACGGTGCTGGACGGTCTCGCGCATGCATTCAAGACGCCCCTCGCGACCATCCAGACGGCGAGCTCCGGCCTGCTTGAAATTCCGGAGCTGGGGCAGATCGAAAAAGAACTGGCTTCGCTGATCGAAGAAGAATCCGAACGGCTCGCAGCCTTGACCGAAAAGGTGCTGCAAACAGCCGAGCTCGACACGGAGGAGCTGAAGGTTCGGAGTGAAAAGATCGAGTTGGCCAGGTTTCTGGAGCAGTGCCGGGATTGGTTAGGTCCGGCGCTGGGAGACCATGCCCTGAACACGGTCTGCGCGGCACAGGTCAAATACGGTTGGGCCGATTCTCACCTGCTGCAAATGGCCTTGCTTCAGCTTGTCGACAATGCCTCAAAATATGCGCGCCCCAACACGCCCATCACGCTCGGCGTGGCGTCCACCGATTCCGAGATCGTCTTCAGCGTCCGCAACGAGGGATCGTTCATTCCGCCCGAAGAGCAGTTTCGAATCTTCGATCGCTTCTACCGCATTCCCGACGCGCAATACACGGCTGCGGGGACGGGCATCGGCCTCTCTGTAACCAAGCGAATTGCCGAATCGCACCGGGGGCGTGTCTGGGTCGAAAGCCATCCTGACGGCATTACCACGTTCCATTTTGCACTGCCGCAGGTAAGAAAGGCGGAATGAAATGAAGGAGGCGCAAGGCAGGGTCCTCATCGTCGACGACGACACGGCGCTTCGGCGCAGCCTTCGCGCCACGCTTGGGATCATGGGCTTTGAGGTGGGCGAAGCGGGCAACGGAGAAGACGCTCTCGCCAGCGTGCGCGCATCTGCCTACAATGCCGTGTTGCTCGACATCAACATGCCGGGGCTCGGCGGTGTCGAGACCTGCTCGCGCATGCGGCGAATCTTCACCAGACTGCCCATCATCATATTGACCGTTCGAGGCGGCGAGGAAGACAAGGTGAGAGCTCTGGATGCCGGCGCCGACGACTACGTGACCAAACCGTTCCAGGTCCGCGAACTGGCGGCCCGATTGCGTGCCGCGATCCGCCGGTACCGCGCTCCCGAAGCTCCGGTCGACGAGCCCATTACGGCCGGGGATATCACGCTCGATCCTGCCCGGCACAGCGTGATGAGGGGGAATGAGGAATTCCATTTAACGCCCCTCGAATTCGAGACGCTGAAGATCCTGATGTCTCACGCCGGCCGCCCCGTGACCCACGCGCGCCTGCACGCCGCGCTGCATCTTCCCGGCGATTTGCCGAATCGCGGCCATTTGCGAGTGCTCATCGGTCAACTTCGCAGGAAGCTTGGAGATGACTCGTCGAATCCGGCGTATATTCTCACCGACGGCTTCATCGGCTATCGATTCCGGGATAACTAGGGCAGTTTAAGAAATAGTGTGTACCTTGAATCCTTGCCCAAGGTCGCCGCTCCCTGCCGGTCGCGTCGACTCAGCGATCTCTCTTCGTCTGCAGAATTTCTTAAACTGCCTTAGGCCTCTGACTGCGCGAATTTGTTCGTCCCACTCACGCGATACAAATCCAAATGGACAGTCACCTGCAGCGCCTTAACGGTGAGCGTACCCGGCTTCCGGTGCGGTTCAAGGTGGCTCCGTTGCGTGAGAGCCCCCGACCTTGCATCAATGCGATGGTTTCGACCCGGGCGCAATCACCACGAAGGGACGCATCATGTCGTTGTCTTCGTGTTCGGGCACATGGCAGTGGAAGACGTATTTTCCTTCAAAGCCCTCGAACCGGATGAGAATCGAGAGAACTTCCTGTGGAGCGACGATCGCCGTGTCCTTCCATCCTGTCTCCCCGGCAGCCGGCCGGCGAGGCTGCCCCACCAGCTCCAGCCGGCCTTGCACAAACGCGCCAAAATTGAAGCCCTGACGTTCGAGAATGCGGAACTGGACCAGATGCACATGCATGGGATGGCTGTCATCCGTGGCGTTGATGAACCGCCATTTCTCCACGGAGCCCAGCCTGGGAAAGACGGTAACCGGGTCGTCGTATCCCTTGCCGTCGATGCGCATCGCCATACCTTTGTTGGCGTCGTCCTGGGTGAGGACGAAGTCTCTCGTGACCGTCGCTTCGTCGGGATTGGCCGGCGGCAGAATCACCGCAGACGGCATGCTGAACGCTTTCACCGATTTCGAAAGCGGACGCACAACGCGAAACTGCATCAGCTCCAGCAACGGCAAATGAATATCGCGCAGCAAATCCCAGCCGGGGTACGGGGCGCGCGCATCGTTCGACAGGGTGACCGTCTTCTCCTCGAGCCCAGTGAAGTCCACGATCAGGTCGGCCCGCTCCGCAGGCGCCAACAGGATCTTTTGCATGGCGGCGGGACCTTCCAGCATGCCTCCGTCGCTCGCGATCTGATGGAAATTCACAAGCGACGGGATATCGGTGGGACGGCCGGCCAGATTCAGATAGAGCCTGAAGAAGCGCGTATTCGCCGCGTTCAGCAGGCGCAGCCTGTAGCGGCGCGGTTCCACGTCGAGATAGGGGTAGATCGCGCCGTTCACGACCGGCAGTTCCCCAAAAAACTGCGGCGCCCAGCGGCCGGGAGCAACTTCCGTGCCGTCATCGAGCGACGGGTTGTAGATCAGCTCTCCCCGTTCGCCGATCGTGCGATCCTGTATCAC